>CAZGCI010000008.1:0-33209 GCA_964524185.1 uncultured Thiohalocapsa sp. | reverse complement strand
GGAGGGGCTGCACCTCACCACCTGGAACCAGCTCGAGCGCGGCCAATGGACGCGCTCCACCAACCGCGTGTGGCTGGACGACCTGGTGCTCAGCCGCCCCGCAGACGCGATGGCGCCGGTTGCAGGGGGGCTCGACGCTGACGCCGACGCGGCGCCCGCAACGCTGACCCTGGGCGACGTCGGCGGGCTCGCGCGCTGGGAGCAGGACAACGGCGGCTGGCGGCTGGACGTGCCGCAACTCAAGCTCTTCGGCGACCTGCTGACAGCGGAGCACACGGCGTTGCAGCTGATTGGCGCCGCCGCGGACAATGGCGGCGTCCGACGCATGCAGGGCTGGCTCGGCGGCTTGCCGCTGGCACGCCTAGCAGAGGTGGCGGCCTTCGCGGCGGCCGACGCGGTGCCCGCGGCGCTGCAGCCGGCGCTGGCGGGGCGCATCGCCGGTCGGCTCGAGGCCGTGCAGGTGCGCCTGGACTGGCCTGGCGACGGCAGCGAGGGCGTTAGGGACTGGCTTGCACAGGGCCGAATCGCCGGGCTCGGCGTCGGCCCGGACCCTGCGCAGGCCGACGCGGCCGCGGCAGACATCCCGGCGGCGGGGCCGATTCCGCCGCTGGACGGCGTCGATCTGCGCTTCTCCGCCGCACCCGGGCGCGGCGCCGTCGGCATCACAGCCCAGGACGCGCATCTAGACATCCGCCCGCACCTTGTCGAGCCGCTGCAACTGACGCGGCTTGCTGGGCTGCTGCAATGGCGCCAGACGGAGACCGGGCTCGAGGTCTGGAGCGATGCCCTGGCGGTCGACACCCCGGACGTTAACACCTTGAGCCGACTCTGGCTGCGCACCCTGCCGGACGCGCCGCCGTACATCGATCTGCACACCCACGTCCGCGGCGGCAACGCCGATGCGGTGCCGCGCTACCTGCCGGTCTCGAGGATGGACGCGGGGCTTTACGACTGGCTGGACCGCGCCATCGTCGCCGGCGAGCTCGGCTCCGGCGACCTGCTGCTGCGTGGACCCCTGGGGGCGTTCCCCTTCGACGACGGCCAGGGCTGGTTCCGGCTTGAGCTGCGCGTGCGCGACGGCGTACTGGACTACCAGCCACCACGCCGACGATCCGACGCCCCAGGCATGTCTGCCGCGGACGAGCCAGCAGGGCGGGAAGCACGCAGCTGGCCCTGGCTGGAGGACCTGGACGTAACCCTGCGCTTCGACCGCCGCAGCCTCGACATGGAGCTCGCCAGCGGCCGCATTTTGGGCACGGACATCACCTCGGGCCAGGCCCGGATACCCAACCTCTGGGAGCCCGAGTACCTCGTCATCGAAACCGCAGGCACCGGCCCACTCACGGACGGGCTGGCGGTGCTCGCAGATACACCGCTGGCGGAGACGCTCGGCGGCATTCCGCGGGCGCTGGCGGTCGGCGGCAGCGGCCACCTGGGGCTCAAACTGGATGTGCCGCTGCGGCGGGACCTGCGCTTCGGCTACGCGGGGGAACTCAGCTTCGGCGAAGACGCCGCGCTGACGCTGCGCGATGCCGAGCTCGAGCTGACAGACATCGACGGCAGCCTGCGCTTCGACGACTCGGGCCTGCAGGCCGAGGCCATCGCGGCGCGGTTTGGCGAACAGGCCCTGCGCATCGATATCGCAACCCACCGTCCGGACGCGGACACCCCGGCCGGGCGCACCGATGTCACCGCCCGCGGCAGCACGCCGATGGCACGCCTGGCAGACGCCCTACCGAGTCCCTGGTGGGCCCTGGCCGAGGGTGACGTGGACTGGCAGTTGCAAGCGAGTCTGGACAACGCCGACGCCGCGGCGGCGCGCCCGCCCGTGCGCCTGTTGCTGACCTCGGCGCTGACCGGTCTCGCGGTGGACCTGCCGCCGCCCTTCGGCAAGGCCGCCGGTGACGCGCGCCCGCTCCGTGTGGAGACAGCACTGGTGCCGGCCAAGCCAATCCTCGTGAACGTGCAGCTCGACGACCTGGGCGCGCAGGTGGAACTGGATCGCGATGGCACCGCCCTCGCACCGCGCCGCATCGCCGTGGACCTGAACCAGGTGCCGGAGGCGCTGCCTGCCACCCCCGGCATCCAGGTGGGAGGCAGGCTCGGCACCGTGGATCTCGGCACCTGGCTCGAGTGGTGGCGCGCCAACGAGCCGCTGCTGGCCCAGGCCGACGGGCCGGGTGGGCAGTCGGACCTACCGCTGCTGCCGGTGCGCCTGTCCGCCGACGCCCTTGAACTCGGCGCTCTGCGGTTCGAGGCTATCCGCGCCGCAGTGACACCCGCCAACGGTGGCTGGCGCATCGGCCTCGAGACGGCAGACAACAGCGCCAGCGTGCAACTGCCCGGAGACGACCGCGCGCCGGTGGCGATTCGACTGGACACGCTGGACCTGGAGCCACTGCTGAGCGCCCAGCCGCCAAGCGACCCGGCCACCGCCACCGGACCGGACCCGCGGCAGGTGCCGCCGCTGTCGGTGCAGATCGAGGCGCTTCGCCACGGCAGCGATACGCTGGGTCGGCTGCGGCTGGACCTTGCACGCGTGCCGGACGGCCTGGAGGCCAGGGACTTTTCACTCACCGGCCCCCGGATGACGGCCACGGGGAGCGGCAGTTGGACCCGCGACGCCACCGACTACACGGAGACCGCCGTGGCCGTCAGCCTGCGCAGCCAGGATCTGGGCGCGCTGCTGCGCGACGCCGGGCATTACAGCGCCCTGGACGGGGCGCCATCCAAGGCGGAGCTGACGCTGAGCTGGCCCGGCGGCCCGAATGGCTTCCGGCTCGCGCGC
Source organism: uncultured Thiohalocapsa sp. (assembly GCA_964524185.1). GTDB lineage: Bacteria > Pseudomonadota > Gammaproteobacteria > Chromatiales > Chromatiaceae > Thiohalocapsa. Next base: position 30,421 of record CAZGCI010000008.1, on the reverse strand, counting down.
GCCCGCGGCAGCCTCACCCTAGACATCGGCGCCGGCCGCCTCTTGGAAGTGGAGCCGGGGGTCGGCCGCTTGCTCGGGGTGCTGAATCTGGGCGCCCTGGAGCGACGGCTCAGCCTCGATTTCCGCGACCTGTTTACCGCCGGGTTCACCTTCGACAGCATCGACGGGCAACTGTCCATCGGTCAGGGTCAGGCCCGGATCGGCCGCCTGGATATTCTGTCCTCGACCGCAGACATCCGGGTGCGCGGCAGCGTGAACCTGCTGGAGCAGGGCTTCGACCAGAACGTCCGCGTGACACCGAAGATCGGCACCGGTGTGGCCATCGCCGGTGCCGTAGCCGGCGGTCCCCTGGTGGGGGCGGCCGTGTTGCTCGCGGATCAGGTGTCGGGCAACGCCGTCAGCCAGCTCGCGAGCTTCGAATACCGGGTCACCGGTCCCTGGGACGAGCCTGAGGTGCAGCGCGTCGGTGGCAGCAACGGCATCCGCTCGCTGCCGGACCTGCTGGGGCCGGAGGCCACGAGCAACGGCAGTACAGGCGCCCCCGCTAGCCGCACATCGTCGGGCGTCGACAACGGGGGGCGGCGCACACCCGCGCCAGCCGTGAGCCCCTTCCTGGACCAAAATTGAGCCCGCTGGCGCTGCGTCTGGGTGGCCGGCCTGTAGCAGCGGGGGCACCGGCGGCGGCACCGGCCGCGGCCCGGCGCCCCGACGGCCCGCGGCGCACAGTGCTATGGTTTGGGATCGCGAGCCATTCGTCACATGGGCGTCACAGTGTGTAACGCTGTCCACTGAGACGCCGTGCGGAGTGAAGCCCAATGAGTCCAAAGCCCCGAGTTGCGGCCGTGCAGATGGCCACCGGCCCGAATGTGAATGCCAACCTCCTGGAGGTTGAACGGCTGATTGAAGAGGCGGCACAAGCCGGCGCCGGACTGGTGGTGCTGCCGGAGAATTTTGCCTTCATGGGCCGGCAGGACCGGGACACCTTGTCGCTATGCGAAGCAGACGGCGACGGCCCATTGCAGCGCTTTCTGGCCGAGACCGCAGCCCGCCTCGGGGTGTGGCTCGTGGGCGGCACCATCCCACTGCGCGCCACGAGCCCCGAGCGCATGCGCGCCGCATCGCTGGTGTTCAACGATCGGGGCGCACGCGTCGCCCGCTACGACAAGATTCACCTGTTCGACGTGAACCTGCCCGGCGCCGACGAGCGCTACGAGGAATCGGCGACCATCGAGGCCGGTAGCGATCCCGTAGTGGTGGACAGCCCGTTCGGCCGCCTTGGTATCGTGGTTTGCTACGACCTGCGGTTCCCGGAGCTGGTGCGCCACATGCTAGACAGCGGTGTCGAAGTGCTGGCGGTGCCCGCGGCCTTCACGGCGCTCACCGGCAAAGCACACTGGGAGACCTTGGTCCGGGCCCGCGCCATTGAAAACTTGGTGTACGTGGTCGCAGCCGCCCAGGGCGGCTACCACCTGAGCGGGCGCGAGACCCACGGCCACAGCATGATCGTCGACCCCTGGGGCGCCATCCTCGCCCAGGTACCCCGCGGCACGGGCTATATCTGCTCACCCCTCGACCGCGGGTTCCAGGACTCGGTGCGCCGCACCTTTCCGACCTTGGAGCATCGGCGGCTGAAGTGTCGGTAGGCATGAGCGAGGCGGTGCTGCCGACCCGCAAGGGGTCGGGACGTCGGCGGCTCTCACGCGCAAGGGCCGAGGGCCAAGGACAACTGGCCAAAGGCTTCAATCTCATCGCACCGCTCCACGGTGCCCCGAGCGGTGCCCCGAGCGCGGCCGCGAGCGCGCCTGGCGAGCTTCCGGGCATGGCAGTGGGCGCTGGGAAGCACGCAACTGCGTTGCCACCCATGCCACCCCTGTGCTTGCCGGAGTCTGGCATGGCCCCAATACTTCCGCATCAGACCGGGGCGCGCAGCGGTTAGGCCAAGGACGCACACGCGATCCGCTTACCAGCGCCTAGCCCCTTGCCCCTAGCTCCCGGCCCCCGGCCCCTCATTTCCAGTTGCCCATCCGACTATGCCCGATACCCTCGCCATCGCTCGCAGCCAGATCCTCGCGCCCGTCGGTCTCGATGACGGTCACCTGGAGCGTCTGGTGAGCGCACTGCATTGCCCTTCCATCGACGCTGCGGACATCTATTTCCAGTCCAGTCGGCTACAGTCGTGGGTGCTGGAAGACGGCATCATCCGAGACGGCAACTACAGCATCGAGCAAGGTGCCGGCTTGCGCGCCATTGCCGGTGAGAAAACCGGCTTTGCCTATTCGGACGAGCTGCAATTTCCGGCGCTGGCTCAGGCAGCCGAGGCCGCGCGGGCCATTGCCGGCAGCGGCCGCCAGGGCAGCGTGCGCGCCGGCAGTGCACCGGAGGTGGGCCGGCTCTACCAGCCGCTGAACCCCATCGAGAGCCTGGGCGACACGGAGAAGGCAGCGCTGTTGCACCGCGTCGATGACGAGGCGCGACGGGCAGACCCGCGGGTGACACAGGTCATCGCGAGCTTGGTGGCGGTGCAGGACACCATCCTGGTCATCGGCGACGACGGCCGCATGAGCGCCGACGTTCGGCCGCTCATTCGCTTGAGCGTCAGTGTCGTGGTGGAGGAGAACGGCCGCCGCGAGCAGGCGAGCAGCGGCGGCGGCGCGCGGCGCGATCTGAGTTATTTCGTGGAACAGGATCGGGCGCTCGGCTTCGCCCGCGAGGCCGTCCGCCAAGCCCTAGTGAGCCTGGAGGCAGGGCCCGCACCCGCCGGCACCATGACCGTTGTCCTCGGCGCCGGTTGGCCCGGTGTACTCCTGCACGAGGCCATCGGCCACGGCCTCGAGGGCGATTTCAACCGCAAGGGCACCTCGGCCTTTGCCGGTCGCCTCGGCGAGCGCGTCGCCGCGCCGGGGGTGACGGTGGTGGACGATGGCACCTTGCCGGAGCGCCGCGGTTCATTGAGCGTGGACGACGAAGGGACACCCACCAGCTGTACGACGCTCATCGAAGACGGCGTGCTCGCGGGCTACATGCAGGACCGCCTGAACGCCCGGCTGATGGGCATGGCCGCCACCGGCAACGGGCGTCGTGAGTCCTATGCACACCTGCCGATGCCACGCATGACCAACACCTACATGCGGCCCGGCGACAGGGACCCTGCAGAGATCATCGCGTCCGTGGACAAGGGGCTCTACGCGGTCAACTTCGGCGGCGGCCAAGTGGATATCACCTCGGGCAAGTTTACCTTTTCGGCCAGCGAGGCCTACCTCATCGAGAATGGCAAGGTGGGTCGGCCGGTGAAGGGCGCAACGCTGGTGGGCAACGGCCCGGACGTGCTGACCCGCGTGAGCATGATCGGCAACGACCTCAAGCTCGACGACGGCATCGGCACCTGCGGCAAGGACGGGCAAAGCGTTCCGGTGGGCGTCGGGCAGCCGACGCTGCGGATCGACGGCCTGACCGTCGGCGGCACCGCCGGCTGACACGTCGGCTAGGGCTTTGCCCCCTTAACGCCAACCTGACACGGAACACGGACCCAGCCCATGCCCAACCTGGCCCCGGTCGACACCGGCGAACGCCTCGCCCAGCTCGAACAAACCATTGCAGACCTGTTACAAGAGGCCAAGCGTCGCGGGGCCTCGGCGGCCGAGGCTGTGGTGTCCAACACCACGGGCCTCGAGATCGCCGTGCGTCTAGGCGAGGTCGAAACCGTCGAGCATACGCGCGATCACGGCCTCGGCATCAGCGTCTACTTCGGCCATCGCAAGGGCTCGGCGAGCACGTCGGACCTGAGCGCCGAGGCCGTGCGCGATGCCGTGCGCCAAGCGTGCAGCATCGCCACCCATACGCAGGAAGACCGCTGTGCCGGCCTGGCGCCCGCGGCCCTCATGGCCACGGCCGTGCCCGACCTCGACCTGAACCACCCTTGGGATATTGCCGTGGACGACGCGGTACAGCTCGCCATCGACTGCGAAGAGGCCGCGCGCTCTGCCGACCCGCGCATCGTGAACTCTGAGGGGGCGAGCTTCGGCAGCAGCGCGGGGCTCTCCGTGTACGGTAACAGCCATGGGTTCGTCGGCGGCTATCCCAGCACGCGGCACGAGCTGAGCTGCGCCGTGGTGGCCAAGGAAGGGGACTCCATGCAGCGCGATTTCTGGTGGACCACGGCCCGGGCACCCGGCGACCTCGAGCCGGCGGAGCGCGTTGGCCAACGCGCCGCTGAGCGCACCCTCGGCCGCCTGAATGCGCGGCGTATCGGCACCTGCGAGGTGCCCGTACTGTTCCGCGCCGACGTTGCAACAGGACTGCTGCGGAGCCTCGCGGGCGCCATCAGCGGCGGCAATCTCTATCGACAGACCAGCTTCCTGCTGGACAAGCTCGGCGAGCGAATCTTTCCGGACTTCGTGCGTATCTACGAGGAGCCCCACCGGCTGCGCGGATTGGGCAGCGCCCCGTTCGACGGGGACGGGGTCGCGACGGCCGCCAAGGACCTGGTCACGGACGGCGTCCTCAAGACCTGGCTGTTGGATCACTATTCCGCCTGCCGGATGGGACTCACCACCACCGGCAATGCCGGCGGGGCGCGGAATCTCAGCATCGCCCTCGGCAGCGACGACCGCGAGGCCATGATCCGGCGCCTGGACCGCGGGCTGCTGGTGACCTCCCTGATGGGCCAGGGCGTCAAGATGATCACCGGGGACTACTCCCGCGGGGCGGCCGGGTTCTGGGTGGAGCATGGCGAGATCCAGTTCCCCGTGGAGGAAATCACCATCGCCGGCAACCTGGCGGATATGTTCCGCGGCCTGGTTGCCGTCGGTAATGACTGTGACTTCGTCAGCAGCATCACCACCGGTTCCTGGCTCATTGACCGGATGACGGTGGCAGGAGAATAGCCATGTTGTCCGGCAGCGACGCCCTGGCGCGCAGCGTTGCGTTCATTGAGCAGGCACCCGAGTCGGCCAATGCCCTGACCCTCTACGCCCTCGCCAACACGCTGGAGTACGAGCGCGCCGGCTGCCTGTTCAAGCTCGTGAAGCTGCGGGATCTGGATCCCGAAGCGCGCCAGCTCGCCTATGGGCTGATGGAGCTGTTGGTGGATGCAACCGTCGGTGATGCCACCTGGCAGGAGGCCAAGGCCCGCATGGACCGGGCGATTCGCGGTGTGTAACCGCCGCCGGTACCTGCGGCCCGCACCCTGGCTGCTCGCCGGCCCGGTGCTCGCAAGCCTGGTGCTCGCCAGCCTCGCGCTCGCCAGCCTGGTGCTCGCCGGTTGTACGGGCCTCGAGCGCAACCCCTCCGGGGCCATCACCGTCACCGTCAAGCCCGGCGACACGGGACAGTGCGCCATCTCCCCCTGTCGCATCCTGCTGGAAATGCCACCCGGCGACGGCGCATACCGGGTCACCGGCAACCAAATCACCCTGGGCACCTACCCCGCCGGCGAGACCGTGAACCTCGGCGACTTCTACAGACCGCAGGCCATAGAGATCGTTGGGGCCGGCGTCCCACGCGCCTTCGTCTACCTGCCTGTCTCGCCCTAGCGGCCAAATGCGGCAGTCTGGATCGGTGCGCACCGGCCGATGCACCTCGCGGCCGAAAACCCATGTGTGACGGGTGTACATTAAAGTCCGGCAGTGGCCTGGCCAGCTCCGTGCCGGGAACGCAGAGGATGCATTGATGGGCAATCACAACGTCTTATGTCGCTGCCGCGTCATACTCGCGGCGCTAGCGCTCGCCGTCGGCGCCGCCGGCTGCTCGACGCCTGATAGGGCCCCCAGCACCCAACCGGAGGAGCGTTTCGGCGAGCCCATCGCGGTCGAGGCGGACGGACTGCAGATCGCGCTCGTGGGCATCCTCGCGGCGGGCCACCCGGACACGCTCGTCAAGGATCCTGGCTGGCGCGAGTATCTGCTGAACATCGAAAACTGGACCCACGGCCCGGTTGTGATCGAGACGGTCAAGCTACTCAACGCCGAAGGGCGCTATCTGGAGTCCGCTGCAACCTATGCAGAGGTCAACGCGCCGCCGGATTCTGCAGAAGTCGCCGCAGACGGCGTGGCTCGCAGCACGGCCGGCGTTGTGGCAGGCCAGCTGGTGCCATTCGGTGGGTATCTCGTCAGCATCGTTTCCTCGGCGGTCTCGGCAGCCTCGTCGAGCTCGACCGGCAGCGACCAGCGCGACTTCGACCTGCGCAAACTCAAGGCCGTGGAACTTGCACCCGCGGGACGCGTTTTCGGCAGCGCCTTCCTACCCAACATCCCGCAGCCCGACGCTGTGGTCGTCGACTACATTTCCCGCGGGACCACCGAGCGCGTGGAGATCCCACTGCCATCCCCGAACAGCGCCGCAGCGCCCTCACAGACGTCGCGCTGAGCGGCGCGAAACCGCACCTACCTGCCGTCCACCCAGACGATTCGCACAGAAATAGAGGGCCGTCGGTGCACTGTCGGCCGGTCGGCACCATGCCGCCAGTGGCAGGCTAAACTTAGACCCGCCGCGAACTACCGGCGAATGCGGTTGAATTTCTTATAGTTTGCCTGCAGTTTTGGGCCGGAGTGACACAGCGTTGCCGAGCGTGACGCTTTGGCGGCCAGTCCCGACCGACGAAACCGCCCCGGATCGTTCAGGCGATTGCCGGCAACATTCATAGCAGATGACGCCGGCTACTAGACGCAGTAGGGCCGTTCGCCTTCAAGGGGTGCTGGCGGGAGCATAGGGCGCTATGTGAGCGCCAGCACAACGCCAAAGGCGGGCATCACGACGCCTCGGTTGGCATGAAAGTTGATCAAGACCGCCTAAGTCGATTTGGCCGGTCTGGCTCGCTTCCCCGGCGGGAGCGGTCTCTCCATGGATGCACCCTCACGCCCCCCCACTGCCGTTGACCTGCCGTCTTTGTTCGCGCGAGTAACGGTACCTCGCCGCCTAACCGCGACCCAAAGGAAACCACCGAAGATGAGCGCCCAATCGACCTCCACAGATCGCGCCAGCGAAACCCTTGCGCCGCAATCCACCCCAGACGCTGCAGCGGCGAGGGTCCATTTTCACGATTTACATCCAGCGCCAGCGGACATGCGTGCAGACGTGCACCAGGGTTTGGCGTTACCGCAAAAACGGCTATCGCCGAAGTATTTCTACGACGCTCAGGGGTCGAGCCTGTTCGATGCCATCTGCGAGCTGCCCGAGTATTACCCCACGCGCACAGAGATCGACATCCTGCGCCGCCACGGCGCGGCAATGGCGGAGCGGCTCGGGCGCGACGCACTGCTCATCGAGCTCGGCAGCGGCAGCAGTCTGAAGATTCGCGTGCTGCTAGAAGCGCTCAGACCCGCCGTCTACATGCCGGTGGACATCTCCAAGGACCATCTGCTGCGCTCTGCCGAGGCCTTGGCTGCGACCTTCCCGGCGCTGCAGGTGCATGCCGTCTGCGCCGATTATTCGGTGCCCTTTCAGCTGCCGGTGGACGATCACGAACACCCTCGCGCGGCCTTTTTTCCGGGGTCCTCCGTGGGCAACTTCGAGCCGGCGGACGCCGAGCGCTTCCTGCGCCGCGTCGGCGACTTGTTGGGCCCGGGCGGGCGTCTGCTGGTTGGCGTCGACCTGGTGAAGGAGCACCCAATCTTGGAGGCCGCCTATAACGACGCGGACGGCGTCACCGCGGACTTTAACCTGAACCTGCTGGCGCGCATCAACCGCGAGCTGGACGCCGATTTCGACGTCGCCGGCTTCCGCCACAGCGCTTGGTTCAATCCCGAGTTGAGCCGCATCGAGATGCACCTGATCAGCACTCGGGAGCAGAGCGCATCCGTCGCCGGGCGCCGCTTCGCATTTCGCGAAGGGGAGTCGATCCACACCGAATGCTCCTACAAGTACAGCATTGAAGGCTTCCATCGCCTGGCGCGTCGCGCCGGCTTCGAGCCGGAGCAGGTCTGGACCGACGCCGGCGGCGAGCGCGCCCCGCTGTTTAGTGTGCATTGCCTGGTTTGGCGCGGATGACCGTGCCCCACAGCACCGCGCAGTCAAGCCCGAGGCTGGTCGGCGAGAACGCGCGACGCAGCGATGTCGACCAACCCTGGGAGCAGGACAACCAGGCCTGGTGGGATTGGTATCTGACCCTGGCCGACAATCGCGATGACCCGGTGGATGCGTTAAGCGAGGCTGACCCGCTGCCGGCGCTGCCGTCTGTGGACGACGCAGCCATCGCCGAAGAACTGCGGACCTTGTACGCCGTGTCGCCCGCCGAGCGGGCCTTCTTTCGCGACAACGGCTTCATCAAGCTACGCGGCGTGCTCTCGCCGGCGGCAACCCTGCGCCTGCGCCATGAGCTGGTTGAACTGCTGAGCACCACCTTTGATGCCGTCCTCGACGGCGGCACCAAGGAGCGCTTTTTGAGTGTCGAGCTGGCGTGGCTGCACCATCGGCTGCTGCGTGAATACGTGCTGAGCCCGCGGATTGCCAAGATCGCCGCGGACTTGCTGGGCGTGCCGCGCGTACGCCTTTACCACGACAACGCCATGTCCAAGGAGCCTGGCTGCGGCCGCACCCCCTGGCACTATGACGACCATCACTTCCCGCTGGCGACCCAGGACGTGGTGACGGCCTGGATCCCGGCGCAGCCCATCTCTCGGGCGATGGGGCCGCTCGCCTTCGCCGGGCCCATTGACGTCTACAAGCTGGTGGAAGGCATCCCCTTCAATAAGTTCGACACCAGCTACGACCGCCATGTGGCCGAGGTCTTCCGCAGCCACAAGGTCGCGGTCGAAGACGGCCCCTTCGAGATGGGTGAGATCAGCTTCCACCACAATCTCTGCTTCCACACGGCCGCAGCGAATCGCACCCGGCAAAGCCGTCTTGTCTTGGCCAACACCTTCTACGCCGACGGCGCCCGCGTCGTCGACGCGCCGACCATGGTGTCTGGGGATTGGCAAAAGTTCATACCCGACACGCAGCCCGGCGAGCTCGCCGCCAGCCCCCTCAATCCGGTCTGCTGGCCGGCGGAGTGACCCACGCATGTCCGACACCTTCGAGCGCAGCTGCGAGCACTGGAGCGAGGCTGGCCGCGCGGAAATGGAGGCCTTCTACGCCCTGGCATCGGTTGACTATCGCCACCTGGCCGAGGCCCTGGACTGGAAGGCCTGGCTGGAGGCGCGTCAGCAGCAGGCCGGTGATCGCCGGCTAAGGCTGCTCGACGTCGCCTGTGGGTCGGGCAAGTTCCCCAGCGCCTTGGTGCAGCACGCCGACGTCGCCGCGGCCGCCATCCAACCCATCGACTACGCCCTGCTCGACCCGGCGGCCTTCTCCGTCGCCGAGGCGCGCCGCGCCCTGGCGCCGCCCTTTGTGGCAGGCCGGGCATACGTCGCGACCTTGCAGGCGCTCGAGTGCGAGCCCGCGGCCTTCGATATCGTCTGGGCCACGCATGCCCTCTATGCCCTGCCGGCGGAGGCGTTGCAGGCAGGCCTGGAGCGTTTCGTGCAAGCCACCGGGGACATCGGCTTCATCGCCCATGCCAGTGCCGATGCGCACTATTTGCGCTTTTATCGCCACTACCTCGACGCCTTTCGCGGCGGCCAAGGCACGCCCTACACCACGGCAGAGCAGATCATCGCGGTGCTCGAGCAAATGGGGGTGGGCTTCGAGACGCTGGAGATCAAGTACGAAAACGGCGCCCCGTCGGCACAACGGCAACAGGTGGAGGGCTACCTGCAACGCTGCGTGTTCGATGACGCCATCAGCCTGCAGCAGCTGTTGGACCACCCCATCACCGGCGACTATTTGGCGACCTGCCAGCGCGATGGCGCATGGCGCTTCGCACAGCGCGTCCAACTGATCTTTTTGCACGCAGATCGTGGATGAGGCCGCGGCCATGCCCCGCACCATCATGCCGTCTCCTGTGCTGAAGGCACCCGCACCCTCCATGGGTTGAGGCGTGGCAACGTGTTGGCGCTCCCCCGCCCATTTCAGCGACGAGCAGGGCGGCGGGCCGTGCACGCGCTCGGCTTCGGGCTGCTGCTGACCTTCAGCTCCAGCATCGGCCAGACCTATTTCATTGCGCTGTTCGCCGGTGCGCTGCGCGCAGACCTGGACTTAAGTCATGGCGCCTTCGGTGGCTTGTATACCCTGGCCACACTCGGGAGCGCGCTGACGCTGGTGTGGCTCGGGAAGACGGCGGACCGGGTCGATCCAACCACGTTGGCCGCCTTGACCCTGGCGGCGTTGGGGGGATTTGCGCTGGTGCTGGCGGGGGCTGAAACGGCGCTTTGGCTTGGTTTGGGGCTGTTCGGTCTGCGCCTCTTCGGGCAAGGCATGTCGAGTCATCTGTCGATGACCTTTGTCGCCCGCACCTTTATCCGCGAGCGCGGCCGGGCCTTGGGCCTCGCCTTTCTCGGCTATCCGGCCGGTGAGGCCCTGTTTCCGCTGCTGATGGCGCTCCTCCTCGGGCGCTTCACCTGGCGCTGGGTCTGGGTCGGCATTGCCGCAGCCGTTGTCTTGATTGGCATACCGGTGGTGCTGTGGATGGGGACTGGGCTAAGGCGGCACGGCCTAGCAACGCTCTCAGTGCAGGCGCCGTCGGCAGAACGTCCCCAGGATCGGTCTTGGACACGGGCAGAGGTCCTGCGCGACGCGCGATTCTACGCATTGTTGCCGGGGGTGATGACAGCCCCGTTCGTTATCACAGGGGCATTGTTTCATCAAGTGCACTTGGTGGAGGTCAAGGGCTGGACGCTGTCGGCCTTCGCCGCTTGTTATCCGCTGTACGCCGCGAGTGCAACGGCGATGGCCCTCGGCTGCGGTTGGGTCATTGACCGCTGCGGGGCCATACGTCTGCTGCCGTTCTTTCTGCTGCCGCTGGCGGCCGGGCTGGCGTTGCTCGGGAGCGATGATTCGATGACGGCGGCCGCCGGGTTCATGGCCTTAATGGGCGCCACCGCAGGCGCTGCGGCGATCCTGTTCGGGGCCGTCTGGGCGGAGCTCTACGGCACGGCACACCTAGGCGCGATTCGTGCCCTTTCGGCGGCCTTGCAGGTGTTGGCAACGGCGCTCGCGCCGGCAACCCTGGGCTGGCTCATTGATCAAGGGGTGGGCTTGGATCGCCAGGCAATGCCACTGTCGCTGCTGGTCGGCGCCAGTGCTGCGGGCTTGGCCGTGCTGCTGCCGAGCCTGCTGCGCGATCGCGCGCCGCCCACCTAGGCAGGCCAGGCTTTTTTTCTCTTCCAGGTTCAACCGCCATGCAGGAAGTCATCAACGTCGACACGCCCTGGGCGCGCCGCCTGCAGCGGGGTGAGCGGCCTAGCCGGGCCGAGCTGCGCGAGCATCTACTCGAGGTGCACCGGCAGCACCCGGGTTTCACAGAGGCCTGCGCCGCAGGCTGCCGCGATGCACAGGGGCGCAACAGTTATGAATGGCTGGCTGAGGTTGTGGAGCCTGCCGAACATCGCACTGTGCTGGACCTGGCCTGCGGCAGCGGTGTACTGACCGCGCTCTGCCATGAGCGATTCCGAGGGCGCGTCGGTCTGATCGGCGTCGACATGAGCGCCGATGAGTTGGCGTTGGCGCGCCGGCGCGTGCCGGACCTGGCCGTGGCACTGCATCGGGGCATGGCGCAGGAGATGGCCTTCATCGCCGATCACAGCGTCGATGCGGTGCTCTGCCATTGGGCCTTGACCTTAATGGACCCCATCGAGCCCGTCCTGCGCGAACTGCGGCGTGTGCTGCGCCCCAACGGCGTCCTGGCCGCCATCGTCGATGGCGAGTTGTCCACGGCACCGGCCTACGAGGAGTTGCACCACCTCATTTATGGCTGGGTCCAGCGGGAGTATCCCGGCTATGGCGAAATCGATCTGGGCGACCGCCGCGTGCGCACGACCACAGCACTGATGCAGCTGGTGGCGAATAGCTTTGCCGGCGCCGACATCCGCATCGAAGCGTCAGTGGTCTCCCAACTCGGGGCGCCGGAGGCGCTGGCACGAGAGGCCGCGGGGTTCTTTTATGCCGCCTTCCTGCTCTCGCCAGCGTCGCGCACGCGGATGCTGCGCGACATCGCGTCACTCTTGGCGCGCGAAGGGGGTGACGGCCTGGGCCGCTTTTCCATGCCGATCAATCGCCTCGTGGTGCGATTGCCGTAGCTACGCGCCCAAAAACTCAGTCGGTGACAGTTCAGAAACAACATGAAGATGGTCGCAGACGGAAACAAACTACCAAAGGCGCGAAATACGCGAAAGTCATCCGGATCTCGCTTGCATCTCCGGGATATTCGCGATTTTTCGCGTGTTTCGTAGTCCAGAGCAGATGGATCGCTTGTTACTGAACCTGAGAAGAACAGTTGACCGCTTCAGGGTGTTTTTACGTCTCTGTGCCGCCTGCGAGTTTGGCGCGCCCGGCAGGTCACCCACTGGGTGCGCCGCGCTCAGGTCGCCGGCTCCGGCGCGGGCTCCAGGGTCGGGCTCGCTGGTGTTGTGGGCGCCACGTCGCTCTCACCAAGCGTCACCCAGCGGACGAACAGTGACGCGCCGGCGGCATCGAACTGCTCGTAGGCCCTGCGCATGAAGACCTTGACCCGCTGACGCTCCATCAGGCCGAGGCCGGCATCGCGGTTGTTGGCAGCGGCCCAGAAGCTCAGATTGTCGTGGTCGAGCTTGCGCATGGTGGTCGCGTGCAGCTCGGGGAGATCCAGCACTGGGGCACCGAGGGCATGCGCGCTTGCGCGGGCCTGGGACGCCTCGAAGGCAGAGAAGTCCTTGCCGCGGCCCAGGTTTCTGACCACGACGCAGCGGGCATCGAGCGGAAGCTGCGCGAAGAGCTGCTCCAGCAACCCGATGCCGTCCGCGCCGTCGTCCATCACGTGCCACAGCACCACGCCGACCCCCTCCTCTGCTGCGAGCCCGGGCAGGTCATTGTCGTTCATCCATCGGAACAGGGGCCGCGTCGTCTGCGCAGCCAAATCGACCAGCACGTTCTGCGGGCGCTCCACCGCCGCGTCCATGAGCTGGTCGGCACCGGCGAAATCGTCCAGGGCGATGGGCGTGGCGTACTCGCCGTAGAAACGCATCATGGCGCCGTGGGAAAGGTCTGTATCGAAAACCCGGAAGGGCAGCCCCCGGTCGATGTGATACTGCGCCAAGAGCCGCGCCAGCACCGACTTGCCCACGCCGCCCTTCTCGCCGCCAATGAAATGGATCTGACTCATGGTGCGTACCCCTGCAGGGTGATGAAAAGTGGATGAAGAGCGGCGATCGTAGTGCGCGCTCGGCGGCTGTCAAGCGCGCCGCGGCAAGCAAGGCCACGCGCCGGCGATCATGCTCCCCATCCGTCAACTGTGAGTGACGCCCCTCGTGCAGGAGCGCTCCAAACTGCGCGAGGCGCAGCAGCGCCGCAATACCACGATGCACCGCGACGACCGCGCTAATTTGCTTGACCGCCCCACCGTGGAAGGGCGGGGGGTCAGACTGCAGCACCACCGACAGCGGTTCCTCCTAGCTCCTAGCTCCTAGCTCCTAGCTCCTAGCTCCTAGCTCCTAGATCTTGGGTTCCGGACCCTCGCCAGCGAACGACCCCGTGTCATACCGATGAGGCGATCGCGCGCTGGTGCGCAGGGGCCGCCTCGCTCAGATCAAGGCACCACCAGCGTCAGGCCCGGCAACAGGCGGTTGGGGTCATCGAGCACGTGGCGGTTGGCCTCGAAGAGGGCGGTCCAGCGCTCGATGTTGCCGTAGAACAGCTGGCTGACTTGCCGCAGGCTGTCGCCGGGGCGGACCCGGTAGACGGTGCGCGCGTTGTCGGCACGGGCGAGCAGGAACTGGCTACGGTGCAGGGCGTTCTCGGCGCTGCGCACCTCGGCCCAGAGGTGCGGGTTGTCGATGCCGCGGGCGCCTTCCACCAGCGCGACGAGTTCGGCTGCGTCCTCCCCAGCACGGCGCCTGGCCTGATCGACGGTGAGGCTGCCGCCTTCAGGCGCGGGCAAACGGGCGCGCAAGCGCTCTAGGCGCTCGTTGAGTGCATCCCGAGCAGCGGCGGCCTCTTGCAGGACTGCGATCTGGGCCTCCAGCTCGGCGCGCCGTGCCTGGGCCAGCGCCAGCGCTTCCTGCGCCTGCGCTAGCTCCGCTTCGAGCACGCTGATGCGTTCCTGCGCCGCAGTGGCGCCCGCCGGGGGCGCTCCCGTGGCAGTGCGCTCGTCTTGTGCCGTCTCCACGGGCTCGGCCGCCGCAGCGTCCACCGCGATGGTGAGCACGCCGGCCAGGAGCCCGAGTGCCGCCAGCGACCCGGCCCTGGCGATGACGCGTCGAGCCTGTCGGGCATTGCCGTGCCGCCCAGTGGCGGGCGTCAGTGTCATATCGCATCCTCCCGTGGTCGACCCTTGGGGGCCTGTGTCCTGCGCCGTGAAGACCGGCGCAGCCCAGCGGCTGAGCCAGCGTGCCGCGCGTCGCAGGGCCGGCCGGTGCCCTGCTGGGCTTGGCCCACGTCTGTCTCAGCAGCCGGACGGCAGCCCGGCCAGCGCCATGGCGACCTCAGCGTCATCGTAGACCAAGTCTTTTAGCAGGCCGGCGTTATAGTCGATGTAGGCCTGCATATCGAAGTGGCCGTGGCCGCAGAGGTTGAACAGGATGGCCTTGGACTCGCCGGATTCGCGGCACTTCTCGGCCTCGTGGATGGCCGCCTTGACGGCGTGGTTGGCCTCCGGCGCCGGCAGAATCCCCTCGGCCTTCGCAAACTGGATTCCTGCGGCGAAGCACTCAAGCTGGTTGTAGCTGCGCGGCGCGATCTGGCCGAGCTTGGCCAGGTGGCTGATCTGCGGCGCCATGCCGTGGTAACGCAGACCGCCAGCGTGGAACCCGGGCGGCACAAAGCTGGAGCCCAGGGTGTACATCTTCACCAGGGGCGTCAGGTGCGCCGTGTCGCCATAGTCGTAGGCGAAGGCCCCCTTGGTCAGGGTTGGGCAGGCGGACGGCTCCACGGCGATGAACTCCGTGTCGAGCCCGCGCTGCCACTTCTCGCGCAGGAACGGAAACGCGAGGCCCGCAAAATTGCTGCCGCCGCCGGTGCAGCCGATGACCAGGTCCGGATAGTCGTCCGCCATGGCGAGCTGCTCCAGGGACTCCAGGCCCGTCACGGTCTGATGCAGCAGCACGTGGTTCAGCACGCTGCCCAGAGCGTAGCGCGTGTCGTCGCGCTGCACGGCCATCTCTACGGCCTCGCTGATGGCGATGCCCAGGCTGCCGGTGCTGTCCGGATGCTCCGCCAGGATGGCCCGGCCCGACTGGGTCTGGTCGCTGGGGCTCGCGATGCACTCGGCGCCGAGTGTCTCCATGTAGGCGCGGCGGTAAGGCTTGGCGTCGAAGCTCACCCGCACCATGAACACCACGATTTCCAGGTCGAAGAAGGTGCCGGCGAGGGCCAGGGACGAGCCCCACTGCCCCGCGCCGGTCTCGGTGGTGATGCGCTTGACGCCCTCGGCCTTGTTGTAGAAGGCCTGGGCGATGGCGGTGTTGGGCTTGTGACTGCCGGCGGGGCTCACGCCCTCGTACTTGTAGTAGATCCGCGCCGGGGTGCCGAGCGCCTGCTCCAGTCGGCGGGCGCGAAACAGCGGCGACGGGCGCCATTGTCGGTAGACATCGCGCACCGGTTTGGGGATCTCGATCTCACGCTCGGTGGACATCTCCTGCTCGATCACCGCCCGCGGGAAGATGGGCGCGAGGTCGTCCGGCGTGATGGGCGTCTTGGTGCCCGGGTGCAGGACTGGGGCCAAGGGCTCCGGCAGGTCCGCGTTGATGTTGTACCAGTGGGTGGGGAGATGCTCCTCGTCGAGTAGGAACTTGACGCTGTCGCTCATCGGTGTTGTGAACCTCCGGGTGATCGGCGCACGGCCGCTATCCGCAGGCCCGGACACGGTCGCTCCGGCACCCGCAAAGCGCGCTAGTCTGCCACGTCCGCAGCGGTCCGACACAGACCTGACGCAACGCCTGCGGCCATGCTTGCAGCAGGGCCGGCGTGGGCCGCCCAAGCGCCGCCATCGCGCTCGGCAGTGAAGCCTTGCCCAGCGGTAGACCAGGGCCGCCGCGCTGTGCGACAGTCGTGCGTTCTCCGTCCAGCTGCCCGCGGGCTCACGCTTCTGAATCCCTTCTCAGACCCATCGCCCGGCGAGCTGCCCCGGGCCGCACCGCCGCCTGGTGTGGGCCTGTGGCGCCTGCTGCGCCCGCTGCTGTTCCTGCTGCCGGCGGAGCGGGCACATCAGCTCGGCTTGCTGCTGGCGCGCCTGGCGCCCGCGCCGCTCGTGTCTCGACCCAGCCGCCGCGGCGAGGTCACGGACGCGGCTTCGGCACTGACCAGACGCGTCATGGGTCTCGACTTTCCGAATCCGCTCGGCGTGGCCGCCGGGGTCGACAAAGACGC
Source organism: uncultured Thiohalocapsa sp. (assembly GCA_964524185.1). Classification (GTDB taxonomy): domain Bacteria; phylum Pseudomonadota; class Gammaproteobacteria; order Chromatiales; family Chromatiaceae; genus Thiohalocapsa. Next base: position 14,050 of record CAZGCI010000008.1, on the reverse strand, counting down.
CCATGCGGTGGGCTTCTGGCAGGCGCTCGGCTTCGGCTTTGTCGAGGTGGGCACGGTGACGGCTCTGCGCCAGCCGGGCAACCCGCGGCCCCGGGTGTTCCGACTACCCGCCGATGGTGCCCTGGTCAATCACATGGGCTTCCCGAACGACGGCGCCGATGTGGTGGCCACGCGCATCGAGCGCCTCCGCCAGCACGACGCGGTGCGCGTGCCGCTCGGCATCAACATCGGCAAGTCGAAGGCGGTACCCGCGGCGGAGGCGGCGGCCGATTACCGGCGCAGCTTCGAGCGGTTGGGGGAGCTCGCGGACTTTGTGGTGGTGAACATCTCGAGCCCGAACACGCCGGGCCTGCGGGACTTGCAGACGGTGGAGCAGGTCCGCGCCATCGTCGATACCCTGCAGGGGCCGAACCAAGCGCTCGCCCGCCCGCGCCCGCTGCTGGTGAAATTGGCACCGGACCTCACGGACGATGCAGCCATCGCCTGCGCCCGGGCGGCCCTGGACGCGGGCTGCGCCGGGCTGGTGGTCAGTAACACCACTGTCGACTTCAGCGCGGCGACGGCGAACACTGCCGGCATGCAGGGCGGTCTCTCGGGTGCCCCGTTGTTTGCCCGCAGTACAGCACTGTTGCACGTGCTGCGCGCAGAGCTCGGCGCCGCGGTCGTGCTCATCGGCGTCGGCGGCGTCATGGACGCGGCGAGTGCCGCCGCCAAGCTCGCCGCGGGCGCCGACCTGCTGCAGGTCTATACAGGATTGGTCTACGGCGGCCCGGGCCTGCCGCGGGCCCTGCTGCGGGGGCTGCTCGCCCAGCGCTTGGCGCAACGCTGAGCACGCGACCGCCGGATCGTTGTAAAAAGCTCGCCGGCAACCCTCATTTTTGGTACTGAAAGCCAGCCGCAGATCTAGGGAGCGACCGGGTCGTCAGCACGAGCGCAGGTCGTTCATTGGCAAGGGCCGAGGGCCGACGCGTATCGGTTGACGCCGTGGGTGCGAGCCTCCCCTCGGGCCCTCGGCCCTTCCCCCTGACGCGTCTGCGACTATCTGGCGCCTTCAGGCGACCTTAGAGGGTAGGCGCGCCCGCGCGCGCGGCCTGCCGACAGAAGCGCGTCACGCCGACGCGCGCCACAACGAGACAACACGCTATGCAGATCATCAGTACTGAATACGCCGCTGAGCACCTGGCCGAGCTGATCGAGCGCGTGATGGAGGGAGAATCCATCACCCTGAGCATGGACGGGCGCCCCGTTGCCCGGCTAGTGCGCATTGAGCAGGACGCGGAGCAAGAGGTTCCCGCCGCCGAGGTGGAGGAAGCCTTTTACGGCGACTGACGCGGCGCGCTTTGTCCGTCTACAGACGACAGGCGCGGACACAATTGCCGTTTTCAGCCGCCGTGTTTTCCCTTGTTCATGCGCAGAGCGTATAACCCGCAAGTCGACCCCGGCCGGGGCACCACGCTGCAGCCAGCGGCCCGGGGAACACGCTAGCCAACCGATCTGCCACCCCTCAGCACTGCGCCGTTCAGCCGAGCCGGCGCGACGGCAACCGACGAGAGGACACCGACATGCCAGATACCGCGAGCCCGATGCAGTACCTCGATAAGGCCATGCATACGCTACACGACATGGGCCTCGCGCCCACTGAGCAGTCCACGGCCGACGACCCGATGATTGCCCTGCTCGATCGCATCTCCGGCTTCGATGAAGGCCGCGTCGTCGCCATCGCCCGCACCTTGGCCCAATCATCCACCTTCAACGAGGTGGTGCGCGAGCAGGTGCAGGCGATGGACATCGGCAGCCGCTACGAGCAAATCACCGAGGCCTTCAACAGTATCCGTGACGATGCCAAGCGGATGGTCGACCAACTCGAGGATGGCAAGCTCGACACCTTCGAGCGCCTCTCCAACGTCTGGATGAAGGCCACACGCGGCGACATCGCCGCGCGCTTCGACAAGATCAAAGAGACCTATCTCGACGTCACCAGCGCCACCAACGACCAAGTGCAGCGCGAGCAGCGCATCCTCGACGCCTACCAGGACTTCCGTGCCGCCATGAAGCAATCGGAGGTGCTGGCGTTGGAGGTCCTCAAGAAGGCCGAAGGGCAACTGGACGCCGCCAAGGCCGAGGTCCAACGCGCCATGCGAGCGGTCGAAGGCTTTGCCGACGATGATGCCGCAGCGCGCGCCCGGCTGGAGATGACCCGCGATGAGCGCGTGCGAGAGCTCCAGGACGTCGAAAAGCGTTACCAGATCGCCAAGGATCTGTCGGACAACATCACAGTGTCCTACAACACCTCCGAGGTGGTCATGGCGCGCCTGCAGCAGACCACCAACGCCAAAGAACGCCTCTATCAACAGGCGGTGAGCTTCTTCACCACCAACGAAACGGTGCTCACGGCACTCACCGCATCCTTCACCGGCATGTTCGGGCTGCATGAGTCCACGGCGACCGTCAACGCCATGAAGGACGGCGTCAGCCAGTCGTTGGAGGTCCTCGCAGACATCGGCGGCAAGGTCCAAGAAGCCGCCGTTAAGGCCGGCTACGGACCGACCGTCCGCGCGGACTCGGTCAAGAAGCTGGTGGAGTCGGTGGTGAGCTACCAGACCCACTCGCACGACATCATCGAGCAGATGCGCAAGGCGTCCACGCGCAACGCCGAGGAGATCCGCGAGGCGGTGGAAGAGGGTAAGCAACGCATGGCCCGGCTCGCCGAAGAAGGTAAGAGCCTCGTCAGCGCTGCATGAGTACCGCCGCCATGGGCGCTGCCGCCGCCGGCTCCGCCACAGGCCCCGCTGCCGGCGCGGGGACCGGCGACGACAAGCCGCCCCTCGATGACGTCATGCTCGCCATGGACGTGGTTGACACGCTGCGCCGCAAAGAGCGCCTGGTGCAGCGTGAGCTCGACAGCAGCGACCGGGAGCAGGCCCTCAAGGGGCGCCTGCGCAAGATCTATGCGGCGCAGGGCATCGAGGTCAGCGACGCCGTGCTCGAGGCGGGTGTCCGCGCGCTGCAGGAAGACCGTTTTGTCTACCAACCGCCGCCGAAGTCCGTTGCGACAATCCTGGCCCATGTCTACATCAGCCGCGGCGTCTGGGGAAAATGGGTACTGGGTGGCGTTGCCGGCCTGGCCGCCGTGCTGGTGGCGTGGCAGATGCTGGTGGTGGCGCCCCGTGCGGCGCTGCCCGAACGCCTCGAAGCCCTCCACGCCGAAGTCACTGCGCTCACCGAGGAGCCGGCCGCCGACGCCCGCGCGCAGCAACTGCTCGCCGCCGGCACCCAAGCACTGCGCAACGGCGACACCGCCGCCGCCCAGACCGCACTGAGGGACCTTGACCTGCTGCGCGTGCAGGTTGAGGCGGACTACAGTATTCGCATCGTCTCCCGCCCCGGCGAGCGCAGCGGCGTCTGGCGGGTCCCCGACGCCAACCCGACTGCACGCAACCATTACTTGATCGTCGAGGCCATTGGCGCCGGCGGCAACAGGCTGCAGGTGCCCATCACCAGCGAGGAGACGGGTAAGACCAAGCTGGTGGACACCTGGGGGCTGCGCGTGGACGAGGCCACCTTCGAGGCAGTGGCCGCCGACAAGCGCGATGATGGGATCATTCAGGCAGACCTGGTGGGCCGCAAGCCAGCGGGCCGGCTCACGCCCGACTATCGGCTACCCACCACGGGCGCAGCCATCACCGAGTGGTAGGACCTTACGGAGCGACAATGCCGATGATGAGCGGCACGCAAGCCTTGGCCCAGCTGGCGCAGTTCTCGCGCGACCAGCAAGGCACCCTGGCAGATCTGGACCGCCAGGCCGAAGGCCTGCAGCAGCAGATCCGCGATGTGCTGCGCCGGCGCGGCGAGCAGCTGCAGGCGCTCGCCCGGGTGCACGTGGGCGTGCTGGACGCGGGCGGGCTAGTACGCGAGCTAGACACCGCGCAACAACGCGTCGCCGACCTGCTCGGGGCACGCGACGCTGCGGCAGCCGATGCGGCCCGGGAGCTGAACCAGGCAGCGGCGGAGAAGGATGCACTCGAACAGGAGCGCGGACGCCTGTACGCGCAGCTGGAGGCTGCCGCCGAGTCGCTCGACAATGCCGAAGCCGCCGTGCAGGCCAGGCTGGAGGCAGACGCCGACTACGGCGCTCAGCGCGCACGCGCCACGGAGGCCGATCGCATCGCGCAGCACGCCGAGACCAAGGCCTCCGAGAGCGAACAGGAGGAACAGGCCAAGGGCGCCGCCTACCGCGATGACGCACTGTTCATGTACCTGTGGCGGCGCGGTTTCGGCACGCCCGAGTACCGGCGTGGCGGACTGGTTCGCTGGCTGGACGGCAAGGTCGCGCGGCTCATCGGCTATGCGGATGCCCGGCTCAACTACCAGCGACTGGCCGAGATCCCGAAGCGCCTGCGCGAGCACGCTGCAGCCCGCCGGCGGGAAGCCGATGCGGAGTACGACCGGCTGCGGGCCCTGGACGACGCCGCCCGCGAGGAAGACGGCATCGCGCCGTTAGAGGCCGCGCGCGATGCCGCGCAGCAGGCTGTCGACGAGGTGGAGGCGCGCATCGAGCAGGCGGAGGCGGATCTCGTCGCGCTGTCCGCGCGACGCGCAGCGCTCGCAAGCGGGGAGGACGATCACACCCGCCGCGCCGTAGAGCAGCTCGCCGCGGCCCTGGAGCGCGAAGACCTCTCGAGCCTCGAGCGCGAAGCCGCCAGAACCCCGTTTCCAGAGGATGATCGCATCGTCGCCGAGCTGCAGGAACTGGAGCGCGAGCAGCGCAAATACCGGTTCATGCTGGAGCACCTCAAGCAGAGCCGCGCCAAGCAACAGGAGAAGCTCGAGGAGCTGGCACAACTGCGCCGCGACATGCAGCGCGAGCACATGGATCGCCCTGGAGGCGGGTTCGGCGACGGTGCCCTGGTCGCCCTGATGCTCAGCAACTTCATCAAAGGGATGCTCGACCGCGATGCGCTGATGCGCGTGCTGGAGGAGCAGTACCGGTATCGCCCGCAGCGCTCGGACCCGACGTTTGGCTCAGGACGCTTCGGTCGCGGCAGCCCCTGGGGTGGTGGTTGGAGCGGGGGCTCAGGGAGCGGCAGGAGCAGCGGCGGCTTCGGCGGCGGCGGTTTTCGCACCGGCGGGGGGTTCGGCGGCGGTGGCGGGGGCTTTCGCACCGGCGGGGGGTTTTGAGGGTCTGCAACCGATCCCCTGGGGGTCAATCATTCTCCCGGCGAACCTCCACCAGCGGCGGTGCGTCCCAGCCAGCCGCAACGTGCACCACAACCTGGATCGGCGCGCAACAGACGCTGCAATCTTCCACATACTCGTGGTCGCCATAGCTGCAATCCACACTGAGTTCGATGGGCTCACCGCACCAGGGGCATTGCTGAAGACTGGTTTGCAGCAGATCCATGACAGAAATCACCTTAGCAACGAGTCAACAACAAGCGGTCCATCGACTCGTCACTACGAAACACGCGAAAAGCGCGAAACGTCCGGAGATGCGCGCGATATCCGGATGACTTTCGCGTAATTCGCGGTTTTCGTAGTTTGTTTCCGTCTGCGGCCATGTTCATGTTGTTTCTGAACGGTCACTCAGGGTGTTGCCGAGTCGCCGCCGTTGCTGTCGCCGCCGCCCGCCTGAGCGCGCCGCAGGTAGACGTCCGCCAGCATGTAGGCGATCAACAAGGTCGGCACCAGCGACAGCCAACCCTCGACCATGCGTGGGTCAATGGACGCCCGCAGCAAGACGCCCATGACCACGTGCAGCCCAAGCACGCGCAGGCCCAAGCGGTCACCCAGCGCCTGCGGCACGAGGGACGCCACGACACCGTAGATGCCGTAGAGGGCAACACCAACCCCAAACGGCAGCGCCAGCAGGCGGTGGGCGGAGTCGAAGTGCGGCACGATGGCGGCCGCGAACGAGAAGGCGACGCCGGCGAGCACGACGCCCATGAGCACGAGCCCAGACGGAACGGCTGAAGAATTCACGTGTGTTACAGCTCCCAAAACCATGGTGAGCGAAAGTTATTGCCCCGAGGCGCCCGATTCAACGCCCGGCGTGCTTTACCGGCGGCCTGGTGGGGGTTGTTAGGGTCGGCGCTTTGGCGTCGTTCCGGGTCCCTACGGGGTCATCGCCGACGGGGGACATGGTATTCACCTATTGCCGGTTCACCGTGGTGGACTATGCTCAAAGCGTGGCCTACAAGCGACGGTGAGCGGTGCCACAGACGGCATCGGCGGATCGCGGAACGACCGCGCACGGCGCAGTTGATCTAGGCGATCTGAACGACCCAGTTTCTTAAGCTATTGAAAACGATAAGGCACAGACACCAATTTACGAGTTCAATGACGCCGCGCAGGTCTTCGAATGTTAGCGGCGCCTGATCGTCCCGCAATACCGCCGGCTTCGCAACCTGTATCTAATGTGCAACAGAACGACCCCGGCAACCAGCATCAATCGGGAGCAGTAACATGACAATCCATCAAGACAAAGCCGTTTGGGAGCTGTGCCGCCAGGGCCTGCAAGGAGTGGCAACCGAGGCCGAAGAGGCGTGGTCCAAGGGCAAGGGCTATGACCCGAAGGAACCGCTACCACTCGCACGCGGCATTGTGGAACTGATCCGCATCGCCAACTGGGAGTCTGAGGCGAGAGCCGCCTAGCGGCGTTCTGAAACATGTATCCGGGCTGGTGGGCTGCGCCTCGAGGGGCCAGCCCCGTTGCCCGAGGGCAGTTGTCGACTTCGGAGCTGATGCGCGCCGGCTACCTTTACCTGACGCCTTGCGGCAACGTGCCCGAAGCGGTCTGCCTGCACGAGGCCGCAATAGCCCCTGCAGCGCCCGACCAAGTCGGCATCGTCGCGTACTTTTATGACCTAGACGCGGCGTCGATGCACTTCCACACGGACCTACGCCATCGGCTCTTGGACGTGGACATGCGCGCTTACCGCGCGGACATGGTGGAAGCCGCAGCGGCCCTCGACGCAATCGAGCTACAACACTATCGCACCTACCTTTCTCCCGCCCTGGCAGGCAGCCCGGCGCTTGCGGATGCCACGGAGCGCTTGCACCACAAGCATCGGCGCTGGCGACGCCTCTTCGATTGGGTGGGCATTCTTGGCCTCATTCTGCTCTTCGCCACCGCCCTGCTGCAGTTTTGAGTTGCGGCCCTTAGCCCGCAAACCGGTGCCCCGGATCCGATGCCCGGAACCGAAACGGGCGACATACCCGCCAGCCGTCCGCAGCCAACCAAGCCGCCGTTGGAGGATCCCATGTCTGTCCTGATGGAGTTCAGCATCTTCCCCACCGACCAGGGTGAGAGTGTCGGCGCCCAGGTCAGCGAGGTTATCCGGTTGATCCGAGCATCCGGCCTGGACTACCGCCTCACACCCATGGGAACTGTCATCGAGACCGCAACGCTCGGCGAGGCCTTGGCGCTGGTGGAGCGCGCAGCTGCCGTATTGGACGATTTGGGCTGCCGGCGTCTCTACTCAACGATCAAGCTCGACATCCGACACGGCCAGGATGCGCGGATGGCGGGCAAGATCGAATCCGTGCAGGCGCGCATCGGTACGGTGAAGCGCTGAGGGTGCCGGCGGGGATGCTAGCCGCCGCTTTAGGGACCGTCCGCAACTAAGCTGCACACCCTGCTTGCACTTTCGCCCGCTTTCTTTGTCGCGGCGATGCTTACATAGCCCGGCTATACGCCCCTCGCCGCTTCGCGAAAGCGAACGCAATTGCGGCGCAATCTGCACAGGTTATTGGCGGCCAGCCCCTTAGCGCCGATCCCAGCTGTCCTCGCCGGCGCCGTCGACGTCACCGTCGTCATTCTTGTCCCAAAAGCGTTGGCCCAGCGCGTTGATCTCCAGGAACCCGTCACCCGCCTGAGCACCCGTCGGCGTCGCCCGCAGTGTGAACGCGTCGGCGGTGGGGTTGCCCGAGCCCGGAAAGCTGACGCTGTAGTGGGCGGCGTTCGTGGCGATACTGGGGGCTGCAGCATCGCCAGTGGTACTGCAATCATTGTCCGTGCCCGGGTTGTAGCAGCCGGTTTCCGTGTAGAGACGCTCCATGAACTGCGCGATGCGCATGAGCTCTGACTGAGCGACGGCCCGGCGGCCGCTGCGGACCTGCTCCTGATAGATTGGATAAGCAACGGCGGCGAGGATGCCGACGATGGCGACGACCACGAGCAATTCGACCAGGGTCATACCCCGGCGTGCGTCTACGCCTGCCCTGCAGCTGCCGCATACTTCGACCGCGGGGACTCGCGCAGCCCCGTTACTCGATTTGTAGCCAGGTCCGCCAGCCATGGGCCTTGGGCTCCTCCAGTTGTATCAGATCGCCTGCGGTGTCTGAGAAGACGTTCATGGCCTCGCCGCCACCGGGTTCGAGCAGCACGGGTGCGGAGTGGATGCTGGCACCGGTGTCGGCGAGCAGTTGCGCGCTGCTGCCGACCTGCTGCTCGCTGGTCCCCTCCTGCGTGACCACCGTCAGCAGATCATGCGCGTCGACGTTGCCATCGCGATTGAAGTCGAAAGGGGTCGCCGCCGGTCGTGATCCGTTGATGGCATCGAGGGCATTGATCCAGCTCGCGCCGCCTGCACCGCAGCCGCCGACTGGAATCGTGGACACGAACACCACGCGACCCTCGCGGACCTGCGGGTTCACGACCACGCGTTCGGACCCCTCACAGCCGCCGCTGGTATCGGGGTCCGTTGACAAGGCAAGGTCGATGTACCAACCGCGGACGGGCCCCGTCGGTTTCGATCGGGGCTCCGCGGTGCTGATCCGGGCGCGGCTTACGCGTGTGCCACTGCTGTTGGTGACCTCGGCAACGCCGACGAACGCATGTTCGAGCAGGTTGTCGCCGCGGGTCGGTACGGTATTCCCGTGCACTGCGCCGCCATCGTCCCAGATGCCATAGAAGCTTTGCATGCCGACATCTTGTGTGTCCTGTGCGTTGACGAGCTTGCCCGTCCCGAAGAGCAGCATATAGCCGCCATTCGGGTGCCGCGTGAAGACGACACGCGTGGTGATTGGCTGCGGGTTGCCTTGGTCGTCCCGGGCGCGAAACATCAGCTGCGGCGGCTGCTTGGTGTCGGCCAGATCGAAGCGCCACAGGTGACCGAACAAATCACCAGCGTAGGCCCGATCGGCGATAAGGTCGCCGTCCTCATCCAACGTGGACACTTCCGATAGGCCATTGGCGCGGCCAAGCCGCGCAGGGTCTTGGTCGACGCCCGCGCCCGTGTCCATGCGCGCATAGACACGATCCACCTCAGCCGCGCCGATAGCGAGCACATAGAGCACGGCATTACCGCTCTGGCTGACGGTGCAGTTGCCCGCATCACCGCCGAGCTGGCGGCAGGCGTCTGGATCTTCGTCGGCGCGGACCTCCGTGTTGCCGTAGCCGTTACCGATGAGGGCGGTCCATACCGGCTCGTTGCCGATGCGAACAATGGCCGGCTGCGAAAGGCTGTAACCCATGTCGCGACCATCGAGGGCACCGCCGTCAGCGTCGGCGCCGGATGCATCGGTGAATTCCCACAGCACCACGTCCTCGGCACGGAGCGCGTCCGGGTCGGTGACATCGAGGGCATAGACACCTTGCGCGCCCATACCGAAACTACCCACGAGCACGGACCGCCAGTCGGATGCACCGCCGGCCGCACCCAGTCTGGCATCGGAGTAGCTGATGGGCCCGTCGACGAATGCCTTGTTCGCCGTTGCTCCGGCGCCGCCATAGGTCGGCTCCGGCAACGCCGCGAGGTTCCGATAAACGGCCTGCGGGACGTAGGCGAAGACCTCTTCTAGCCTTCCTGCGGGCGAATCGGCGTTGAAGGCATGCAGCATGCCATCGTTGGCGCCCACGTAGACCATCGTCTTGCGATCCTGCGCCGGTGAGCGCTGGAAGGCCTGGTAGTCCGGGCTCTGAAACAACTGTCTCGGCGGTCCCACCACGACGGGCGCGCTGCGGAGCATGTCGCCCAGGAGCGTCGCGCGCGAGCGGAGCTCGCCCCCAGGGTCTGCGCGACCGCGAAGCCAGTCGACGCGATCTTCTGCCAGCTCGCGGAGCGGGTTGGTGGCGGGCAGGTCGCCGGGTGCTTGGCAGTCGTCGCTGTCAACCACCCCAACGGGCACACAGCCCATGAGGGCCTGCTGCTGCGCGGTCGACAGCCCACCCCAGAGCGAGGTCGAGTCAAAGCGCACAGGACGGCCGTCCGCCAGGGTGAAGAGCCTGCGTCGGTCCCAGGCCGGAAAGGCCCCCTCCGCCCGCGTCGTCTGGTAGGGACTGCGCGGATCGTCGCACACGCTGCCTTGCGGCTGATCGGGACAAGGGCCGGTGCCAAGGCCCTGTGACAGGCGCAACACTCGGATCTCGCCACTCCAGTCCTGGACATTGGTCACGGCCTGGTAGATGCGGCTGCCATCGCTCAGCCGACCTACGCTCACGGCCACCGGCACCGCGGAGCCCCCCGGTGCAACCTGCGAGAGCCACGGCGGAATGACGTCAGGCAATTCCGACCCAGTCGCGAGGTGGGTCAGCCCGCACAGACCCGCCGCGAGCAACACGACCTGCAGTCGCCGGCCAGCCGATGGCAGCGCCCTGCCGCTTCGCGGCTTGGCGTGCGCCAGCCCGCCAAGCCTCCTACGGGCGTTCATTGGTGCACCTGCTTGGCAATGGTCGACTGAACGATAGCGCGGGCCTGCGCGGTGGCGCCGAAGCCGACGCTGGTGACCGTGTAGTAATGGGTGATCAGCTGGCCAAAGGCGTTGGCCTGGGCATCCGGGGAAACGGCCTCGCCCCGCGCTTCGATGTAGATCCGCGGCTGAGCAATGACACCGGGAATGGCGGCGGCTCCGCCTGCCGGTCCGCTGGAGAGGCCATTGAGCGCCGCGACGAGGTCGGCGTAGGCAACGCCCGCGGTGAGTGCGGCGGGGTCTTGGCGCCAGTTCGCAAGCACCGCGTCGAAGCGTGTGCAACGATCCGCCGCTGCCGCGTCCTCGCCCATGCGGGCCGCATCGTCGACGGTGCAGGATGTCCAGACGTGGTTGCTGCCTGCGTCGGTGGCGCTTAAGGGTAGGTTCTGCGCCTCGAGATACGCGAGGCCCACCTGGAGGCCCGCCTCGGCCGCCTGCAGGGCCATGGTGTTCTGTCGTAGGTTGCCCGCCAGGCGCTCCTGCAAGACGGTACTCTGCTGGCCGCTGATACCGAGCATGGTGACCACCAATAGGATCACGAGGCCGACGACGAGGATCACACCCTGCTGCTCACGCCGGCCACTGCTCCTGGGTTGTGCGCGCTTAACGGCGGAGCGGTGGCGCGCTTTGGCCCTCATGGCACCACGGCCCAGGGGCTCGCAGAGCGCAGCGCCACGTCCAGGCGGAAGCGCTGATAGAGCCGGCTATCGGCTGGGTAATCGGCGCCCAGCCGGTCCGCAGCATCAGCCGCCGGCGGCCAGTCTGCGGCGGTGGGCACACTCGGCTGGCCGGCGGTGTTGTCCGCCTCGGTGCTCAGTAACAATTCCACGGCCACCGACCGCACGGCTGCCCAACGGGCGGCTGCCTGCACCAGCGCGGCGTTTTCGCCCATGAAGTCGAGCTTACCGTCGCCGTCTGCGTCGCCGCTGAAGGTCACGCGCATGTCGGCGACGTTGGGCACGAGCACCTGGTTGCGCTGGCTGGCGGCGAACTGCCTGTCGTACACGCACAGGGCCGGGCGATGGTCCTGTGGCTGATAGGTTGCGCTTGCCGGCTGGCAGCGATTGCGCGTGCTGCCGCGCCCCAGCGAGCCATCGCGCACGCAGCAGACGTAGAACACGCGGTAGACGAAGGGGTACAAGCTCGCCCGCGGATCGGCGTCATTGCGGTTGTAAGGCGCCGGCCCTGCATAGCCCGCCCCCGCGCGCATGTGCGACACCGCATTGGCTTCGCCGCCGTGCGCAACGCTGTTTGCGCGGACGTCACTGGCCTGGAACACGTGGGCGTAGTGGCAGTTGGACAGCAGCGCCAAATCGCCGGGCTTGAGCGTGGGGGTGCGGGTGAGCGCAATGTCCGCCGTGCCATCGGCACCGAGAGTCCCTTGCATGGCAATGCCCATGGGCTCAACACCCCAGACCACCAGAATGTCACCGCCCACGTAGCGCTCGGCGACGCTCTCCGCAATGCCCCGCGGTAGGTCAGCGAGCTTGGCCGGATTGGTGAGACCGTCGCTCTGGTCATAGCCCAACGCCCGCTCGGTGCCCAGATAGTTCGGGGCGCCAAGCGTGCAACTAGCTTCGATCAAATCACATGCCTTCACCGTCAAACTGGCTTGCTCCTGGTGCATCGCCAGGCTCTTGCAGTCCAGGGAGCGGCTCGCGCGCATCTCCTTGGCGAGGAGCGTCGCTGCGATGCGCCCGTTCTCCTGCAGCCGCGCAAATTCCTCTTCCCGGAGGTAGGTCGCTTTGGTCGTCACGAGTATCTGGGCGAGGCTGAGCACAACCACGGCCCCAAGCGCGACTGCCACCATCAGCTCCACGAGCGAGACGCCGGCCTGGGTGGGTGGCACCACCGAATGCATCGAGCGCGTGTGCAGCGGCGCGACGTTGCCCGAGCGCCGGGGCATCATGGCACCCGGGTGCACAGGCGGAGCTCAAGCGCCGCGGCGTCCCGCCCGGTCTGGGCCAGCGCGGCGTCCTCGGCTCGGGCATCATTCCAGCGGATGGTGATGGCGCAATGCCCCGCCCGGCAGTCGTTCGCGTCGCTGCAATCGAGCTCGGCGAGGGGTTTGTCAGCCGACGCCAACAGCGGGGAGCGGGCAAGCTCCTGCGCCCAGTCTGAGAAGCTCGCATGGCCTCCGGGGTTATCCGTATCGAGGACGACGCCGACGAAATCGGCGGGGTGCGCGCGCATGCGCTCTGCGAGGGCATCAGCCGCTAAAATCGCGTGGGAGCGCAGATTGGCGCTGTGATTGCTGCGCATGGCCGCCAACTGCAGCCCGGCGATCCCAAGCGCACCGACGGCGATGATGAAGAGCGTCACCATCACTTCCACCAGCGAGAAGCCGCGGGCGGGGGCGTCTCGGCAACGCCACCTCATGCGCGGTCTCCAGGCGACGGGTACACCCCGCCCCGCCGCCGATCCGGCTGCTCGGCATGCCGTGCGCGTGCAACTGTGATGATCAAAAGGGCTTACCCTCCATCGGGGCCAGGGCCGGGTGCCGCGCCCGGGCCGACTCGCATTGGCCCTCTTGGCTGCGAACATGCTCATGCCGAGGCGAAAGCCGGACGCGGTGGCGGCTGTACCACGGCACCGCCCTGCCGTCGCTTGAGCCTATAGTGTACACGTTAGCGAACAGTGCGGGTCGCGCGGGCTGTACACCGACGGGCAACGGTGTTCACGCGACCAACGGACTGTGAGCGAATGCACTCTGCTGCGCCTGCTTGGTGTCAACGAGGCAGCTCAAGACGGGACCATGCCGTGATGAAGACCGGGGGAGTGGGGAGGGCGCGGATCAGCGCCAGGCCAGATCAATGAGCACGCGCAGGGCGCGCCGGCACGCCCTGTTGGCTGCATCGCTCGCGCTCGTCGTGATCTTGCGGCCGTGGGCCGGCGCTGCGGAGATTTACCGCTACCGTGACGAACGTGGTAACTGGGTGTTCACCGACCGCCCGCCGCCGGGCGGCCGTGCTGCCCCCCAACTCGATGCGTCCGAGTTCCCCACCCCGCAGCTCCCTGCCCCCCAGCTCGACCTACCCGAGCCACCGGGCCGCGAGCGCGCCGAGCCAGAGGCCGGAGCGGCGCCTGCACCAGCGCCTTCGCCCGAAGCCCCGCCGCCACACACGGCAGCATCCGCCTCCGAGGCACAATCGCCACTGCCAGATTCGGTTCCCGACCTGGCGGCGCGGTTGCGGATGCGCTTTACGCCCCGGACGGCGCTGGACGTCAGCGGCCTCGCGGTGGTGACGCTGCACTCGGAACTCGGCACCGGTGCAGGCTTTTTCGTCAGCGACGATGGACTGCTGCTATACCAGTCTCATCTGAGATTTCGTCTCAGGAGTCTAGCGCAAGCCGCTGAGAT
>CAZGCI010000007.1:5330-69091 GCA_964524185.1 uncultured Thiohalocapsa sp. | reverse complement strand
TCGTAGAAGGCGCGACGCTTCTCATCCATCAGCTTGTTGCCGGACCAGGCCTCCGGGATCAGCAACATCATGGCGTGGGCCAGCGAGTAGCCGCCCATCACCAACAGCTCCAGCGCGTTATCGAAGCAGGCGGAGTCCGACTGACCCTCTGGAATCAGAGGCCAAATGCTGTCGAGCTCCTCACCGAGGATCTCCGAGCGCATGGTGTGGCGCCGCGCGGCCATCCAGTTGACGTTGCCGCGCATGGTGTTGATCTCGCCGTTGTGGCAGATCATCCGGAACGGCTGCGCCAGGTCCCAGGTTGGGAAGGTATTGGTGGAGAAGCGCTGATGCACCAGCGCCAGCGCGGAGGCGAACCGCTCGTCCTTCAGGTCCAGGTAATAGTTGCCAACCTGCCCGGCCAGCAGCATGCCCTTGTAGTTGACGGTGCGCGAGGACATGGAGGCCACGTAATACGCGGTCTTGTCGTAGCCCGCGGCGCGAATTTCGTTGTCCATGCGCTTGCGGATGACGAACAGCTTGCGCTCGAAGGCGTCCTGGTCCGGGCAGTTGTCGCCGCAGGCCACAAACACCTGACGCACCACAGGCTCGGTGGGCAGCACACTCTCGCCAAGGTCCGAGTTATCCACTGGCACGTCGCGCCAGCCGAGCACGGTCTGACCGCCTTCCTCGAGATGGCGCTGCACCGTGGCCTGCATCTCCTCCCGGGCTTGGTCGGTTTTCGGCAAGAAGACCATGCCGACCCCGTAGTGGCCGGCAGCCGGCAGCGCGAAGTCGACCGCGGCGCGGAAGAAGTCGTCCGGGATTTGAACCAGAATACCGGCGCCGTCACCGGCCTTCGGGTCAGCGCCGACGGCACCGCGATGGTGGAGGCGCTCCAGAATCTCGAGGCCCTGCCGCACGATGCGATGGCTTTTGCGGTTCTTGATGTCGCAGACAAAGCCGACACCGCAGGCGTCGCGCTCGTTGGCGGGGTCGTAGAGCCCCTGCGCCGCTGGATAAGCACGAAGGTTCATGGCTTGAGACCTCTTAGTCGCCTGGTGATTGGGGCCCGGAGGGTGGTGCATCACCCGATTGTGATCCCGACCTCAGTCGTCTTCCACCCCCGGAAGTTCCGGATTTGCGGCAGATACCGTCCGGGAAAGCATGGTTTTCGCGCGGTGCCGACCAGGTCAGTCGGGCCGGTGCCGCTCGGTGCAGGGTGTGCCGGCTGGACCTGCGGGGCCGGATGCAGTGCGCGGGGAGAGCTGCTCCCGCGTCGGCCGTGACGGCTGCGCCAGCGCAGCCGAGTCGGGCACCCGACCCACCATCATATCGGCGAAGCAGAGACTATGCCAACCGTGGTTCGTCTGGAGGCCATCGCAACGAGTACGCCGCGTGCCACTTTTGCGCACCCC
Source organism: uncultured Thiohalocapsa sp. (assembly GCA_964524185.1). Classification (GTDB taxonomy): domain Bacteria; phylum Pseudomonadota; class Gammaproteobacteria; order Chromatiales; family Chromatiaceae; genus Thiohalocapsa. The sequence goes on along the minus strand of CAZGCI010000007.1, from coordinate 67,694 downwards.
GCCGCCAACCCGCCCGCCTTTGGTGCAGGACCTGCGCCGAACGGCATGCGGGCCGCCGCAGGCACGACCCAACCCGGTGCCCCCAAACGGCGGAACTCAGCCCGGTGCCGCTGGGCCGGGGCCAGCATGAGCAGCGGCAACGTCTTCCAGCAGACCCCGCAGCGCCGTGTGATCGAATTCAGCCGTCACCTCGGCTGCACCGATATCCCGCAGCAGCACCAGCCGCAGGCGGCCAGCCTGGACCTTTTTGTCCACGGCCATGAGATCCAGCCAACGCTGAACAGAGAGCCCGCTGGGTGGGTCCACCGGCAGGCCGAAGCTCGCAAGCAATCCGCGGATGCGGGCCACGACGAGCGTATCAAGCCAGCCGAGGCGGGCGGACAGCTCGGCCGCCAGCACCATGCCGGCGGCCACTGCCTCGCCGTGCAGCCAAACACCATAGCCAACGCCAGCCTCGATGGCATGCCCGAAGGTGTGTCCAAGATTCAGCAGCGCGCGCTGCCCGGCCTCGCGCTCATCGGCGGCGACGACCTCCGCCTTGTTGCGGCAAGAGCGCTCGATGGCCGCCGCCAAGGTCTCGGCATCGCGGGCGAGCAGCCGCTCACGGTGCGTTTGCAGCCAGTCGAGGAAGGCAGCGTCACGGATCAGGCCGTACTTGACCACCTCAGCGAGGCCGGCGGCGAGTTCGCGGTCCGGGAGGGTATGCAACGTGTCGGTGTCGGCGATGACGGCGCGGGGTTGATGGAAGGCACCGATCATATTCTTACCGAGGGGGTGGTTGACGCCGGTCTTGCCGCCCACGGAGGAGTCGACCTGGGCGAGCAGGGTCGTCGGTACCTGTAGGAAGTCCACACCCCGCTGGTAGCAGGCGGCGGCAAAGCCGGCGATGTCGCCGACGACGCCGCCGCCGACGGCGACCACGGTGACGTCGCGCCCGAACCGGGCCTCGAGCAGTGCATCGAACACGCGGTTGAGCGTTTCAAGGGTCTTAAACCGTTCTCCGTCCGGCAGGATGAGCTGGCGGCAGTCCAAATCTGCCAGGCCCTCCTCGACGGCGCCCAGGTACAGCGGCGCCACGGTGTCGTTGCTCACGATGAGCACCTGGCGCCCGCGCACACTGGGCCGATAGGAGGCGGCGTCACCGATGAGGCCGGGGCCGATCAGGATGGGATAGCTGCGGGCGCCGAGGTCGACGTCCAGCCGCCGTGGGCAGGCACCCGCTGCGCCGGACGCCCGTGCGGCCGAGGTTGCGGCGGCCCCGTCAGATTCAGGTGGGGCCAAGTCAGATACTGCCGGCGCCACGTCAGAGGTCTTCTTCTTCGAGCCGGCGGCGGATCTCTTTGACCACCGACGAGGTGCCCCGGCGCTCCGTGGATACCACCATGTCTGCCACCTGGCGGTAAACGGGCTCACGCTCGGCCATCAGGTCCTTGAGTGTCTGTTGCGGGTCGGCCGTGTCCAGCAGGGGGCGATTGCGGTCCCGAGCCGTGCGGGCGTACTGCTGCTCTGGGCTGCAATGTAAGTAGATCACCAGGCCGCGCGCGGCGAGCTGCTGGCGGTTCTCGGCCACCATGACCGCACCGCCGCCGGTGGCCAGCACGATGTTGTCTTGCTGGGCCAGCTCCTCAATGACCGTACGCTCACGATTGCGGAAACCTTCCTCGCCTTCAAACTCGAAGATAGTGGCGATATCCACGCCCGTACGACGCTGGATTTCCTGGTCGCTGTCCTGGAACTCGTAGCCCAGGGACTGGGCGAGCTGACGGCCGATGGTGCTCTTGCCGGCACCCATGGGGCCGACGAGAAAGATGTTCTGCGGTCTTATCATGGCCTCAAGGTATGCCAGATTTGGCGGCGATGGGCAAGGGCCGAGGCCGCGGTCCGGCGGCGCCCTGGGGCGCTCTGATGCGCCCTTGGGCCATGTGTGCACGCCGCTGGCGCCGGTGCGCCGGGGCCTGTCAACGCGGCGCTAGCTCACCCTTCAGGATTCTGGGTGTCACGAAGATGAGCAGCTCGCTGTTGTTGTCCCGGCGCTGCTCGTTCTTGAACAGCCGACCCAGAACGGGTAGGTCGCCCAGCCAAGGCACTTGCTCCTTGGAAAAGCTCTTGTCGCGCTCGTAGACGCCACCCAGCACGACGGTCTCGCCATTGTCCACCAACACCGAGGTGGTCACCGAGCGGGTGTCCACGGGCGGCACACCCAGCACGGTGTCGGCGAAGTTGGGGTTATCTTTATTCACCGAGAGATCCATGATCACGCGGTCGTCCGGGGTGATGTGCGGCGTGACCTCGAGCTTCAGGACGGCCTCTTTGAAGGCCACGGTGGTGTTCCCCTGGCCGGTGGCCTCTTGGAACGGAATCTCGGTACCGACCTTGATGACGGCTTGGCGTTGGTCGGAGGTCACGACCCGCGGCGACGACACCACTTCCCCGCGTCCCTCGCGCTGCATCGCGGAGAGCTCGAGCTGAATCAGGTGGGAGCCGACCTTGCCGAGCATGAAGTTGAAGGCACCCGCGGGGTTGGCATTGGCCGGCAAGTTGACCATGAGCGATGGGTTGTTGCTGCCCTCTGGAAATTCGACCACTGAATTGAAGGGCGGAAAGACGGTGTTGCCGGACGCATCCGTCGTGGGCTCGGTCTGCTGGCCAAAGGGACCGGCGTTGAAATCCGCAAAAGGGCCACCGCCCGAGAGATTCGGCCGGCCGCCGGAGAGCAGGAGCTCGTTGTCGCCAGTGCGCCCCATCGACGTGGACAAGCCGAAGCGCACGCCGAGATCGCGGGCGAAGTCGTCGCTGGCGATCACCACCCTGGATTCGATCATCACCTGCCGCACGGGCACGTCGAGTTGGCTCACCAGCCGGCGCACCTCCTCCAGCTTGGCCGCCGTATCCTGCACCAAAAGGGTGTTGGTGCGTGCGTCCACCGTAACGCTGCCGCGCTCCGGCGTGAGCAGACTGTTTTCCTGCGACTTGAGCAGCGCGGCGAAGTCCGCCGCCTTCGCGTAGTTCACTTGGATGAATTCGGAGCGCAGCGGGGCGAGCTCCTCGATCTGCTGCTGGGATTCCAGCTCGAGCTTCTCTTGGGCAGCGATATCCTGGGTGGGCGCCACCATGACGACGTTCCCCGTCTGGCGCATCGAAAGACCCTTGGTCTTGAGGATGATGTCGAGCGCCTGGTCCCAAGGCACGTTCTTGAGTCTAAGCGTGATGTTGCCCTGCACCGTATCGCTTGCCACCAGGTTGAGTCCGGTGAACTCGGCCAGCAGCTGCAGCACGGCGCGGACCTCAATGTCTTGAAAGTTCAGCGAGAGTCTGTCGCCCGAGTAAACGATCTTCTCGCGCTCGAGCTGTTCCTGCTCGGCTTGCGTCAGCGACCGAAACTCCAGGGTGAAGAGGTTTTCCGTCTGGTAGGCGAGATAGTCGAATTGGTCCACCGTTTTCACGTCGACGCGTACGTTGCCACCGAGACCACGGGACTCCACCGCGGTCACGGGCGTGGCAAAATCCACCACGTCCAGGCGCCGAAACAGGCGCTGCGGCAGGTCCGTATCCGGGATGTCCACCACCACGTCTTGGCCTTCCTGGCGCACGCTGACTTTGGTCTCCGCGGAGGGCAGCGTGATCAACACGCGCCCCTCGCCGCCAGCCCCGCGGCGGAAGTCGATGTCTTTGACGGCGCCCCGCTGCGCCTGTCGCATGGCGCTGCCAGCGGTGCCGCTGCGCTGCGCCGGGGTGGACGGCACCGCTGCCGAGCGGCCGGGGTTCAGCGACACGGTGACACGATTCCCCCTCGTGCTCACCTGGTAGGGGACGGCATCGTTCAGGTTGATCACAACGCGGGTCCGATCGCTCGCCTCGATGGCCACCAGGCTATGCGCCACGCCAATACCGATGGGGATGGACTTACGCTCAAGCCCGCTATTGGCGCCGGGGAAATCGATGGCGATACGCGCGGGGTTGTCGGTAGCAAAGGCCTCCGGCGCCGGCACGCTGCCGGAGAACACCAGGTCGACCTCCACCTGATCCCCGGGCAGGGAGGCAAACTCAACGTCCTGGAGGACGGCCGCCCCCGCCTGGGTGAGCCAGCCGACGCCGATGAGCGCGAGGAGATGCACGCCGGCGCGGCGAAGCAACCTGCGAATGCTGGGTGAGCGGCCTTGCCATCCGTTGCGCTCACCCGGGGCCGCCGCGGGAACCGCATTGCTGAGAGGCTGTGGCGCCCGTGCTGCTGCGCCGCGAACGCCCTTCGTCGGCCGCGGGACGAACGGGAATGCCATAGAACCTCTGCGGCAACCGACCAGACTCATGATGCTCGACGCCTCCACCATGGCTACTGCTGCAAGAGGGAGATCTCGGACTCGCGCTCACGCCAGCGACCGGGGCCTGCATCGATGATCTCGGTCAGCGCAATGCGCTCGGGATTGATCTGGGTAATCTGTCCGCTCTGTCGTCCCAGGTAGTTGCCCACGCGCACCCGGTGCAGCAAGCCGTCGGGCGAGACGATGAGGGCCCAAAGGGTGTCGTGCTGCTCCAACGTGCCCACCATGCGCAGGGACTCCAGGGCGTACTGCTCTAGCTCTTCGCGGCGGCGTCGCGGGTCTGGGGCAACGCCGGTGCCTCGCTCAGGCATGGTCGCCTCAGCTGTACGGTCGTCCATAAGGAAGGGATCGCGCCGGTCGCCCGGCTCGTAGACGAACGTGTACACCTGGGGCAGCGCTGGGATGGGCTCCAGTGGCTGGGGCGAGCGCGCCTTCACGGTGTCGATGTAGCCTTGCAGCGCTTCGAGATTCGGCTCTCCGCAACCCGCGAGCATCAGCACGGCGGGCAGCACAAGGCCCCGCGGCGGCGCGCTTAACCGGCGCCGCGCCGGACGCACGCGTTGCGCGTGCCGGCAGGGCCATCTGGCCCCTTCGCCACCCCCGCCAATACGGGTCCAATGGGCGCTGGCCCCATTGCACCTCCGGGCCGGCGCATCGCGTGGAGTGTCGCCGGAGGTCCGCGTCATGGCACGGCCGCCTCCTCGAGGTAACGGTAGGTCTTGACGGTGGCTTCCATGCTGAGCGCTGCCGCGGTTCCGACGTCGTCTGTGCGCCGGCTCGGTGCGGCAACCTGAACATCATGAAGGGTGACGATGCGCGGTAGGGCGGCCAGAGCGCTGATGAAACGGCCAAAGTCGTGGTAGCGACCCGTGACGCGCACGCGGATGGGTAACTCCGCGTAAAAGTCCTGGACCTGCTCGGTGGCGGGCTGGAAGAGCTCGAATTCGAGGCCCGCAGCGAGACCAGTCTGGGAGACGTCCACCAGAAGTCCGGCCACCTCCGTGCGGTCCGGCAGCTGCCGCACCATGGTGCCGAAGGACGCCTCCATGGCCGCGAGCTGCTGCTGCAAGGCCTCCAGGTTGGCGGCCTGAGCCTGCTGGTTTTCGAAGCGCTCCCGAAGCTCGAGCTCCTGCCGTTGCAGGCGCTCCAGCCGGGCCAACTGGTCCTTGGTCAACAGGTGATACCACGCCAAGGCGATCGCCGCACACAATGCGAGAACGACAACTACCTTGGCTGGCGTCTGCCATTCGCCAATGTTGCTCAGCTCGAGGTCGTTGAGGTCGCTGAGTTCCAAGCTGACCCTCTCACTTGCCTTGTCGCTTGGCCTGTCGGGACCCGGCCTGAACCCGACTCAGCCGGTTGCCGCCGGGGCAGCCTGCAACCGCCCCACAGATCCGGCGTTGTCTGCCTGCGGCGCGAAACGCCGCTGTTTGAAGCTGAGACGGAAATGACTGAGCCCGGTGCCGGTCTGGTCTTTGTTCTCGATGACCAGCAGCTCCGCATGGCTGATCCAGGTGCTCGCGTTGATGTTGCGCATCAACGCAGAGACACGGGCATTGGACTGCGCCCGGCCTTCTACTTCGATCTGGTTGCCACGCTGGTCGATGCTGGTCAAAAAGACGCCGTCCGGGATGGATGCCACCAATTCGTCGAATAAGTGGACCACCTCTGCGCGACTTGCTTGCAACTGCTGTATCACGCCCATGCGCGCCAGCAGATCGGCTTTCGTCTCCTGCAGCTGCTGGATCTTCCTCAGGCGCACAGTGAGCCTGGCAATCTCTTGCTCCAGGAGTTCGTTACGGGCTTGTTGGGCATTGATCATGCTGTCGAGCTGTAGGTGAGAGCCGAGACCTACCAGCAGCAACAGCGCAACGGCCGCAGCCGCCGCCTCGACCAGGTTGCGTTTTTTACGGCGGCGCTGTAGCTCGCGCCAGGGCAGGAGATTGATACGGACCATGTCAATCGAAGCCGCGCAGCGCGAGCCCGGTTGCGATCATCATTGCCGGCGCCATGCGGGTGAGCAGGCCGGAGTCCACCCCAGGCCCGGCGGCCATGTGCACAAAGGGGTTGGCCACGGATACCGGAAGCCCGAGACGCGCTTCCAGCAAGACATCGATTCGATCGGTGCATGCGACACCGCCGGCAAGCAACACCTGGTCGGCGCGATTGCGGGCGCTCGCGGAATAGAAGAACTGGAGCGCCCGGGCAATCTGTTGCGCCAGGCCTTCCACAAAGGGCGCGAGCACCTCTGTGGCAAAGCCCTCCGGCAGGCGATTCTGCTGCAACCGTGCCAGCGCTAGCGCCCGCGTGAGCCCATAGCGGCGCTCCAGCTCATCGATTAATTGACTGCCGCCGAAACCCTGCTCGCGCGTGTAGAGCGTCTTACCGTCTTGCAGGACCTGAAGGCTCGTCGTGAAGGCGCCAACGTCCACCACCGCAACCGTGGGGCTCTGACCCGCCGCGTCGACGCCAGCGAGCAGCTCCGAACAGGCAGCCTCCAACGCAAAGGCCTCGACGTCGACGATCTCGGCGGTGAGACCCGCCGAATCCAGCGCGCTGACACGAGCATCGACGTTCTCGCGCCGGGAGGCCACGAGGAGCAGGTCCACCATCGCGGGGTCGTTTGGGGATGGTCCAATGAGATCGAAGTCCATGTTGACCTCTTCCATTGGATATGGGATGTACTGTTCCGCCTCCAACTGGACCTGTGTCTCCATTTCAACATCCGACAGCGACGCCGAGATTGACATGACCTTGGTGATGGCGGCCGAGCCGGCAACGGCGCAGGCAGCCCGCTTGGTCTTAGTTTTGGACCTGCAGAGCGCCCGTCTAATGCCCTGCCCGACTGCGTCAACATCGGTAATCCGTTTCTCGACGACCGCGTTGATGGGGAGCGGTTCGATGGCGAAGGCATCGACGCGATAGCGCGCCGCACCCGCGATTTGTGTTAGCTCAATGAGCTTGACCGCGGTCGAACTGATATCTACCCCGAGCAGAGGGCGTTGTTGACGTGCAAAACCCAGCATGATTGCCATGGGGGCCAACGCTGTCCTATGGATCGCTGATCGCAGAGTGAAGCTGTTTCACGCATAACAATATCAGACCCATTCGCTTTTGAACGTCAGCCACCCGATGACGGATTGAGCCTAGAACGGGCGCTTGAAACCCTGGCGATTTGCCTCGCACGTGCGTCTATCCGGCTGTGACGTCACGCCTTAACCGGTGGCTGGTGGCGACAGCGCGCGGCACGCACCAACCGCTGTAGCGCACCCGACCTCGCGACGACACAGGCACAACACGCCCGCCACCGCGAATGCCCGAAGCGGCGAAGGGACGGCAGCAAAGGGGCCAGCACCCCGAGATTGCTCGACCACGTCAGATGTTGGCAGATGCATCAAGCTTTCCACGCCGCGTCGTGTGACAGGCGCCGCCAGGGGTATGCGCCGAGGCAAAACCCCTGACGCCAGGGGCTCGCGTCCGCGCCTCTGTCGTTGGCCCTTGGGCCTCGGGCCTCGGGCCTTGGGCCTTGGGCCTTGGGCTTGGGCCTTGGGCTTGGGGCTTGGGGCTTGGGGCTTGGGGCTTGGGGCTTGGGGCTTGGGGCTTGCCAGTGAAAACCCGATGGCGCGCCGGCGCCCCAGTTGCTCGTCGGTCTCAGGCATCGCCTCCCGAGCATGTCGGCAATGCGATGCCGGGCACCATCTGGCCGCACCACAGCGGTTATCATGGCGCCGCAAGCGCCGAAGAAAGCGAGCAAGCCAATGCCCAGGCGATCCGGATCCAAGGCCGCTGCGGCGGCCAGCAAACGACGGCCGCAGCGCCGCTGCAATGCCGCCGTTCCAGCCGGCGGCAGATACCGCTGTGTCGATCAACGGCGTCGTCTGGCCTACGAGTCCGCCCGAATTCTTGCCGAGCAGGGTCCGGCAGAGTTCGATCGAGCGCGGCGCAAGGCCGCAGCGCGGCTCGGCATCACCGATAAGCGGTGCTGGCCGGACAACGGCGAGATCAACGATGCACTCGTCGAACAGCAGCGCCTATTCGCTCCGGATGCGCATAGGGTACACCTGACGCAGCTGCGCCAACGCGCCCTAGAGGCCATGCGCGAGCTGGCCGACTTCCGACCGCGCCTGATCGGACCAGCACTGCGCGGCACGGCGACGCGTGAGCATGGCATCGCACTTCGGCTCTTCGCCGATAGCCCGGAAGAGGTGCTCATGGCACTGGTGGATCGACGCATTCCCTGGCAGGAGGGCGAAGAGGTCGTGCGCTTCGGCAACGGCACCGTGCAGACTTGCCCGGTGTTCGAGTTCGTCGCCGGCGAGATCCCCGTGCTCTTGCAGGTGCTGCCCTGGCAGGCGCGGCGACAACCGCCGCTCGACCCGGTGTCGGAGCGTCCTGAGCGCGGCATCGACGCACTGGAGCTTGCTGCGCTGCTCAACGCAGGCGACGCCACAAACCCCCACTCCGCCAGCTGCTGACCAGCAGTCGGTCGAGGCCCCCGGTCAGGCGTTAGGCCGGTGACGAGTCGGTTAGCGACCGCATAGCCGGAACGTTTGGACGCGTTCTAGGCCGTTGTCCTTGTCCCGTATTGGTCGACGGCGCGCTGTGTGTGCAGATGCCTCGGCCGACCGCAGGCGTGCTCGTCGCGCCTGCGCCGTTGAACAAGCCACCCCGACCGGACGGGGCTCAGCGCTTGGAGATGGGCACATAGTCGCGCTGCTGAGGCCCGCAGTAGATCTGGCGCGGACGGCCGATGCGGTTGGCGGGGTCGCTCATCATCTCCATCCAATGCGAGACCCAGCCGACAGTGCGCGCCAGCGCAAACATCACCGTGAACATGTTGCGCGGGATGCCGAGGGCGCTATAGATAATGCCGGAGTAGAAGTCGACGTTTGGATAAAGCTTACGCTCGACGAAATACTCATCGTGCAGCGCGATCTCCTCCAGCTTCAATGCAAGCTCGAACAGGGGGTTGTCAGCACCCGGCATCTCTTCCAGCACTTGGTGACAGACCTCCCGAATGATCTTGGCGCGGGGATCGTAATTCTTGTACACACGATGCCCGAAGCCCATGAGCCGGAAGGGGTCGTCCTTGTCCTTGGCCTTGTCGATGTACTTGGGCACGTTCGACACGCTGCCGATTTGGCTCAGCATGTCGAGCACCGCCTCGTTGGCGCCGCCATGCGCGGGCCCCCACAACGACGCAATGCCGGCGGCAATGCAGGCGAAGGGATTGGCCCCAGAGCTGCCGGCAAGCCGGACGGTCGAGGTGCTAGCGTTCTGCTCATGGTCCGCATGCAGGATGAACAGCAGATTCAGAGCCTTTTCGGCGAGGAGCTCCGGCTCGTAGTCTGCGCAGGGGGTCGTGAACATCATGTGCAGGAAGTTCGCCCCGTAGCGCAGGTCATTGCGCGGATACATGATGGGCTCGCCGACGTTGTGCTTGTACGCAGCGGCGGCGATGGTGGGCACCTTGGCTATCAGGCGGTGCGCCGAGACTTCGCGATAATGCGGGTCATTGACATCGATGGACTCGTGGTAGAAGGCGGACAATGAGCCGACGACGCCGCAGAGGATGGCCATGGGATGCGCGTCGTAATGAAATCCGTTCAGAAAGTTCTTCAGGTTTTCATTGAGCATGGTATGGGTGGTGATCACCCGCTCGAAGTCCACCAACTGCCGCTCGGTGGGCAGCTCCGAGTAGAGGAGCAGGTAAGCCACCTCCAGGAAGCTCGCCTTGGTGGCCAATTGTTCGATGGGGTAGCCACGATAGAGCAGCACGCCGTGTTCGCCATCGATGTAGGTGATGGCGCTGTGGCAGCTGGCGGTGGCCATAAAACCTGGATCGTAGGTAAAGAAGCCGGCGTCGCGGTAGAGCGAGGAGATGTCCACTGCCGGCGGCCCAAGGGAGCCCTCACGCAGCGCAAACTCGTGGCTCGTGCCATCCACGTTGTTGGTGATCGTGACGGTCTTGTCGGTCATGGACATGACTCCTGACTTCGCAGTGGTTGCGTGCGCCGTGCCGCCCAGGACTCGCGGCGGTCGCGCCGCGGGCACCCAGGCTTGCACCATCATGGCGCAGCTGAAAGCCATTACAGATCGGGCGTGCTGCAGGTGCTGGATCAGAACCCCAGTCGTGCGGGGCCTAGCTGCCCGTAGGCTGCGGTCCGCCCCGCACCCGGTCTGCGTTGATCCTTACGGCAGCAAGCGGTATGCAGATACGGTGCCGTTTATCTCAGCCGCCGGCACCGGCGCCGAGCTCAGCCATGCGCTGAAGATCCGCCCGCACGGCGGCTAGGGCATGCTCGAAGTCCGCGCGCTCGGGGTCGTCCAGGTCTAATTCCACCACCTCCGCGAGGCCGGTTTCGTCGAGGACGCAGGGGACACCCATGGCGATATCGCGCTCGCCGTATTCGCCCTCGAGCAGCGCTACGCAGGACATCAGGCGCCGCCGATTGTTGCTGATCGCATCCACCATGGCCGCGACGGCTGCCCCCGGCGCATCATAGGCGCTCGAGTTCTTGCGCAGGGCCAGGATCTCAGCACCGCCCCGGCGCGTGCGCTCGACAATGGCCTGGAGACGGTCCGGCGCAATGAAATGGCTCACCGGGACGCCGTTAATGGTGCAGTAGCGCGGCACAGGCACCATGGTGTCGCCATGACTGCCCAACACGATGGTCGTGATGTCGAGCGCGGAGAAGCCTGTTTCCTCGGCAATGAAGGCCGCCATGCGCGAGGCGTCCAGCACCCCAGCCTGGCCGAACACACGCGAGCGCGCCCAGCCGGTGCGCTGGGCAACGCGGTAGGTCAGGGTGTCCACCGGATTGGAAACCACCAACACGCTGGCGTTCGGCGCATGGGCGAGGATGTGATCCGTCACCTCGTCGATGACGGCCACATTAGCGGCCAGCACGTCGGAGCGCGACATGCCAGGCTTACGCGGGAAGCCAGCAGTGACGACAACCAAGTCCGAGCCTGCCATCACGACCGGGTCGTGACTGCCGGTCAGTCGGGTGTCAAACCCGAACAAGGGCGCGGTCTGCAAAATATCCAGCGCGACGCCCTCGGGCAGTTCCTCACGCACGTCGTAGAGCGCGATCTCGCGACACAGCTCCTGCTCGGCCAGGATTTGGGCGGTGGTCTCTCCAACGCGCCCGGCACCGACGATGCTGATCTTATGCATGACAGCTCCTCCGGTAGGGACCCGGCCCCGAATTGGTGCCGGGCGTTTGGCTGGCTGGACAGCGGTCTGTTGCCTCCTGCCCGGACAGCGCTAAGCCCGCTTTCGTCGGGTTAGCGTTCGGCGGCGGGCGGGGCGACACCGCTCTTGACTGCGGCCTCCGCCACGGCCGGGGCAACGCGCTCGCGCAGCCGCGGGTCGAAGGGTTTCGGGATGATGTAGTCAGGCCCGTGCACGAGGGCATCGAGACCGTAAGCATCGAGGACCGATTGCGGCACGGGCTCGCGGGTCAGGTCCTTGAGCGCGGCCACCGCGGCAATCTGCATGTCCTCGTTAATACGCGAAGCACGGGCATCCAATGCGCCGCGGAAGATGAACGGGAAGCCGAGCACGTTATTGACCTGATTCGGATAATCTGAGCGCCCGGTGGCCATGATCAGGTCATCGCGCACACTGCGGGCCAGCTCTGGACGGATCTCCGGCACCGGGTTGGACAGCGCGAAGACGATGGGTCGCGGCGCCATCAAGGCCAGCATGTCGGGCGACACCAAGTCCGGCCCAGATACACCGATGAAGACATCGGCGCCATCCATGGCCTCGGCGAGGGTGCGCCGGTCGGTATCGGCAGCGATGCCGAACTTGAAAGGATTCAGATCCCGCCGGCCGGTGTGGATCACGCCCTTGCGGTCGACGGCGAAGATGTTGTTCCGATGTGCGCCGAGGGTGATGAGCAAGCGAATGGACGCGATGCCAGCAGCCCCGGCGCCAAGCACGACGATGCGCGCGTCTTCTAGACGCTTCTCTTGGAGCTCCAACGCATTCAGCAGGCCGGCGGCGATGATGATGGCCGTGCCGTGCTGGTCGTCGTGGAAGACGGGGATATCCAGCTCCTCAATCAGGATCTGCTCGATCTCGAAGCAGTGCGGCGCGGCGATATCTTCGAGGTTGATCCCGCCAAAGGTCGGTGCGATGCGTCGCACCGTGTCAATGAACTCCTGCGGATGGCGGGCATGGACCTCGATGTCGAACACATCGATGCCCGCAAAGTGCTTGAACAGCACCGCCTTGCCTTCCATCACGGGCTTGCTCGCGAGCGGCCCAACGTCTCCGAGTCCCAGCACCGCGCTACCGTCCGTGATGACCGCCACTAAATTTCCCTTGTTGGTATAACGGTAGGCCGCTGCCCGGTCCGCGGCGATACGGCGCACCGGTTCCGCGACGCCGGGTGTGTAGGCCAGCGACAGATCCCGCTGCGTATTGGCGGGCTTCTTGATCTCAATGGCCGTCTTCCCTGGGCTGGGCTCGGCGTGGTAGGCCAGCGCCGCCGCGTTTAGATCGGCATCGGCATCAACGAAGCTCTCGGCATTCGACATGGGCGGTCTCGGTTCAGTCGTGGGCAGTGCGCGTGGTGGTGCCGACACAATGGGCAGAGTCGGGTTCGGGCCAACAGCGGTGGTGGCAGGCAGCGGAGTGGCTCTTCGGCGCAGTCAGGTGGCGCGCAAGCGCTGATGCATCCGCGACGCAGGGTCAAGCATGTCCTGATCGGCGCGCGACCGCAAGGTAGGGCGGGCAATTGCCACTATTGCAGCCCTCCATGATGTGGCCGGCAGCAACGGATCATCGGACCGCAGCCTTTGCAAAGCGGGGTTTGCGGCGGCTTAGGCGGGAGTGGGCGAAAGGCGGGGTTAGGGCGGAGGGCTGGGGCAGAAAGCCGATCGGGCGGTGCACCTGCACGGCGCGCAGTGTGGCCGCGCATTGCACGCGGCCAAAATCGGCACCGCAGAAGCAGGTGCCGGGGCGGGAACTCGGTTGTCTCGCGCGGCGCCGCTGGTTTACGACGGCTGTCGCGGACGAAGCTCGATGACCCTGCTCAGCGCCCGTAACGGCGGCGGAATTTATCCACCCGACCACCGGTATCGAGAATCTTTTGCTTACCGGTGTAGAACGGATGGCAGGCCGAGCAGACCTCGACGTGCAATTCTTCGCCCAGGGTGGAGCGGGTCGTGAAGCTGTTGCCGCAGCTGCAGACCACCTTGATGTCCTGGTAATGCGGATGGATGTCGGCTTTCATGGCCCTGCGCCCTGCTGGTTGCGTACCGAACCACGTTCCGCTCCACCTCGATCACGACGCAAGCGCGCGCGACCCTGGTCGGTCGTGGCTGTCTAACAGTAAACTCATCACTATACGCGGAGCAGCGATCCCCTGCAACCGCAGCAGGCCTTCAGTCCACGGCGAACGCTGCCACCACATCATTGAGAAACCGCTGGCCCAGCGGTGTGGCCGCGAGGCGCGCGGGCCGTGGCTGCAGCAGCCCGGCAGCCGTGAGCCGTGCCCGGGCCGACGCGAGTCGGTCGGCGCGCAATCCGGTGCGCGCGGTGAACAGCGCAACCTCCACGCCGCCGAGCAAACGCAGCGCGTTGAGCGCGAACTCCAGCACGAGGTCATCGTCGCCGAGCCGTCGGTGGCTACTTGGCATCTCCGGCGCGGCGAGGTAGGCCGCCGGCGAGAGGCGATTGGCTCGGCGCTCCACCACACCCGCATCGACGTTGGTCAGCTTGCCGTGGGCACCTGCGCCAATGCCGAGGTAGTCCCCGAAGCGCCAGTAATTCAGATTGTGCCGGCAGCGCCGCCCGGGTCGAGCATAGGCCGAGACCTCATAGCGTCGGAAGCCGGCGGCGGCCAGGCGCTCGACGCCGTGCTCCTGCATCGCATCCAGGATATCGTCGTCCGGGAGCGATGGGGGGGCATGCGCAAAGGCGGTGTTCGGCTCCAGGGTGAGCTGATAGTAGGACAGATGCTCTGGGTTGAGCGCCATCAGCGCATCGAGGTCAGCCCGGGCGGCGGCGAGATCTTGCCCGGGCAGCCCAAACATCATATCCAGGTTAATGTTCTCGAACCCTGCGGCGCGCGCTGCGGCAACGGCAGCGCGGGCCTGGCTGGGATCATGAATACGACCCAAGGCCCGCAGTTGCGGTGCCGATAGGGACTGCACACCAATGGAAAGGCGGTTGACGCCGGCCTGCCGATAGGCACGGAAATGGCCGGCATCGCCGGCGCCGGGGTTCGCCTCCAGCGTGATCTCGGCACCTGGGACAAGGTCGCAGCGTGTCCGAATGCCGTCCAGAAGCCGCCTGAGCGCGGCGCCGGAGAACAGGCTCGGCGTGCCTCCGCCCAGAAAGACCGACACCAGCGGCCGGGCCGCTGCGGGCGCTGCGACCTGGGCGTCCAGGTCCGCCAGTAAGGCGTCCACATAGGCTCGCTCCGGCAAGGCTGCAGCCAGGCGGTGCGAATTGAAGTCGCAATAGGGACACTTGTGCACACACCAGGGCAGGTGGACATAGAGCGCCAGCGGCGGCGGATCATCCAGATAGCGTGCGGCCCGCAGCGGTCCATCCGCGGGGCCGTTGTCGCCCGCGACCCGGCCGCCGAGATCGGTGCTGTTCAGACCTGATCCCGCGCCTGAAGATAGGCCAGCTCCGAGAGGGCGCTCCATTCCCGCGCCTGCTTGAGAAATTTCTGGTACGAGGCGAAGGTCTTTTGGGAGAAGGCATCCTTCTCGGCGATCTCTGCCACCACGTCGGCTGACAGCTCGCGGAGTTTGGCGATGACGTCATCGGGGTAACGCCGCAGATCGACGTTGTGCTCGGTCAGCAACGTCTGCAACGCGGCAGGATCGCGTGCCGTGTATTCCGCAAGCATGTCCTGGTTGATCACCTTGCACGCGTTGAGCACGATGGCTTTCAGGTCGTTGGGGAGGTCATCGAAAGTCTGCTTGTTGACCATCGCCTCCAGCACCGTACCTGGCTCATGCCAGCCGGGGTAGTAGTAGTACTTCGCCGCCTTGTGGAGCCCGAAGGCGAGATCGTTATAGGGCCCGACCCATTCGGTCGCGTCAATGGCCCCGGACTGCAGCGATGTAAACAGCTCACCCCCTGGCAGGTTCACCGGCGTGCCACCGGCGCGCTTGAGTACCTCGCCGCCGAGGCCTGGGATGCGCATCTTGAGGCCCCGCAGGTCCTCAACCGATTTAATCTCTTTGTTGAACCAGCCGCCCATCTGCACCCCGGTGTTGCCTGCGGGCGCCGGCACCAGACCGAAGTCTGCGTAGAGCTCGGTCCACAGTGCCAGGCCCCCACCGTAGTACATCCAGCCGTTCATCTCTTGCGCTGTCAGCCCGAAGGGTACGGTGGAAAAAAACTGCGCCGCTTCGCTCTTGCCCTTCCAATAATAGGCCGAGCCGTGCCCCATCTCGGCGGTGCCTTGGGAGACGGCATCGAACACCTCGAAGGCCGGCACCAGTTCGCCCGCGCCGTAGACCTTCACCTCAATCCGCCCGCCGCTCATCTCTCCAATGAGTTCGGCGAGCTTGTTCGCACCGGTGCCGAGGCCTGGGAAATTCTTCGGCCAGGTGGTGACCATCTTCCACTTGTGCTCGGGCTTGGCCCAGGCGCTGCCGGCACCGAGCGTGGCGCCAGCAGCGGTTGCACCAGCGGCGCCGGCGAGAAAAGTACGGCGGTGCATGGGTTTCTCCTCGTCGTTCTATCGTGGCAAAAGGGCTCACCGGGGCACCCGGCGGGCAAGTTGTCCATCAACCGCCGCGCCGGCGCTGCATGATCCATCGGAGACCCGCCGTCAGCAACACGATGTTGAGCGCCGTACCGCCAGTGAAGACCAACAGATAAACCAGATCGCGTAGCACATGCGCCAGCGGTGAGCTGACGGCTCGGAAGAAGCCCAGGGCCGCCAGCGACCAGGGCAGCGACGCCAGGGTCAGCGTGATACCGGCGACATCCATCACCACGGGCACGCTTGCGCCTTGGCCGCGCAGATGTCGTTCCCAAAGCGTGTAGGCCAGCAGCACCGCCAACAGGACAAGGAAGAGGCGCACATAGCCCCTCATGATCCACCGCTCCCATGGTCTGCGCGCCAATCAGCGCATCGAATCACAGCCACGACCTAGTCCGGTGCAATTGACGTTGCGCGGCCTGAGACCTCTGCAGCGCCGGCATGGCTCACCCCGCGCTGGCAGTGGGCGCTACCGCCGCCAGCCCCTGGATTACCCGGCGGCATCGAGCCGGGCATAGGCCAGCACCAGCCACTTGGCGCCAACGGACTCGAAGTTGACCTGGATGCGGGCGTGACTGCCAGAGCCCTCGGTGCCCAGCACCACGCCCGAGCCAAACTTGGGATGCACGACCTGCTGCCCGAGGCTAAAGCCACCAGCTCCCGGCTGCCCTGTTTGCACGGCGGGCTTGGCAACGCCGCCGCCGCGCACCTCTTCCAGCAATTCTACCGGCAGCTCCCGCAGGAAACGCGAGGGCATCGGGTATTCCTCGCGGCCGTGCAGTCGGCGGCTCTCGGCATGGGTGAGGTAGAGCCGCTGCATGGCGCGGGTCATGCCCACATAACAGAGTCGGCGTTCCTCTTCGAGCCGCGCTGGATCATCGGCAGACATGGCGTGCGGGAAGAGCCCCTCTTCGACACCGGTGACGAAAACCACCGGGAACTCGAGCCCCTTGGCGCTGTGCAGGGTCATCAGCTGCACCGCGTCCTGGACATCATCGGCCTGGGCATCACCGGCCTCCAACGCCGCATGCGCCAAAAAGCTGCCGAGCAGATCGCCCTCGTCATCGGCGGCCTCGGCGGCGAAGCGCCGCGTTGCCTCACCCAGCTGCTCCAAATTCTCGATGCGGTCCACGCCGCGCCCGTCGCGCTCTTTCTTGTAGTGCTCCGGCAGGCCAGCGGCCGCCACGACGTCGCCGATCAGCGTCGGCAGATCCGCCGCGTCCCGCGCCCCAGGATCGGCCGCATCCGCCTCGGCGCGGCTGCGCAGTCCGCTGACCAAATCCAGGAAGTTGCGCACGGCGCCAAGCGCCCGCGGCGGTAGGGCGTTGCCGCGCACCACGTCCTGCGCCGCCATCCACAGCGAGCTTCCGTGGGCACGGGCGTGTTCGCGGAGCAGGTCCAGGGTGCGTGGCCCGATACCCCGCGGCGGTAGGTTGACGACGCGCTCGAAGGCGCCGTCATCGTGAACGTTGACCAGCAGGCGGAGATAGGCCAAGGCGTCCTTGATTTCGGCGCGCTCGAAGAAGCGTTGGCCGCCATAGACCCGGTAGGGGATGCCGGCCTGAATCAGCGCTTCTTCGAACAAGCGCGACTGCGCCGTGGTGCGGTAGAGGATGGCGCACTCCGCACGCGCCACGCCCTCGTCGACGCAGTAGCGGCGGATACGCTCGATGACGAAACGCGCCTCATCCACCTCGTTGAAAGCGGCATAGCGGCGGATGGGCTCGCCGGCGCCGTCCTCGGTCCAAAGATTTTTGCCCAGCCGCGTCGGGTTGTTGGCGATGAGCGCGTTGGCCGCAGTCAAGATATTGCCGGTGGAGCGGTAGTTCTGCTCCAAACGGACGACTTCGGTGTTTGGATAATCCCGCTGGAAACGCTGGATGTGCTCCACTCTGGCACCGCGCCAGCCGTAAATGGACTGGTCGTCGTCGCCGACGAGGAACAGGTTGTCCCGGTCGCCGGCGAGCAAACGCAGCCAGGCATACTGAATGGTGTTGGTATCCTGGAACTCGTCCACCAGGATGTGGCGGAAGCGCCCACGATAGTGGTGCAAGATGTCAGGACGATCACGCAGCACCTCGTGTGCGCGCAGCAGTAGCTCGGCGAAGTCCGCTACGCCGGCGGTCTCGCAAGCAGTCTGGTAGCGCTGGTAGATGTCGATCATCTGCTGCTGGTAGAAGTCGCCGCCACTATCGATGTGCTCGGCGCGGCGTCCCTCGTCCTTGTGCCGGTTGATAAAGCCCTGCACTTGTCGGGGCGGCCAGCGCGCCTCGTCGAGGGCCAGCTCCTTGAGCAGCCGGCGCACCATGCGGTACTGATCGTCGGCATCCAAGATCTGGAACTGTTGCGGGAGCTTAGCGTCCTGCCAGTGGGCGCGCAGAAAACGGTGCGCCAGCCCATGAAAGGTACCCACCCACATGCCACCGATGGGCTGTGCGAGTATCTGCTCGATGCGCTGCTTCATCTCGCGGGCGGCCTTGTTGGTAAAGGTCACCGCGAGCAGCGAGAAGGGCGGCACCTGCTCCACCTGGATCAGCCAAGCGATACGGTGCACCAGCACGCGGGTCTTGCCTGAGCCGGCGCCGGCGAGCACGAGCCGATTGCCCGTGCTTGCGGCCACTGCCTCGCGCTGCGCCGGGTTGAGGTCCCTGAGGATGGGGTCTGGGTCGAGGTCCATGCCGACATTGTACCGAGACATGGCACAGAGGCGGGGGCTGGCTGCTCGCAGCCCGCACGATTAAAACACCAGGCCACGACAGCCCGCATTACTCGGCGTCGGGGGCCCTGTAGTATGCTGCGTGCCGTCCTCTGGCGAGGCGGTACTCCAGACGCCCGCTGGCGAACGCCGCGAGACGATAACGCCGTTTCCACCAGCAGGGGCCTGCAGCCCCGCGCTGCACAACCGCAAAAATGGGCGCTCACCGCGCGCCTCGTTACCACCACAGCCCGGAATCCTGCCCCGTGAGTGAGCTCAAAAACGACACCCTGCTGCGCGCCCTGCTCCGCGAGCCCGTCGCTTACACCCCCGTCTGGATGATGCGCCAGGCCGGACGCTATCTGCCCGAATACCGCGAGACGCGCGCCCGCGCTGGGAGCTTCATGGATCTCTGCCGCAACGCGGAGCTTGCCTGCGAGGTGACCATCCAGCCGCTGGAGCGCTTTCCGTTAGACGCGGCCATCTTGTTCTCCGACATCCTCACAGTGCCGGACGCCATGGGGCTCGGGCTCCACTTCACCGAGGGCGAAGGGCCGCACTTCGCCTCGCCGGTGCGCTCCCAAGCGGATGTCGAGCGCATCCATGTGCCCGACCCCACCGACGAGCTGGGATATGTCATGGACGCTGTCAGCGTGATCCGCCGTGAGCTCGACGGACGGGTGCCGCTCATCGGTTTTTCCGGTAGCCCCTGGACGCTGGCCACCTACATGATCGAGGGTGGCACCACCAAGCACTTCGCACTCAGCAAGGCGATGATGTTCGACCGCCCCGACCTGATGCATAGGCTGCTCGGCAAGGTGGCGGACGCCGTCACGCAGTATCTCAATGCCCAGATCGCGGCTGGTGCCCAAGTGGCCATGATCTTTGACACCTGGGGTGGCGTGCTCACACCAGGCGACTTCCGCGAGTTCTCGCTGCGCTACATGGAGCGCATTGTGGAGGGCCTGACACGCGAGGCCGAGGGGCGCCGCGTGCCCGTGGTCTTGTTCTCAAAAGGCGGCGGCCAATGGCTGGATCGTATGGCCGAGACCGGCTGCGATGCCCTTGGCGTCGACTGGACCACCGACCTATCCGACGCACGCCGCCTGGTGCAGGACAAGGTCGCCTTACAGGGCAATCTGGACCCTTGCACCCTCTATGCCTCGCCGGAGCGCATCCGCCGCGAGGTGGGCCGGGTCCTCGCGAGCTATGGCGCCGGCAGTGGGCATGTGTTCAATCTTGGCCATGGCATTCATCCGGACACGAATCCGGACCACGCTGGCGCCATGGTGGCGGCGGTCCATGAGCTGAGCCGTCCCTACCATGCGAGCACCTGAAACCGCGCGGCCGGCAACAGCCTGATCAGGCCCATCCCCTGAGCGATGTGGTGTCGCGGCCAGTGCCGCGCTCAGCGCCCGGGCCGCACCAGCCCGCCCAGGCCGATGTCTTCCAGCGCCTCCATCAAGAGCTGCCGGACATCGGCCCCCCGATCGCAGCGTAAGGCGCGGCCAAGCAGGGCGCGCGCGCGGGCGCGGCTAATGCTGCGCACCACACCCTTGACGCGCAGCAGGCTGCCGGCCCCCATGCTCAGGCTGTGCACGCCCATGCCCAGCAACAACGGCGTTGCACGCGGGTCCCCTGCCAACTCACCGCAGACGCTGATTTCGCAGCCATGGCCGCGCGCAGCGTCGGTCACCTGCATCAGCGCCCGCAGCACGGCCGGATGAAACTCGTCGTAGAGGTCCGCGACGCGAGCGTTGTTGCGATCGACGGCCAAGAGATACTGGGTGAGATCGTTTGTCCCCACGGACAGAAACGACACACGCCGGGCCAGCACGTCCGCGATGTAGACGGCCGCAGGCACCTCGATCATGACGCCCACGGGCGGCAGCCGCACGGCATGGCCTTCCTCCTGTAGCTCGTCGCAGGCGCGCTGGATCAGCCCCAGGGCATCATCCAGCTCGTCGACCGTCGTGATCATCGGCAGCAGTAGTTGCAGATTGTCGAGCCCAAGCGCCGCACGCAGCATGGCCCGGACCTGCGTCATGAAGATCTCGGGGTGATCCCGAGTGATGCGGATGCCGCGCCAGCCGAGGAACGGATTGGACTCGTGCACTGGAAAGTAGGGCAGGGGCTTATCACCCCCCACATCCAAGGTGCGAATGGTCACCGGCCGCGGCGCAAAGGTCCTGAGCACCTGGCGGTAGTGACGCAGCTGTGTCTCCTCACCGGGGAAACGATCCCGCACCATAAAGGGCAGCTCGGTGCGATAAAGCCCGACGCCGGCGGATTCTTCGATACCCAGTGGGCGCTGCTCCAACACCAGCCCGGTATTGAGAAACAACGGCAGCCCAAAGCCGTCCGTGGTCTCGGACGGCTGCCCGCGCAGGGCCTCCAGCTCCGCCGAAAAGGCGCGCTCCTCTACGGCGAGGCGACGGTATTCGGCGGCGATGGTGGTGGACGGCTCGATATAGACCCGGCCCCGGTAGCCGTCGACGATCATCGATCGGCCTTCAAGCTGGCCCACCGGGAGCTCCAGCACCCCCACGGCCGCAGGTACCCCCATACCGCGGGCCAGAATGGCCACGTGGGAGGACGCCGAGCCGCAACGGCTCACAATGCCCGCGAGCGCCTCCCGCGGCACCGCGGCGATCTGCATGGCGCTAACCTCATCCCCAACAAGCACCGTCTGCGCTGGATAGGCCGCCTTCGGCGTGGGGCCGCGTTGCAGGCGCAACAGCACCTGGCGGCCGAGATCGCGCACGTCTGCTCCGCGCTCGCGCAGGTAGGGATCGTCGAGACGGTCAAACTCCGCCAGCAGCTCGGCGATGGTCGCCCGCAGTGCCCCCTGTGCCCATTGGCCGGCGCGGATGCGGGAAACGGTGTCGGCGACGAAGCTGTCGCTTTCCAGCATCAGCCGCCACGCCTCGAACAGCGCGTGGTCCTCCTCGCGCAGGGTGGCGCCCATGCGCTCGGCGAGCCGGCGGATGTCGTCGGCGACTGCAGCCACCGCAGCGCTGAAGGTCGCCACCTCCGTCTCCGGCACGCTGGCGGGCTTATCCGGCACCGCATCGAGGTCCGCCGGCGGATACACCACGAAGCCCACGCCAATCCCCACGCCGGGGGCCGCAGCAATGCCCTCCAGGAAATGATTCGGCAGCCCGGCATGCTGCAACCGCGCCAGCTCGCCGCTGCCCCGGGCCAGCGCAATGGCCGCGGCGAGCTGCACCGCGAGCGTGACCACGAAGGTCACCTCATCGTCGGCAAATCGCCGCGGCAATCGCCGGCGCAATACCAGCACGCCAAGCACCTTACGATGCTGAACCAGGGGTACCGCCAGGAAGCCGTGGAAGCGTTCCTCGCCACTGTCATGGACGGCGAGGTAGGCGGCATGGGTGTGGGCGTCGTCGAGGTTGACGATGTCCGCGCGCTCGGCGGCACGGCCGATGAGCCCCCGATGTAGCGGGATGCGCACGCGACCGACGGCCTCCGGCGGCAGACCCTCGGTGGCCATGAGGACGTGCTCGCGGTGGCTGGCGTCGGTGAGATAGACAGAGCAAACGTCGGCGCCGATGGCCTGCTTCACCGCGCGCACCACGACGGCGAGCGCCGCGTCCAGGCCTGGCGCCCGATCCACCGCCTCGATAATGCTGCGCAGCGTCGCGAGCATGGCCGAAATGGGACGCGGCCGGCCCGAGGCGGGCCGGGCTCAGCGCCGGCGCTGGCGCATATGGGCGGCAACCCGGGCCGCGGCGGGTTGCGGGCGGGAGCCATGCCCTGTGGCGTCGAGGCGCGGCGCGGCGGCCGGCTCCACGGGCTTGATGGTGTCCGAGGGCGCACCCGCCGGGGTATCGGGGCGTTGCTCTGGCCGCGGCAAGCCCTCGGGGTAGAGCAGCGGGGCCAGTTCTTCGAGCGCCTGGGCGTAGACGTGACGCTTGAAGTACACCACCTCGCGCAGCGGATGCCAGTAGCGCACCCAACGCCAAGCATCGAACTCGGGCTTTGCCGAACGATCCAGGCAGAAGGCACTTTCGCCACAGTCGATGCGCAGCAAGAACCACACCTGCTTTTGGCCGATGCAGGTGGGCCCGCAGCGGCGCCTGATGAAGCGCCGCGGCAACCGGTAACGGAGCCAGCCGTGTGTGGCGCCGAGCACCGTGACCTGCCCCGGCGTCAGCCCGACCTCCTCTTCGAGCTCTCGATACATGGCCTCGAGCGGCGTCTCGTCGGACTTGATACCCCCTTGCGGAAACTGCCAGGCGTTCTGGCCAACACGCCGCCCCCAGAACAGTCGGCGCTGCTCGTTGCTCAGAATGATGCCGACGTTGGGCCGAAAACCGTCCGGGTCGATCAAGGTGGTGTACCTCGTTGAGTCCGAGCGCATTTTTCCACATCCCTATACAACCGGGCAAATCCACAAGTATTTCAGTCTTTGCTGATGCGGCAATAGTCCGTTATCGTCCGAGGGTGAGCTGCCGCCGATGACCGGCCCAGAGGCCGCGACCATGCCCCTCGCCATCTTCGATCTCGACAACACGCTGCTCGCCGGTGACTCGGATTACCTTTGGGGCCGGCATTTGGTCGCCCGCGGGGTGGTCGACGGCCCGGCCTACGAGGCCGCCAACGCCCGGTTTTACGCGGACTACAAGGCAGGGCAGCTGGACATCGAGGCCTTCCTCGCCTTTGCGCTGCGGCCACTGCGCGACAACCGGCCGGAGTCGCTGCTGGCCTGGCGGGAGGAGTTCGTCGACCAGCACATTGCCCCGCTGATCCGCCAGCCGGCATTGGATTTGGTGGCACACCACCGCGATGCCGGGGATACGCTCCTGGTCATCACCGCCACCAACGCCTTTGTGACCGCGCCCATCGTCGCGCGCTTCAATATCCCGCATCTCATCGCCACCGAGCCGGAGCACGACGGAACGCGGTATACGGGCCGGGTCGCGGGCACGCCAGCTTTCCGCGAGGGCAAGGTGAGCAGACTCATGGACTGGCTCGCCGAACATGATGGGACACTCGCCGGCAGCCATTTCTACAGCGACTCCATCAACGACCTGCCCTTGCTGGAGCGGGTGGACAACCCCGTCGCGGTGGACCCCGATCCTGCCCTCAGGGCAGCGGCGCTGGCACGCGGCTGGCCCGTGATGTCCCTCCACGGCGAGGCACCTTGAGCAGGCGGGGCGTGTGGTTCATGCTCGGCATCCCGCGGGGCTGAACTAGCGGCTGCGCGCAGCGACTGCGGTGACGCCGGTCATTTTTCTGTCACCGTTTCCTCACATGCCTGCAATGCTCTTGGTCTAAGCTGTGGCATTGGCTGATGGTGCAGCGATTGGTTGGGGTGAGCTCATGGGCTTGAATGCATCCGCACTCCCGGTGCGCAGGGGGGAGCGGCTGTTCGTGGAATTGGCAGCGGGCCCCGAGGCCGTTCGCCAGGCCCAGACCTTGCGCTACCGGGTCTTCGGGGAAGAGCTGGGCGCCAAGCTCAAACAGGGGCATGCCGGACTCGATAGCGACGAGTTCGATGCAGACTGCCATCACCTGTTGGTGCGCGACACTCGAACCGGCGCAGTCGTTGGCTGCACACGCCTGCTGAACGGCGAGACCGCGCGGCGCATCGGCGGCTTCTACTCCGAGAACGAATTCGACCTCGGCTCGATCCCAACTCTGCCGGGCAAGCTCTTGGAAGTCGGACGCACCTGTATCTCGGCCGAGTGCCGCCAGGGTGCTGCCATTGCCGTACTCTGGTCGGGCATTGCGGGCTACGTTCAGCTCCATGGCATCGATTACCTGTTCGGCTGCGCATCGATGCCCCTGGGCGAAGACGATGTGCAGGCGGCGGCTGTCATGAACCGCCTGCGCCGCCAGGCCATGGCCCCACCGGCGCTGCGCGTGACCCCCAAGGTACCGTTGTTGCGCACAGAGGTGCCGGACGATGTCCTCGATGCACCGCTGCCGGCGTTGCTAAAGGCGTACGTCCGCCTCGGTGCCCGGGCCTGCGGCGAAGCCTGTCGTGACCCAGATTTCGAGGTGGGCGACGTGCTGATGCTGCTGCATCTGGCCGATCTGAACCCGACCTATGCCCGGCACTTTCTGGAGCGTGTCAGCGAGCATTGAGCAGACGTCGATTTCTGATCCCTGCCTGGCGCGCGGTGCGCCTCTGCGAGCACCTCTCGACCGGCGTGTTACTCGGCAGCGGTGTCGCGCTACTCGGGCACCTCGGTCTGCGGCTGCGGTGGCTGCCTAGCCTGGTGAGTTGGTGGCACCGTCGGCTTGGTCGCTGCCTAGGGGTGAGGGTGACTTGCGAGGGCGACCCGGCCCCCGGGGCACTGTTGGTGGTCAATCACGTGTCCTGGCTCGACGTCCCCGTGCTCGGTGGGGCGGCGCCGGTGCGCTTCGTCTCGAAGGCTGAGGTGCGCCGTTGGCCTGTGGTGGGCTGGCTCGCAGCGCTCGCGGGCACTCTGTTTTTGCACCGCGGTGCGCATGAGGCCAGCAACGTGGCCACTCGAATTGGTGCCGAGTTGCGCGCCGGCTATCGCGTCGCGATCTTCCCGGAAGGGACCACGGGCGACGGGCGCGGCCTCCTGCGTTTCCACGCGCGCCTGTTCGCCGCGGCAGAACAGGGTGCCCGGCCGGTGCAGCCGGTCGCGATCCGTTATGGACACGGGCCGGAGCCGGATGCGATAGCGCCGTTTATTGGTGAGGACACCTTGCTGGCGCATGTCGTTCGCGTGCTGCGCCACCCGGGGCTTGGTGCAACGGTGATCTTTCTGCCCCCTGTGGCACCGGCCAGTGGCCGCAGGCGCGAGCTTGCAGAGGCGACACGCGGCGCCATCGAAGCAGCACTCCATCGCCTGTCCGCAGGTCTGGCCGGCGCGGAGGCGCCGGACGCCGCGTCGGCCTAGTTCGCAGGCGGGGCCTCCGTCTGGAGCCAGCGGCGTGGTGCGGCTCCAAACCAAAACCGCAACGAGCAAGCATGCGCATCGCCGTCGTCACCGAGACTTATCCGCCGGAGATCAACGGCGTCGCCACCACGATGCGCCAACTGGTGGCTGGGCTGTCCGGTCGCGGCCATCACGTCCTGTTGGTGCGCCCGCGCCAGGCCACGGACCGCAAGGGGCAAACCGCTCGGGGACACTTTCTGGTGCCCGGCTTACCGATCCCGGGCTATCGCGGCCTGCGCTTCGGCCTACCAGTCTATTGGCGCCTGCGTCACCTTTGGCTGCGGCTGCGCCCGGACGTGCTGTACGTCGCCACGCAAGGTCCCCTGGGGCATGCAGCGCTGAACGCCGCAGTGCGCGCATCCATCCCGGTCGTCACGGGCTTCCACACCCAATTTCATCAATATAGCCGACACTACGGCCTGGGCTTGCTCACCCAACCCATCGCTAACACGCTGAAGAATTTCCACAACCGGTCCGACGCCACCCTCGTGCCCACCGCCGCCCTGCGCAGCCAACTCAAGGAGGCGGGTTTTCGCAATGTCCACTTGTTCAGCCGGGGCGTGGACACCGTCTTGTTCAACCCCGAGCGCCGTAGCGACCCACTGCGTCACGCCTGGGGGTGTGGCCCTGAGGACATCGTCGCGCTGTATGTTGGTCGCATCGCAGCGGAGAAGAATATCGCCCTCGCACTCGCCACCATGGAGACGCTCACCACCCGCGTCGGTCACGTGCGCTGTGTGCTGGTCGGCGACGGCCCGGAGCGCACCCGCCTAGCGCGGACGCACCCGCGCTGCCATTTTGTCGGCGCGCAAGTCGGCGAGACGCTCGCCGCACATTATGCAAGCGGCGATTTGTTCCTCTTTCCGAGCCTCACCGAAACCTTTGGCAATGTTGTGACGGAGGCTATGGCCAGTGGTCTCACCGTCAATGCCTTCGATTATGCCGCCGCCCACGAGCACATCCGCGCCGGCTGCAACGGACTCCTGGCCCCCCTGGGCGACGAGGCAGGCTTCATCGACAATGCCTTGAATGCCGCCGGCGCCCCAGCACAGTTGCGGTCCATGGGTGCGGCCGCGCGCCGGACGGCCGATGCACTGAGCTGGCCGCAGGTCATTGCGAGCATTGAGGAGCGGTTGCTCGACGTATTGCGGCAAAGGCGCGCCGCGGCCACTGCAACAGCGGTCGATCGGGCGCAACCGACACCCTCGAGCAACGGCGCCTAAGGGCGCGGTCGTAACGCCGTCGCATCCGCGCGGCGGATCCCAAAACAGAAAAACGCCGAGCGGCCGTGGCCGTCGGCGTTGATGCACGCATCCCTGCGGCGAAGCGTTCCGCGGCCGGTAGCACCGACCCGCCCCGGGGGCGGGTGCAGGGTGGGCGGCGGCCCGTTGCGGGATTACTTCGCTTGGGACTCGGCGGGCTGAGCCGGGGCGGCCGGAACAGCTGGCATACCGTAAGGCGCGGCATAGGGGGCCGCATACGGCGCATAGCCGCCGTAGTAGGGGTAGCCGTAGCCGCCGTAGTAGGGGTTGCCGTAGCCATAGCCGCGCCCATAGCCACGACCGTAACCGCGTCCACGGCCATAGCCGCGGCCGCCACCGGACATGCTCATATTGAAGTCGCCGTAGCCGTCACCGAACATGTCGCTGAACATATCGCCGAGGCCGTCGCCCCAACCGGAACCGTAGCCGGGGCCACCGTAGCCCGGGCCGCCCCACCAGGCACTGGCGGAAGCGGAAACACCAAGCAGAGCGGCGATGGCGGCGGCGGTAGCAAGCTTTTTCATCTGTATTCTCCTGATCTTCTGGGTTAGCAAGCGCTGCGCGTTGTCAGCGACAGCGAGTTCTATAATATTAGAATTCTCTAAATTACGAAAGCTTTTTTTGAGCCGATGGCAGACGACGCGTCAGACGGTTGTCAGCCGCATGGACAGATCCACGGCCTGAACACTCTTGGTGAGGTCGCCGACGGAGATGTCGTCGACGCCGGTCTCGGCAATGTCACGCAGCCGGTCAAGGGTGACGCCACCGGAGGCCTCCAACCGCGCTCGGCCCTGGGTCAGGGCTACCGCCCGCCGCAAGTCCGCGAGCCCGAAGTTGTCGAGCAGCACGCGATCAACGCCCGTGTCGAGTGCCTGCTGCAACTGCTCGAGCGTCTCCACTTCGACCTCTACGGGCACCGCCGGCGACGCGTGCCGACGTGCAGCGCTAGCCGCCGCGGCGATGGAACCGGCGGCGGCGATGTGGTTCTCCTTGATGAGCACCGCGTCATAAAGGCCTATGCGGTGGTTGTGACAGCCGCCACAGCAGACGGCGTACTTCTGTTCCCGTCGGAGCCCAGGCACGGTCTTGCGTGTATCCAAGATACGCACGGGCAGTCCGGCAACGGCATCCGCATAGCGGCGAACCCGCGTTGCGGTGCCGGACAGAGTCTGCAGGTAGTTCAACGCCGTACGCTCGCCGGTGAGCAGCGCCCGCAGCGGGCCCTCGACGACACAGACACAATCCCCCGGCTGCAAGGCCTCGCCGTCCACCGCAAGCCAGTCGATGGCGACCGCGGTGTCGATGAGGGTAAAGGCCTGCTCAAACCACGCCTGACCGCAGAGCACCGCAGGCTCGCGGGTCACCACCTCCGCCCGGGCCCGCTGCGCGGCGGGCAACAGCGCGGCGGTGAGGTCGCCGCTACCGATATCTTCATCCAGAGCGGCACGCACATGCGCGCGGATGTGGTCCATGGGTGGGAGACACGCGAGGTGTGACGAAGACGCGGATTGGACGGCCATGGCGGAACCTGCGTAGCATTCGAGGCGGACTGCGGTGGTGGTGGACCAGCGGGCGAGGGCATCAGCTTACCCGACTCTGAGGCGTCGCAGCGGTTGGCGCAGGGGTCCAGTGGGTCCAACCGCCCCCTCCACGGCATGCCCGCGCAGCAAGGTTGAAGGCGACATGCGCAATGACATGATCCACACAACACGCGCCGACGGCTGGCTCGACAACGTGCGGCGCATGCCGTCACCGCACTTTGGCGAACGCCCGGACGGGGCCGTCATCGACCTGTTGGTGATCCACAATATCTCGCTGCCGCCCGGCGAATTCGGCGGCCCCTGGGTGGAACAGCTCTTCTGCGGGCAGTTGGACCCGGCGGCGCACCCGTACTTCGCGGGCATCGCCCACAATCCGGTCTCTGCGCACCTGTTTATTCGCCGCGATGGTGCAACCGTGCAGTTCGTCGATCTCTGGCGACGGGCCTGGCACGCCGGGCGATCCAGCTGGGAAGGGCGGGCGGAGTGCAATGACTACGCGATCGGTATCGAGCTCGAGGGGACGGACGATACGCCGTTCATGGATGTGCAGTATCGGCGCCTCGCGGCGCTCACGGACGCGATCATGCGCCGCTTTCCGGCCATCACCGCCGAGCGCATCGTCGGCCACAGTGATGTGGCGCCGGGGCGCAAGACCGACCCGGGGCCGGCGTTCGATTGGGCGCGCTATCGGCGGCTGCTCGCCGCTGGCGAGACGCGCGCCGGATAACCGATGCTCAGCCCACCTTGGCCATTGCCGCCGCAGGGCGAGGCATTGCCAAAGGCCAATTTGTGGTGAGGATCTCTTGCTGCTCCGTCCAGCGCAGGAGCTCCATACCGCCGTCGTGATGCTCCACCAGGGCCGTGCAGCTCTCCACCCAATCGCCGCAATTGCAATAGGTCACGCCGTCGATGTCGCGCACCTCGGCATGATGGATGTGCCCGCAGATCATGCCGTCAACAGAACGTGTCTTGGCCTCCTCCGCCACCGCCTGCTCGAAGTTGCCGATGTAACTGACGGCATTCTTGACCCGATGCTTGAGATAGGCGGCCAGTGACCAGTAGCCGAGCCCCAGGCGTTTGCGGACCCAATTAAGGCGGTGATTCAGCGACAGCAGGACGTCGTAGAGGCGTGAGCCCAACACCGCAAGCCAGCGCTCATGCTGCACCACGTGATCGAACTTGTCCCCGTGCAGGATCAGGAACCGACGCCCGTCGGCGGTGGTGTGCACGATCTCATCCCGCACGGCGACATTGCCAAAGTCGCTGCCGATGTGGGGCCGCAGGATTTCGTCGTGATTGCCCGGCACATAGATGACCTCAGTGCCAGTGCGGGCCTTATCGAGGATAGCGCGAACCACATTGTTATGCGACTGAGGCCAATGCACGCCGTGCTTCATGGCCCAGACATCGATAATGTCGCCGACGAGATAGAGCTGTCGGCATTCTGTGGTCTGCAGGAAGTCCAGTAGGAATTCTGCCTGGCAGCCGCGGAAGCCCAGGTGGATGTCCGAGATCCAGATGCTGCGATATTTCAGTGGACGTAGCCGCTCCACGTTGCCGACACCGGGTTCTGCTCGCATGCCAAATGCCATCACAGGTCCAAATTGGCGCTATGGTGACCTGCGTTTGTTGCGATGGCGTTTAGGCTGCGTGAAGATCCGATGAAGACACGCCCTTTGTTGCGACGCTCTGACAAGCGCATGACGGTTGCGTGTCGGCCGCAGGGTTTTGCATGCCCGAAGCCAACCGGGTGCCCCAGTCAGATCGGCTACCAGAGGCCAGAGATGGCTGCGACGCCTTGGGCGCCGTGCGCGAAGCTCTCGGGTAGATGGTCCTCGGTCAGTCCGCCGAGGGCATACACCGGCAACGCCGCCCGATCGGCGAGCGCTGCGAAGCCCTGCCACCCGAGGGGCTCGGCCCGCGGGTGGGTGGTCGTAGGCAGTACCGGGCCGAGCAACGCATAATCCAGGCCCAGATCCGCCGCGCGCTGCAAGTCCGCGGCGGTGTGACAGGAGGCCCCCACCAGCATTGCATCGCCGGGACGTGCAGCGAGGCGCCACAGGGTCGCCGCCTGCAGGTGCAGGCCGTGCGCGGCCAGATGCGCCACTCGCGCCGGGTCGCGGTTCAGCAGGAGCCGTGCCCCGGCGTCGCGGCAAAGCAGCAGCGCAGCGGCCGCGAGCCGCCCAAAGGCGGCATCTTCAAGGTCGTGGGCCCGCAGTTGCACCAAGGTGATGCCACGTTCGAGCGCGGCCTGGAGTCGGCACAGGAAGTGCGTCGGATCGTGCGGATCAG
The DNA here is from genome assembly GCA_964524185.1 of uncultured Thiohalocapsa sp. Lineage (GTDB taxonomy): Bacteria > Pseudomonadota > Gammaproteobacteria > Chromatiales > Chromatiaceae > Thiohalocapsa. The sequence continues at coordinate 36,900 of CAZGCI010000007.1, read as the reverse complement.
CACCAGTGATGAGATAGCGCGGCGGCAAGCGCAGGGCGTCGATGATGGGCTTGTCCGCGGCGGGGAAACGCTCGGCCTGCATGTCCTGGGGTGCCACCCAATCCAGCGGCTGCCCCTCCAGGCCCCTCGGCTGACCGGCGAAGGCCGTCACCAGAAATACCTCCAGCAGGACGTGGCGGTCACTATAGTCGTGGTGCACGCGGATCAACGGCCGGGCGGCCCGCACGACCACACCAAGTTCCTCCCGCAGCTCCCGCGCTAGGGCGGCCTCTGGCTGCTCACCAGGCTCCAGCTTACCCCCCGGGAATTCCCAAAGTCCGCCCTGATGGACCCCGTCGGGGCGCCGGGCCAGAAGCACTCGCCCCTGGTCGTCCAACAGCGCGCCGGCGGCGACGTGAATGCGGTGCGTGGCGTCCTCTGACGTGAGGTCAGGTCCGGTACTCGGCGTTGATCCGGACATAGTCATAGCTCAAATCGCAGGTCATTAGGCGAGCCATGGCTTCACCACGCCCCAATGCCACCCGGATACGGAAAGCGTCCGCCGCCATCACGGCGCGACCAGCCGCCTCGGTGTAGTCCGGATCACGGCCACCGCGGCGCACGATCAAGCAGTCGTCAAGCCAAATGTGCACGCGCTCGATGTCGAGGTCAATCAAGCCTGCGCGGCCGACAGCGGCGAGGACACGACCCCAGTTCGGGTCGGCCGCGAAGAGCGCCGTCTTGACCAACGGCGAGTGCGCGATGGTATCGGCAACCGCGCGCGCCTCGCTGCCGCTGCGCGCTTCCGTGACCTCGATGGTGACGAGCTTGGTGGCACCCTCGCCATCGCGCACGATGGCCGTTGCCAGCGCCTCGCAGACCTCGTGCACGGCTGCCGCCAGCGCCTGCGCCGCCTGGGACCCCGCAGCCACGACTGGAGCCGCAAGGGTGCCGGCCGCACAGAGCACGCAGGCATCGTTGGTGGAGGTGTCGCCATCGATGCTGATGGCGTTAAAGGTGTCGGCAACGGCGTCCCGCAACAACGCGTCGAGCACGGGCCGCGGCACCGCGGCATCGGTGGCGATGAAGGCGAGCATCGTGGCCATGTCCGGGCGGATCATGCCGGCGCCTTTCGCCATGCCGACGACCGTCGCTGCCCGCCCGTCGAGGTCACAGCGGACGCTGGCGGTCTTGGGCACCGTATCCGTGGTCATGATGGCGCGTGCGGCCTCTTCCCAAGCGTCCTCGCGCAACTTGCAGAGGAGTTGTGGCAGCGCGGCGGCGATGCGCTCTGCGGGCAGGTACTCGCCGATGACGCCGGTTGAAAAGGGCAGCACCTGCTCGGGCGCGCAGGCATCCGCGACGGCCAGCGCCGTGCAGCAGGTCTCAGCGTCCGCAAGCCCACGGTCTCCGGTGCCGGCATTGGCGTTGCCGGCATTGATCAGCAGCCACCGCGGCGCCGCCTGCGCCAGGTGACGGCGCGCCAACTGCACAGGGGCGGCGCAGAAGGCGTTGGTGGTGAAGACCGCGGCGGTCTGGGCACTCTCGGGCAGTGCCATCAGCACCACGTCATCGCGTCCCTGATAGCGGATGCCTGCGGCGCCTGCAGCGAGCCGGACACCCGGGATGCGCAGCGGTGCCACGGGCGTCAGCCTACTTTGCCGTGGCACTGCTTGTATTTCTTGCCCGATCCGCATGGGCAAGGCTCATTGCGCCCCACCTTGCGCTCCCCGCGTACATAGGGCTGGTGGTCGGCGTCAGGCTGCTCTGGCGCTGCAACGCCGGGGCGGCGCCGGCTGTCCGGGTGCATCTGCTGCGCATCCGCCCCCGGCGGCGGGCCGCCAGCGCCCGCGGTGGCGGGCTCTGCCGGCTCGCCCAGGCCCGAAAAGGCCTCGTGCTTGAATTGGAACTGCTCCCGCGGTTGCTGCGCGGGCACGACTTCTTCCGGGGAACGTACTTGCATGCGCGAAAGCGTCCGCACCACGTCTTCTTTGATGCTCCCCAGCATGGCCGTGAACATCTCGAAGGCTTCGCGTTTGTATTCTTGCTTGGGATTCTTTTGGGCGTAACCGCGCAGGTGGATGCCCTGACGCAGATAGTCCATTTGCGCTAGGTGGTCTTTCCACTGGCTGTCCAACGTCTGCAGCATGACCGCCTTCTCGATCTGGCGCATGGTGTCCGGGCCAACCAGCTTCTCCTTGTCGGCATAGTGGCCGGCAAGGGTGTCGGCGATGCGCCGGCGCAGGGTCTCCTCGTGGAGATCATGGTCCTCATCCAGCCATTGCTGGATGGGCCAGTCGCCGCCGAAAAACTCCGTCAGCGCTTCGCTCAGGCCTGGCACGTCCCATTGTTCCTCCAGGCTCTGCGGCGGGATGAAGCCGTCGACCAGCTTGTTCAGCACATCGGCGCGCATCGCGACCACGGTTTCGGAAATGTCTTCGCCGTCCATCAGTTCGCGGCGCTGCTCGTAGATGACCTTGCGCTGATCGTTAGCGACGTCGTCGTACTCGAGTAGTTGCTTGCGGATGTCGAAGTTACGCCCCTCGACCTTCCGCTGGGCGTTCTCGATGGCCTTGGTCACCCACGGGTGCTCAATGGCTTCGCCCTCCTGCATACCGAGCCGCTGCATCATATTGCCCACCTTGTCGGAGGCGAAGATGCGCATCAGGTTGTCTTTGAGCGATAGGTAAAAGCGCGACGAGCCTGGGTCGCCCTGGCGCCCCGAACGCCCACGTAGCTGGTTATCGATGCGCCGCGACTCGTGGCGCTCGGTGCCGATGACATGCAGGCCACCAGCTTCGATGACGCGCTGGTGCCGGGCCTTCCAATCCGACTGGATGCGCTCACGCTCGGCTGGGTCGGCGACATCCTCCAGCTCCGCATCGAGGTTACCCCCGAGCACGATATCGGTGCCCCGGCCGGCCATGTTGGTGGCGATGGTGACTGCAGCGGGCTCACCGGCGCGGGCGACGATACCTGCCTCGCGCTCGTGCTGCTTGGCATTCAAGACCTCGTGCGGAATCTTCTCCGCGTTAAGGAGCCTGGAGACCAGCTCCGACGTGTCGATGGACGCGGTGCCCACCAGCGCTGGTTGACCCCGCTCGACGCAGTCCTTGATGTCATCGATGATGGCGCGGTACTTCTCCTCCTGGGTCAGGTAGACCAGGTCGCCGCGGTCTTCGCGGATCATCGGCATGTGCGTCGGGATGACGACCACCTCCAGACCATAGATGCTCTGGAACTCGTAGGCCTCGGTGTCTGCCGTACCCGTCATGCCCGCCAGCTTTGGGTAGAGCCGGAACAGATTTTGGAAGGTAATGGAGGCCATCGTCTGGTTCTCGGGCTGAATCGGCACGCCCTCCTTAGCCTCCACGGCCTGGTGCAGGCCCTCGGACCAGCGTCGCCCGGGCATGGTGCGGCCGGTGAACTCATCGACGATGATGATTTGCCCGTCGCGGACGATGTACTCCACGTTCTTCTGGAATAGCGCATGAGCCCGCAGCGCCGCGTAGACGTGGTGCATGAGCACGATGTTGGCGGCGTCATAGAGGCTCTCGCCTTCGCCGAGCAACCCCATGTCCGTGAGCATGGCCTCGACCTTCTCGTGGCCTTCCTCGCTCAGGTAGACCTGCCGCGACTTCTCGTCCACGGAGAAATCCCCGGGGCCGAAGTCCGGCTGCCCCTCCTCGTTGGTGATCGGGTCCTGGCGGGTGAGCTTAGGAATGATCTGATCGATCTGCTTGTAGAGGTCGGTGCTGCCCTCGGACGGACCGGAGATGATTAGCGGCGTGCGCGCCTCGTCGATTAGGATGCTGTCGACCTCGTCAACGATGGCGTAAAAGGGGTCTCGCTGCACACGCTGCTCGGGCGTGAAGGCCATGTTGTCCCGCAGGTAGTCGAAGCCGAATTCGTTGTTCGTCCCGTAGGTAATGTCTGCGGCATAGGCCTCGCGCCGGGTGCAGGGGCGCAGGTGCCGGTAGCCCTGCTCGCCGGCGGCGGGCTCGTAGGCCGCGTCGTAGAGAAACGAGGCCGTATCCGGGCCGCTACCGCCGGAGCTATTGATAACGCCCACGGTGAGGCCAAGGAAATGATAGATCTGGCCCATCCAGGCCGCGTCGCGGCGGGCGAGGTAGTCATTCACCGTGACCACGTGCACGCCCCTGCCCGGCAAGGCGTTGAGGCACGCGGCCAGCGTGGCAACCAAGGTCTTACCCTCACCGGTGCGCATCTCGGCGATTTTGCCGTCATGCAGGACCATGCCGCCGACGAGCTGGACGTCGAAGTGGCGCATACCGAGCACGCGCTTGCCTGCCTCGCGGACCACGGCGAAGGTCTCGCCCAAGAGGTCGTCCAGCGGCGTGCCGCCGCTGGCCTGCTCGCGGAAATCGCCGATGCGCACGCGCAGATCGGCATCGCTCAAGGCGCCGACGTCGGCCTCCAGCGCGTTGATGGACTCGGCCATCTTGAGCAGCCGCTTCACCAGCCGGTCGTTGCGGCTGCCAAAGATCTTCTTGAAGACATTGATACCCATGACTTGCCCAGGAAGGGACCTCAGCGGCGAAATAAATCTCTACAGGATACCGGAAGGGGCTGCCAAGTGCTGACTGCACCAGGTTACCGGAACGCAATAACGCCGCGCCCGCCTGGGTTGAGGCGGGCGCGGCGTTGGCGGGGAAGGAACCGGCGGCTAGAGGCTAGAGCCGCGCGACGCGAGGCCTCTCGCTGAGGTCCAGATACTGCATCGGGTCGACGGCCTCGCCGTTGCGCCGCACCTCGAAATGGACGTGCGGCCCAGTGGAACGTCCCGTGGAGCCAACCTTGCCGATCACCTGGCCCTTGCCCACCATGTCGCCCTCCGCGACGAGGTTGCGTTGGTTGTGTGCGTAGCGGGTCTCCAAGCCGTTGGCATGGCGCAGCTCAACGATGTTGCCATACCCGCCCTTGCGCCCGGAGAAGATGACGATACCGTCGGCCGTGGCCACGATATCCGTCCCCGGCTTTGCCGCGATATCGATGCCCTTGTGCATGCTGCGTCGGCCGGTGATCGGATGCCGGCGGTAGCCAAATTTCGACGTCAACACGCCGCCAACCTTCAGTGGCCAGCCATCTGGCGTCGTGTGGCGCTTCAGGTCGCGCTCCATGATGAGCGCCTCGAGAAGCCCAAGCTTTCGTTTACGATCATCCAACTCCGACAGGACCTTGGCCAGATCCTGGGCGACTTCGTCGACGTCGTTTCGGCGCAGCACAGCGTCGTCAGGACCGCCTGCGGGTGCCGGGTTAGCGAAGTCGAACTCTTCCTCATCCAGACCGGCCATCTCCACCAGACGTTGGCCGAGGGCGTTGATGCGCATGATCTCGGCTTGCAGGACCCCCACGCGGGCGGCGACCGCGTCGATGTCTGCGGCAGCGCGGTCGGCCGTCGGCGGTGCGGCCGGGGCTGGCGCGGCGCGCTCAGCGGCGGCAACGTCGGCCTCGACAATGCGGTACTTACCGAGCCAGAAACCGACACCACCAGCAGCGATTGCTGTCGCCATGATCAACAATAGGAGCACTGATGAGTGACCGGTCGCCCGGAGCGGGCTTCGAGTCGTTGTATATCGCATGTGCTGTTACGCTCTTTATATCTCGTTCGTTCGTCTGCGGGCGGCCAGCGCGACCATCCCGCCCCCCAAGGCATTGCGCCGGGCCTACACGGTGCCCTGGCGCAGGTAGCCGGTGCCGATCGCCCGACTCTGGAGCCCCCAATGGAGCCCACAACTCGACATGTCCGTCGATTCCTGCATGGCAGCGATGCCGTAACGGCACTGCTGCATGAGGTCGAGCGCCGTGAGGCGCTGTTGGCGCGCGTTCGCGCGCTACTGCCGGAGTCCGTTGCTCGGCACTGCTCGCAAGCCATGCTCGACGACGGCCGGCTGGCGTTGGTTTGCGATTCCCCCGCTTGGGTGGATCGACTGAGGTTCCTCGCGCCGCAACTGCTGCCGGCGCTGAGCGAACCCGGCGCGGCGGTATCCGCGTGTCAGGTTCACGCCCGACCGGCACCGGCGATTGGATCCCGTTCCGAGCCGAACGGCGTCCCGGATCGCCAGCACAATCCCGGGACATCGGCACTGCGCGGTGCGGCCGGCGCTGGTGCCGCGAGCGCGGCGGTCCAAGCGCTGGAACAGACCGCTGCGACACTGGGCGATACGCCCCTCGCCGCTAGCCTGCGCCGCCTCGCCGTGACTTTGCGTCATGGCCCCTGAGGCTGGAGGCCAGAGGCCCGGATGACGCCGAGTCGCCTTCATCTTTTGGTCGCCGCGTGAGGCCCTGAAGCCCACCAGGTTCATCAACCAGCCAGCGCCGGCTGCCCGAAGCGGATGGGCACCGCCGCCGGGTCATCGAAGGTAACCTCCTCCCACGCATCCTCCTGCGCGAGCAACGTCCGCAGCAGCAGGTTATTCAGGGCATGACCGGACTTGTGACCATAGAAGGCGCCGATGAGCGGACGGCCCAGCAAGTAGAGGTCGCCGATAGCGTCGAGGATTTTGTGTTTGACGAATTCGTCTTCGTAGCGCAAGCCATCGTCGTTGAGCACTCGGTAGTCATCCACCACCACGGCATTGTCGAGGCTCCCGCCGAGGGCCAGGTTCTGCTCGCGCAGGGCCTCTATGTCCCGCAGAAAGCCGAACGTGCGCGCCCGACTCACCTCCCTCACGAAGGAGGTGCTGGAGAAATCCACCACCGCTGACTGCGCCCGCGAGGTGAACGCTGGGTGTTCGAAATCGATGGAGAAGCCCACACGGAAGCCGTCGAAGGGCTCGAAGCGAGCACGCTTATCGCCATCCTCGACGATGACCGTCCGTTTGATGCGGATAAAGCGCTTGGGGCGGTTTTGCTCTTCGACCCCGGCGGATTGCAGCAGAAACACGAAGGGGCCGGCGCTGCCATCCATGATGGGCACTTCCCCGGCGCTCACGTCGACATACGCATTGTCGATGCCGAGTCCCGCAAAGGCCGACAACAGGTGCTCCACGGTGGAGACGCGAGCACCGTTGGCCTCGAGTGTGGTTGAAAGGCGTGTATCGCCCACCCGTGCCGGACATGCGTTAATATCCACAGGTGGATCGAGATCGATCCGCCGGAACACGATGCCCGTATCGGGTGCGGCCGGCCGCAGGGTGAGATACACCTTGGCGCCGGTGTGCAGTCCGACGCCAGTAGCGCGGATGACGTTTTTTAACGTGCGTTGACGGATCACGGTTGCTCCCCTGTGCCGCGTGGTTCCAGCGTCCAGTGTGGGGCTTTCCGGATGGAACCGCCCGGATGGAACCGGATGATGCTCTGTTTTCGGGGTGCGGTGCCGCGCAGAAACCAGCGCCGCGCCACCCGTACCTTAACACTAGGTTAGGGTTTTCCCGGATTATTAGCAAGCATCAAATGCGAGTGCAAGGGAAGCGTCTGTTTCTTATGTGTTTATTGAACTAGGGATTGTCCTAGATCAGCCCGGGGCGGCTTGGCCGGCGTGAGCCGGCCTCACCACAGTCGAGCGACTCCTCCTTCCAAGAGGCTGTGAACGCTACCCGCTCGTCGCGGCGGCGCCCGTCGGCGTCCGCGGCAGAGCGGGGCGGCCTGCACAGCCGCTCAGTCCGCCTGGCGCCGCAGGAACGCGGGGATATCCAGGTAGTCCAGGTCGGAGCCCGGGTCGCCACCACCGCCGGCCGCCATGCGCTTGTTGCGGATATAAGCCGGCTGATCCATATCGCGGTAGTCGGGCGTCATGCCGTCGGCATCCCGGCCCGTCACCAAGCGCATCTTCGGCTCGTCGGCGGCCATAGCCGCGTGCCGCGCGCCCAGGCCGGTTGCGACCACGGTGACACGGAGCTCGTCTTCGAGCTCGGGGTCGATCACAGTTCCGACGACAACGGTGGCGTCATCATCGGCGAAATCACGCACCGTGTTGCCGACCTCGTCGAACTCGCCGATGGAAAGACTCAGGCCCGCGGTGATATTCACGAGAATACCCCGCGCGCCCGCAAGGTTAATATCCTCAAGCAGCGGGCTGTTGATGGCGGCCTCAGCGGCTTCGCGGGCTCGGTTTTCTCCGCTCGCGGCACCTGTGCCCATCATGGACACACCCATCTCCGACATCACGGTCTTAACGTCGGCGAAGTCGACGTTGATGAGGCCCGGCCGGGTGATGAGCTCGGCAATGCCCTGGGTGGCGTTCAGCAGCACATCGTTGGCAGCGCTAAAGGCGCTCAGCAGTGTCATGTCCTTGCCGAGCACCTGGAGGAGCTTCTCGTTGGGGATCGTGATCAGCGAGTCGACGTGCTTAGCCAGCTCTTCGATGCCGACATGCGCCGTCTTGCCGCGCTTACCCCCCTCGAACGGGAACGGCTTGGTGACAACGGCCACGGTGAGGATGCCGAGCTCCCGCGCCACCTCGGCCACCACCGGAGCCGCGCCGGTGCCGGTGCCGCCGCCCATCCCGGCGGTGATGAACACCATATCGGCGCCCTCAAGTGCGTCCTTGATACGGTCGCGGTCCTCTTCGGCAGCCTTCCGCCCGATGTCTGGATCTGCACCCGCACCGAGGCCTTTGGTAATGCCCGCGCCGAGTTGCAGGATGGTCTTCACAGTAGCGTTGTCGAGCGCCTGGGCGTCGGTATTGGCGCAGATGAAGTCCACCCCCTCGATGTTGGCGGCGGCCATGTGGTTGACGGCATTGCCGCCGCCCCCGCCGACGCCGATGACCTTGATGACTGCGGTTTGGGTCTGGGTATCCATGAGCTCGAACATGATGCTTTGCCTCTCGTGTCGCTGCTTGCTGTGCTTGCCAGGTCTGCCGTCCCCTCGGGCCGCGGGGTGCATACGCCCGACTCCGGTGCTCCCCGCTGGGCGGTGCCCTAGGGAGCAGTTGTTTGCCGTCCTGCGGCTGGCGGGTAGGAGCCCCGCCCGTCTCGGCTGTGAGCGCTGCGCCCTAGCCTCCGAACCACTTGCGCATGCGCCCCCAAAACCCCTGCGTCTCGGCGTACTCAGAGCCGGACGCGAAGCGGTGCTGTTGCGCGTAGATGAGTAGGCCGACGCCAGCGGCATATGCCGGGTCGGCAATGGTGTCCTCGAGGCCGGCGACGTACTGGGGTACGCCGAGCCGAACCGGCATGTGGAAGACGTCTTCGGCGAGCTCCATGAGCCCATCCATCTTGGCCGCCCCGCCAGTGAGCACGACGCCGCCGGCCACCAGGTCCTCGAAGCCGCTGCGCCTGAGCTCGCCCTGGAGCAAATTGAGGAGCTCCTCGTAGCGCGGCTCGACGACTTCGGCCAGGGTTTGGCGGGAGAGCCGACGCGCCGGGCGCTCGCCGATGCTTGGCACCTCGATGTCTTCGCTGACGCCGCGTGACGACAGAGCGCAGCCGTGGCGGACCTTGATGTCCTCCGCGTGCTGGGTCGGCGTGCGCAGCGCCACCGCGATGTCGTTGGTGACCTGATCACCGGCGATGGGGATGCAGGCGGTGTGGCGTATTGCGCCATCGGTGAACACCGCCATGTCCGTTGTGCCGCCGCCCATGTCCACCAGACAGACGCCGAGCTCCTTCTCGTCTTCGCCGAGCACGGCGTAGCTCGAACTGAGCTGGCCCAGCACCAGGTCGTCCACCTCCAGCCCGCAGCGGCGGATGCACTTGACGATGTTCTGCGCCGCGCTGACGGCGCCGGTGATCATGTGCACCCGAGCCTCCAGGCGTACCCCGGACATGCCGATGGGCTCGCGGATGCCGTCTTGGTCGTCGATGATGAATTCCTGGGGCAAGATGTGGAGGATCTTCTGATCCGCCGGGATGGCGACTGCACGCGCGGCGTCGATGACCCGATCCACATCCGCCTGCACGACCTCTTGGTCCTTGATGGCGGTGATGCCGTGACTGTTTAGGCTGCGCACGTGACTGCCGGCGATGCCGGCGTGCACCGAGTGGATCTCGCAGCCTGCCATCAGCTCCGCCTCTTCCACGGCGCGCTGGATGGATTGCACCGTGGACTCGATGTCCACGACCACGCCCTTCTTCAGGCCGTGCGAGGGGTGGGTGCCGATGCCGATGATCTCGATGGTCTCATCGGCCTTCAGCTCGCCCACCAGTGCGGCGACCTTCGAGGTGCCGATATCGAGCCCCACCAGGAGGCTTTTCTCACTACGTCTGGCCATGCCGGTCAGCTCCGTTCCGGGAAAGTATTGGCGGCGACGCGCTCGGACCGAGCATCAACCCGTGGCACCCAGCGCACCGCAAAGCCATTGCTGTAACGCAGGTCGATGCGCGTGGGGACCCCGATGGCCTCCACCTGCGGATAGGCGACGAGCAGACGCTCGAAGCGGGTTTCGATGTCGTCGGTGCCGAGATACAGCTCGGTGCCGCCCAATAGGGTTAGGGTCCAGTCGCCGCGGGTATTGCGCACTACCGCGTCGACGATCAGACCGAGCTCGGCGAGCTGCGGGTGCCAGCGCAGGTAGCGCTCGACGACCTCCGGCGCAAAGTCATCAGTGCCGTCGAGCCGCACGAGGCCGGCTGGCAGGCGGCCGTCGCGGGGTCGAAAGACGATGCCGGCCTCGGTCACCAACCCGTTATCGCCCCATTGAGCCAGCGCCACGTGCTCGCTGACACTGAACACCAAACGGTCCGGCCAAACCCGGCGCACGCTGGCGCGATGAATCCACGGCAGGTCTTCCACCCGCTGCTGCAGCGCCGCCAGGTCCTGGGTCAGGAGGCCGCCATTGATGTGCTCGACGATGGTCTGCGTCAACGACGCGCGCGAGAGCCCGTGCATCTCGCCGTCCACGTTAACCACGCGGATGGGCAGCAGCCGCGGCTCCCAATCGAGGGCGATGAAGCCCGCGCCAATGAGCGCGCCGATGATGGCCACCGCCGTCAGCAGTCGGGCCACCAGGGTAAGGCTGCTGGTCGGTGCCGGCACCGCTACTCGCTGCGGCGCACCAGGATGGGACGGCATCTCGACGGTGCTCATACGCCAGCCTCCGCAGCGGCATCACGGCTGGTGGCGAGTATGCGCAAGCAGAGCGTGTCGAAGTCGATGCCGGCGGCCTTGGCGGCCATGGGCACCAGGCTGTGATCAGTCATCCCTGGAACGGTGTTGACCTCCAAGAGCTGCGGCGCGCCATCCGCATCCAGCATGAAATCCACCCGCCCCCAGCCGGTTGCTCCGACGAGGTCGAACGCGCGCAGGCACAACGCCTGCAAGTCTGCCTCGCGGTCCGCGGGCAGCCCGCAGGGGCAGTGGTAGCGAGTGTTATCGGAGCAGTATTTCGCCTCGTAGTCGTAGAAGCTGTTCGGCGTCTCCAGCCGGATCAGCGGCAGGGCCTCACCACCGAGGATGGCGCAGGTGTACTCGGCGCCGGGGAGCCAGCGCTCGGCCAGTACGGTGTTGTCAAACTGCGCTGCGGCGCGCCATGCATCGGCCAGCTCGGCGGCGTCTTCCACCTTGGCCATGCCGATGCTAGAGCCCTCTTGGGAGGGCTTGATCATGAGCGGAAAGCCCAGCTGCGCTGCCGCCGGTAGGTCGGCCTCGCCATGCAGCAGCACAAACTCCGCCGTAGGTATGCCGGCACCGGCCCAGAGCAGTTTGGTACGGTACTTGTCCATGCCGATGGCCGAGCCCAGCACGCCGGAGCCGGTATACGGCAGGCCGATGCGCCTCAGCGCGCCCTGGATCTGCCCGTCCTCACCGCCGCGGCCGTGCAGGATGATGAAGGCTCGATCAAAGCCCCCGCTGCGCAGCACCTCCAGCACATCCGGACCGGGGTCGATGTCATGCACGTCCACACCCGCGCGCCGCAACGCCGCGCCGACCGCCGCCCCACTCTTGAGTGAGATGTCACGCTCCGCCGCGTCGCCTCCGAGCAGCAGCGCCACCTTGCCGAACCGAGCTGCATCAAGCGTCATCACTGGAAATCCCCCACGCGACGGACCTCGGGTATGAGCTGGACGCCATGGCGGCGCGCCACCTCCGCGCGCACATGATCGATGAGCCGCGCGATGTCCCGCGCCGTGGCGTCGCCTAGGTTAATGATGAAGTTGGCGTGCTTCGGCGAGACCTCTGCGCCGCCGAAGCGCAGCCCTTTGAGCCCGCAGGCCTCGATGAGCCGCGCTGCATGGTCGCCCGGCGGATTCCGGAACACGGAGCCGCAGCTCGGCAGCCCCGTGGGCTGGGTGGCGGCGCGCTGGGCCAGCAGCGCTTTCATCCGGGCCTGGGCAGCGGCCGTATCACCGGCCTCCAATACCAGTTCTGTCTCGAGGAACCATTCCCCGTCTGGGATCAGCACGTGGCGGTAGCCCACCTCGAAGTCCTCAGGCACGCGCTCGCGCACCGTGGCGCTGCGGTCCAGGGTGCGCACCAGGGCCACATGCGGCCAGGTCTCGCCGCCCCAGGCGCCGGCGTTCATGGCGAGCGCCCCGCCGACGGTGCCGGGAATGCCGGCAAAGAATTCGAGACCGACGAGCCCCTGCCGCGCCGCAAAACGCGCGGCCTTGGCGCAGGCAACACCGGCTTCGAGCCGCAGACGCCCCGGGGCCAGCAGCTCCATCTGCGTCAAGCAGCCTTGGGTCTCGATCACGGTGCCGGGCCAGCCGGCGTCGTCGATGAGCAGATTGCTGCCCAAACCGAGCCACAGCACGGGCTCCGCCGGGTCCAGGGTGCGCAGGAAGGCGACGAGGTCATCGCGGTCGGCGGGGCGATAGAGGCGCACGGCTGGGCCACCGACCCGCCAAGTCGTGTGCTTGGCCAGCGGCTCATCGCGGCGCAGCTCCCCCCGCAGCCCGGCGATCTGGCCCGCGTCACTGGGGGCCGAAGCGTGCTCAGCGTGCATCGTCGGCGTCCTCCCGCAACACCTTGGGCAGCCGCGCGGCGAGGCCGCCAATGTCGCCGGCACCGGACACCAAAACAACGTCCCCGTCAGCGAGCGTCGCGTCCAGCAGCTCAACCACCTCGTCCAGATCCAACGCAAATAGCGGATCAAGCCGGCCACGGGCACGGATCGCGCGCGCCAGACTGCGACCGTCCGCGCCTGCAATGGGCTGCTCGCCGGCTGGGTAGACCTCGCACAAGACCAGTTGATCGGGCTCCGAGAGGACGTGCACGAAGTCGTCGAACTGCTCCTGGGTGCGCGTATAGCGGTGCGGCTGGAACACCAGCACCAGGCGGCGTTTCGGCCAGCTACCGCGGGCGGCGGCCATGGTGGCGGCGACCTCCGTGGGGTGGTGGCCGTAGTCGTCGATGACCGTGATGTCGCGCTCGCCGCGGATGCGGCAATGGCTCACCACGAAGCGCCGGCCGACGCCCTGGAAGCCGGCCAGCGCGTGGCGGATCGCGTCCGCCTCCACGCCGAGCTCCAGGCCGACGGCGATGGCGGCCAGCGCGTTCAGCATGTTGTGCCGACCGGGCAGGTTGAGCTCCACCGGCAGCACGACACCGCCCGGCAAGTGGGCATCGAAGTGCATGCGTGTGCCCTGCTGGCGGATGTTGTCGGCGCGCACATCGGCGCCATCGCGGGTGCCGTAGGTCATCACGGGCCGTGCCATCAGTGGCACCAGGGCGGCCACCTCGTCGTCATCGACGCACAGCACCGCCAGCCCGTAGAACGGCAGGTGATGCAGGAACTCCAGGAAGGTATTGCGCAACCGATTGAAATCGTTGCCGTAGGTGTGCATGTGGTCGGCATCGATATTCGTCACCACCGCCAGCATCGGCTGCAGGAACAGGAACGACGCGTCGCTTTCGTCCGCCTCCGCCACCAGGTATTTGCTGCTGCCCAGGCCCGCGTTGGCACCGGCGCTGTTGAGCAGGCCGCCGATGATGAAAGTCGGGTCCAGACCGCCCTCGGCGAGGACGCTGGCGATCAGGCTGGTCGTGGTGGTCTTGCCATGGGTACCGGCGACGGCGACGCCGTAGTGGAAACGCATCAGCTCGGCGAGCATCTCGGCACGGCGCACCACCGGGATGCGGGCGGCCCGCGCGGCGACGACCTCCGGGTTGGTCGGGTCGATGGCGGTGGAGACCACCACCGCGTCCACGTCGGCCACCTGCGCCGCGTGGTGGCCGATGAATACATCGACGCCGAGCCCCCGCAGACGCTCCGTTACGGCGCTCTCGCGGCGGTCCGAGCCCCGGACCTCATAGCCCAGGTTGGCCATCAACTCCGCGATGCCGCTCATGCCCGCACCACCGACACCGATGAAGTGCAGCCGGCGCATGCGGCCCATGTAACTCGCGCTGTGTGTACGATGTGGACCCATCTCACAACATCCCGCAAGGCCAGCGCCGAGGGCAAAACGGCCCTAGATCCCGGCCGCTGAGGGCCGACCGCACCGGCACTGGGCGTCCAGAACCCGTCATGCGAGCGGCTCCGAGCGCTGGGCCAGCGCCAAACAGGCCGCAGCGATGCGTTCGGCGGCATCGGTCTGCGCCTTGGCGCGGCCCGCCTCTGCCATGGCCAGCCGCTGGTCGGCATCCGCCAACAACTCGCCCAGATGCTGGGCCAACAACGCTGGCGTGAGATCCTTCTGAATGATCAGACGAGCCGCGCCAGCGTCACTCAGCCAGCGGGCGTTGCCCACCTGGTGGTCATCCACGGCGAAGGGAAAGGGCACGAAGATGGCCGGCAGCCCAACGGCTGCAACCTCAGCCACAGTCAGCGCCCCAGCGCGGCAAACCACCAGGTCAGCCCAGGCATAGGCCGCCGCCATGTCCTCGATGAACGGCGTGATCTCGGCCTCGACGCCGGCATCCGCATAGGCGCTTCGCGCGATGGCCAGCGTTTTTTCTCCCGCTTGGTGTCGCACCTGCGGTCGCAGCTGCGGGGACACGAGGGCCAGAGCCGGCGGCAGCATCTGGTTCAGCGCCTGGGCGCCGAGGGAGCCGCCGAGTACTAACAGCCGTGGCGGCCCGCTGCGCCCGGCGAACCGCTGGGCCGGCGCCGGCAGCACGGCGATGTCCGCGCGCACCGGATTGCCGCTGGCGATGGCATGGCGCGCTGCCGGGAAGCTCTGTGGAAAGGCCTCGAAGACCTGATCCGCCACTCGGGCGAGCCATTGGTTGGTGAGCCCGGGCACGCTGTTCTGCTCCTGGATCAGCAGTGCTCGACCTTGGAGCTTGGCGGCGAGCCCGCCCGGACCGGCCACGAACCCACCCATGCCGAGCACCGCTTGGGCGCCGCGGCGCCGCAAGATCGCCGCGGCCTCGCGCACCGCAGCCGTGAGCTTGAAGGGCGCCGTGATGAGCGCTTTCAGGCCCTTGCCGCGCACCCCTTCGATGCCGATCCACTCCATCTCGAAGCCGTGCGCCGGCACCAGCCGCGCCTCCATGCCGGCGCGGGTGCCAATCCAGAACACCTCGGCACCACGCCGACGCAGCACCTCTGCCACTGCCAGCGCTGGAAACACATGCCCGCCGGTGCCGCCGGCCATCACGGCTATGCGCGTCGCCATGTGGCCCCCTGCGCACGCTTGTGGCGCTCCCGCGGCGGAGATGCCGGCGGCACGGGCCGCTCACGATGGAAGCCACCCTCGGGAATCGGCGCTACCGTTCGGCGGCGCAGCTCAAAGTCGATGCGCAGCAGCACTGCCACGGCCATCACGGCAACGATCACCGCGTTGCTGCCATAGCTCATGAAAGGCAGCGGCAGCCCCTTGGTGGGCAGCAGCCCGGTGTTGACACCCACGTTGATGAAGGCCTGTAGACCAATCAATAAACCGAAGCCGTGCGCCACATAGCAGCCGAATAGGTCGCCCTGGCGTCGCCCATGCTCGCCGATGGCGAAGGCCCGCCAGGTGATGAAGGCGAACGCCGCCACTACCACCAGCACCCCGACCAGGCCGAACTCCTCACCCACCACGGCGAGCAGGAAGTCCGTATGCGCCTCCGGCAGGTAAAACTGCTTCTGAATTCCGTTGCCCAGGCCCACGCCGACCCACTCGCCGCGGCCGAAGGCGATGAGCGCCTGGCTGAGCTGATAACCCGTATCGAAGGGGTCATCGAAGGCGTTCAGAAAAGAGGTCACGCGCTGGAGCCGGTAGGGCTCCGTGATGACAAGCACCAACAGGCCGGCAGCCAGCAGCAGCCCGAGCAGGACGAAGCTCAGCACGCTGACGCCGCCAAGGAACAAGAGGCCCATTGCCGTCGCGAGGATGACGGCCGCGGTGCCGAAGTCCGGCTGCAGCATGATCAACAAGCTCGCGATGCCCACCAACAGCATGGGCCGCAGAAAGCCCATCAAACTGGTGCGCACTTCCAGCTCCCGGCGCACGAGGTAGCCGCTCAAATAGAGCACCACCGTGAATTTGAGTAGCTCAGAGGGCTGCAGATTGATCAGCGGGAGCGGAATCCAGCGCGTGGCGCCGTTGACGGTGCGACCCACACCCGGCAACAAAAGGAGCAGTAAGAGGCCGATGCCGAGCAGCATGAGCCAGGGCCCGGCTTGCGCCCACACCCGCAGCGGCACGGCGAAGCAGATGGCACCGCAGCTGAGTGCGAGCGTCAGGGCAACCCCATGGCGCATCACGAAAAAGAACGGATCGTCATAGTTGCGGTCGGCCATGGGCATGGAGGCCGAGGTGACCATGACGAATCCCAGCCCCAACAGGAACAGCACCGCCAGCAAGAGCCCTGCATCCAAAGCGGGTGGGCGACGCTCTGGGCGGCGCCGGCGCCGCGCGCCCGCGGACTGGCCCCTCGCCGCTTCGGCCGTCATCGCATGACTCATGGCACCCACCTCGCGACCGCCTCGGCAAAGGCACGCCCGCGGTGGCGGTAGTCATCGAACATGTCGAAGCTGGCGCAGGCCGGGGACAACAGCACGCAATCGCCGGGCTGGGCCAGTGCGGCCGCCTGGCGCACGGCCTGGTCCATATCCGTGGCTCGGTGCAGCGGCACAGTGTCAGCGAGCGCGGCTGCGAGCTCATCGGCATCGCGGCCAATGAGTACGACGGCGCGGGCTGCACGCTGGACCGCCGCCGGCAGGGGCGAAAAGTCCGCGTGCTTACAATCACCACCGGCAATGAGCACAGCCCTGCGCCGCTCCGGATCGGGCACCAGCCCCGCCAGCGCTGCCACCGTCGCCCCCGGATTGGTGCCCTTGGAGTCGTTGATCCACAGGACGTCGTTGTGATCGGCCACCAGCTCACTGCGGTGACTCAGACCACGGAAGCGGCGGAGTACGTCCAGCATCGGCGCCCGCGGCAACCCGCAGCGCTCGCCGAGGGCCAATGCGGCGAGTGCATTGGCCAGGTTGTGGGTGCCCGGGAGCACCAGCTCGTCCACCGCCAGCACGGGCTCCTCGCCGTGACAGATCCACTGTGCACCGCGCTCCATGCAAATGCCCCAGTCATTGGGCTCGGCAGGTGCGCTCAGGGTAAAACCGGTCTGGTCCGAAACGCCAGCGGCGAGCCGCAGGGAGGCCTCGTCATCGCGGTTGACCACCGCGCATGCCGCATGGGCAAAGATGCGCTGTTTGGCCCCGCCATAGGCAGCCAAATCCGGGTAGCGATCCATGTGGTCCGGTGTCAGGTTCAGCACCGTAGCCGCCAACAGCGGGAGCGAATGGGTGGTCTCCAGCTGGAAGCTCGACAGCTCGATCACGTAGAGCTCGACGTCATCGGCGAGTAGGTTCAGCACGGGCTCACCCAGATTGCCGCCGATGCCGGCACGCTTGCCCGCGGCCAGCGCCATCTGGCCGAGCAGGGTGGTCACAGTGCTCTTGCCATTGGTGCCGGTGATGCCGACGACCGGCACCTGCACGGCCTGTGCGAACAGCTCCACATCACCCACCACGGGCTTGCCGGCCGCGACGGCTTCGGCCACCTCTGGGGTCGTGAGGGGCAGTCCGGGCCCGATGATGATCACATCCGCCGCGGCGAAGGCCGCGCGGTCGAGACCGCCCAGCATCACCGCCACATCGGGCAGTTCTTCACGTAGGCCGTCCAGCGCCGGCGGCGCCCGCCGGCTGTCGGCGACGGCAACAACCGCGCCATGGGCTTGGAGATAGCGGGCGCAGGAAAGCCCGGTGGGGCCGAGCCCCACCACCAGGGCCTTGGTGCCCGGCAGTGCGGACGGCGACAGGTCCGGGAGTCGTGGCGTGGATGGAGTCATCGGATCTTCAGGCTCGCAAGCCCAATAAGCACGAGTACGACGGTGACGATCCAGAAGCGCACAATGACCCGCGGCTCCGGCCAGCCCTTCAACTCGTAGTGGTGATGCAACGGCGCCATGCGGAAGATGCGCTTGCCGGTGAACTTGTAGGAGAGCACCTGCAGCATCACCGAGACGGTCTCCAGCACGAAGATGCCGCCCATGATGAAGAGCACGAGCTCCTGCTTCGCCACCACGGCCACTGCGCCGAGGGCCGCACCGAGGGCGAGGGCGCCGACGTCGCCCATGAAGACCTGGGCTGGGTAGGTGTTGAACCACAGGAAGCCCAGGCCGGCGCCGGCGATGGCGCCGCAGAAGACCACCACCTCCCCCACGTTCTGCACGTAGGGGATGCGCAGGTAATCGGCGATCTCGGCGTGGCCGGCGGCATAGACCATGATGCCGAGACCGCCGGCCACCATGGCCGTGGGCACCACCGCGAGCCCATCCAAGCCGTCAGTGAGGTTCACAGCATTGCTGGTGCCGACGATGACGAGATAGGCGAAGAGGACGAACAGGGGTCCGAGCTGAATGCTGACATCCTTGAGATACGGCACCAGCAACGCCGTCTCGCCGGGGGTGGTCGCACTGAGATACAGATAAACGGCCGCGGAGAGGCCAACGACCGTCTGCCAGAAATACTTCCAACGTCCCGGCAAGCCCTTCGGGTCTCGCAACACCAGCTTGCGGTAGTCGTCGACGAAGCCGATGACACCGAAGCCCAGGGTCGTGATGAGCACTACCCACACGAAGCGGTTGGAGAGATCCGCCCAGAGCAGCGTGCTAATGGCAATGGCCACGAGCATCAGCGTACCGCCCATGGTCGGCGTCCCGGCCTTGGAGAAATGGCTCTCCGGGCCATCCTGGCGCACGACTTGACCCACCTTATAGCTGCTGAGCCAGCGGATGAGCGGGCGCCCCACCAGCAGCGAGATACCCAGCGCTGTGATCACGCCAAGAATGGTGCGCAGCGTCAAATAGCGGAAGACAAAGAAGCCGCTACTGAACTGGCCAAGCCAGTCGGTGAGCCAAAGCAACATTAGCCCGTCCTCCGTGCAATCCACGTGCACGCGGCATCCCCGGCAACGCGGTCGTGGCCATCGCAGCGCCCCCCCCGAAGCGGTGCGAACCATCGGCCACGACCGACGACGCGACTGTCGGGGACGGCGCTCAGCATGCAGGTATCCGGCCCCGACAGCCTGCCCCCGAACGTTGCCGCACGGGCCAGCGCTCTCGCAGCAAAACCGCCCGCCGCATGGCCGCTCGCCGACGTCTGCCGCGGGACGGGGCTTGCGTCGCAGACGCGCGCTCGCGCCCTCGGCCGTGCTGCGCTCATCCCCGCTGTCCCTCCCACTCGCTTAGTGCCTGCACGACTTGGGCACGATCACTGAACTGCACCTTGAGCTCCCCCATGTCCTGGACGGTTTCGCTCCCCTTGCCCGCCACCAGCACAGCGTCGGCACAACCAGCCCGGGCCAGCGCGGCGCGGATGGCAAGCGCGCGCTGGTGCTCAACGATGGCGTTCTCCGGATGTCGCATGCCGGCCAAGATCTGCGCATTGATGCGTTCGGCATCGTCGAAGCGGGGATTGTCTTCGGTGACGATGACGACGTCGGCGAGCCGTTCCGCCAGCGCGCCCATGGCCGCGCGCTTGCGCGCATCGCCGCCGCCACCGCAGCCGAACACCACCATCAGCCGCCCGCGGCAATGTGCGCGCAGCTGCGTCAAGGCTCGCTCCAGCGCCGCCGGGGCACGGGCATTGTCGACCACCACCAATGGGCTGCCGGAGCGGCCGAAGGGCTCCATACGCCCGGGCAGAGGCTGCACGGCTGCGAGCCGAGCGAGCGCTGCGGGCAACGGCTCGCCTCGGCTCAGCAGAACCGCGAGCACCGCCAGTAGATTTGCGACCTGCGCGCGACCGATGACGCGAGCCGTAAAGTCGCCAGCCCCAACGCTGGTCTGCACCTGCACGCGCAGCCCGTCAGCGATGGGCGTGACCGCGTGCGCCCACACCCAGAGGTCGGCGCCCATGTCGGCCACCACCGCCTCCTGGCCATAGCGGGCGACGCGAACGTCGGACTCGAGTGCCGCGGCCAGGTCCGCACTGGCGGGGTCATCGGCGTTCAGCACCGCCCAGCGCAGCCCCGCCGTCTGCAACAGGCGGCGCTTGGCGGCCTTGTAGGCGGACAGTTCGTCGTAGTCGTCCAGGGGATCGCGGCCCTGGTTAGTGAAAACCGCATGGCTCAGCCGAACGGGGCCGATGTGACGCTGAGCGAGGGCATGGGCGGAGACCTCTAACGCAACGCCCTCGGCACCACCCGCCTGCAATAGCGCAAGCTGGCGCTGCAGGGCCACCGCGTCGGACGGGCTCAGGCCGTCGCTAGCGGGGAGTCCATCCTCCGGGAAGCCGTGCCCCAGGGACCCGATGACGGCGCAACGCAGCGCCGCCTGAGGCGCAGCCGCAGCGAGCGCCTGAGCCAGGTAGTGAGTGGCGGAAGTCTTGCCCGCAGTCCCCGTGATGCCGAAGACCTCGAGTGCTTCACTGGGGTGCCCAAAGAAGCGCGCCGCAATCTCTGCGGCGCGCTTTCCGAGGTTCGGCACCGGGATCACCGGCAGCGATAGGTCCCCGGCGAGGCGCGCGAAGTCTGCCTCGCCCCAGTCCGCAACGGGCTCTGCGGCGATGGCGACACAGCCGCGCTCGGCCGCCTCCTCGGCATGAGCGAGCCCATGCGTGCGACGCCCGCCGCAGGCGAGGAACAAACAACCCGGCGCGGCGCGTTGACTATTGATGGTCAGATCCCGCACGCGCGGACCCGACTCGAACGGCAGCACCGCAAAGCCCGCCAGCAAGTCCGCCAGCGGCCAGTTCGGCGCAGTTGCCGCGCAGCGCACAGACCCCGGAACGCTCATCGCTTGACCTGCCCCTTGAGCCCGGCCAGCAATAGCTCTGCCTGTGGGTCATCGGGCGGCACGTTATAGAGCCGCAGCGCCGCTTGCATGACCTTGGCGAAGGTGGGGGCAGCAACGATGCCGCCGTAAAATGACTCCCCACGGGGCTCGTCCACCATGACAACCATGACGAAGCGCGGCTGCGAGATGGGCGCCATCCCGGCAAACACGGATTGATACTTGCCGGCGGCATACCCCCGGGCGGTGGCCTTTTTCGCGGTACCCGTCTTGCCGCCGACCCGATAGCCTGGGACCTTGGCGCGCCGCGCGGTGCCCTGATCGGAGACGACGGTCTCCATCATGGCGCGCACCGCGCGAGCGGTATCGGCTGAGAACACCCGCTCACCCTCCGGTAGAGCCGAACGCCGCTGCAGGGAGACGGGCAGACGCACGCCGTCGTTTGCGATGACCGCATAGGCTTGCGCGAGCTGAAGGGACGTCACGTTCAGGCCGTAGCCAAACGCCAGCGTGGCGTGCTCAAAACGGGACCAGCGTTCATGGTGAGGCAGGAAGCCGGTGCGCTCCCCCGGGAACTCGACACCGGTGATGCGCCCAAACCCGAGTCCGCCATAGGTGTCCCAGAGCACCGAACGGTTCATGCTGTGGGCGATTTTCACGACGCCGACGTTGCTTGATTTCGTCACGATGCTCGTCGCGTTGAGCTGCCCGTAGTTGCGGATGTCTTTGACCTGGTTACGGCCGACCTGCAGCACGCCGGGCGCCGTGTTCACCGGCGTCCGCGGGTTGATGATGCCCGCCTCCAACGCGGCGGCCACCACCATCGGCTTCACGGTGGAGCCGGGCTCGAAGACGTCTGTCAGTGCACGGTTGCGGCGGTTCTCCACCGGCTCGCTGCGCGCGGCGTTGGGGTTGAAGGCTGGCTGATTCACCATCGCCAACACCTCGCCGGTCGTGATGTCCAACAGCACGGCGGTGCCGGACTGGGCGCGATGCTCCGCCACCGCGCGCTTGAGTTCCCGGTACGCCAGGAACTGCAGGCGTCGATCGAGGCTCAGGATCACGTCCTCACCGTGCGCGGGCGGCTGGACTTGCTCGACCTCTTCCACCACGCGCCCACGCCCGTCTTGGATGACGCGGCGCTTGCCGGGCACTGCCCGCAGCCGGTCCTCGAAGGCGAGCTCGATCCCCTCCTGCCCGATGTCGTCGACGTTGGTGAAACCGACCACCTGACCAAACATCTCGCCGCCTGGATAGAACCGACGGTATTCGGCATCCAGCCCGATGCCCGTTAGCCGGTGGTGATCGATGACCTCACGCACTGCATCGGCACAATGGGGCTCCACGCGGCGGCGCAGGTACATGAACCGTCGGCCCCGCTCGAGATAGGCGTCGAGACGCGCCGAGAGATCCGTCGCCGGCACTTCCAGGGCGGTGGCCAACTCCGGCAGCACCTCGCGGTGCTCCGCAAGCTGCCGCGGATCGGCCCAGATGGTGGACATGGAGGTGCTGACGGCGAGCGGTTTGCCGTTGCGATCCATCACCATGCCGCGACGCGCGGGAATCTCGCGCACCCGCAGGAACCGCTTCTCGCCCTCATCGCGCAAGAACTCATGCTCCAGCACCTGGCGATGGAAGGCCGCCCCCACCGCGGACAGGCAAGCAAACACCAGCATGAGACCCAGCACGGCGCGGCGCGCCGCAAAGTTTGGCGGGCGACGACGCGCAAGCTCGGCGCGGCGCAGGCGTGCCTTCATGCGCTCACGGCTCCGGCTTGGCTCAACGCGCATCTTGCCCCCCCAGCGCGGTTACTTCCAATACTCGCACTTCACCGCCCGTGGGCATGATCATGTCGAGGGCGCTGCGGGCGTTGTCCTCGATGCGCATGTGGGTCGTCAGCGCGGCTTCTTGGATCTGCAGGCGACCCCACTCGACGTCGAGGGCATCACGGTCCGTGCGGACGTGCTGGAGGGCGCTGAATTCCTCGCGCGTCAGATACTTCACGTGGATCACCGCGACGCCCGATGCCAATACGGCGGCAACGAGCCCGGCAGCCACAACCAGGCCGACACGATCGACACCGGCGTCTGGTCGGTCAGTCATGCGAGGCGCTCCGCGGCACGCAACACGGCGCTGCGCGCCCTCGGATTGGCCCCCACTTCATCCAGCGCGGGACGCACAGCACCGCCAATCGGCTTCAGACGCCGCTGCACTTGATCGTCGGTGACGGGCAGCCCCTTCGGCAGCGCCGCACCGCGCGACTCATCGCGGATGAAGCGTTTGACGATGCGGTCTTCGAGGGAGTGGAAGCTGATCACCACCAAGCGCCCGCCGACGGCGAGCATGTCGATGGCGCCTGCGAGCAGAGCGCGCAGCTCGTCGAGCTCGCCATTGATCTGGATGCGCAGGGCCTGGAAGGTTCGCGTGGCGGGATGCTTACCGCGCTCACGGGTGGGGACGGCGCCCTCGCAGAGCTGCGCCAGCTCGCGGGTGGTGGTAATGGGCAGCGTGCCGCGACGGGTGCAGATGGCGCGCGCAACGCGCTTTGCGAAGCGTTCTTCGCCATAGTCCTTCAGCACCCGGACGATATCGCGCTCCTCTGCAGTGGCAAGCCAATCGGCGGCACTCGGGCCAGCGTCCGGATCCATGCGCATGTCGAGGGGGCCATCGGCGCTGAATGAGAATCCCCGCTCGGGACGATCCAGCTGCGGCGAGGAGACGCCCAGATCGGCGAGCAAACCGCTGATACGCCCGCGGAGGCCGGCCTGCTCGACCCAGCCCGGCAGCTCGCGAAAAGCGGCGCGCCGCAGCGTCAGGCGTGGCTCGGCGGCGGCAAGCCCCGCGCCGAATGCCACGGCATCGGGATCGCGATCCGCCGCGAGCAGACGTCCAGCGGGCCCCAGGCGCGCCAGAATGGCGCGCGTGTGACCGCCGCGACCGAAGGTGGCGTCGATGTAGACGCCATCCGCAGTTACCCCCAAGGCCTGCATGCTTTCCCCCAACAGGACCGGTTTATGTTCTCGCTGGTCCATGCGTTGTTATCGGATCGGTTGCTGCCGGCCGCCGCCCACCCCCGCGGGCGGCGGCCGCTGTCGTTCTGTCTGCGTGCGTCCGAGCGCCAAGCACTAAAGCCGGAAATCGGACAGCTCTGGCTCCTCGGCCAACGCCGCAGCGGCAAGCTCGCGGTCGCGCTTCTGCTGTGCCGCCCAGGCGTCCTTGCGCCAGAGCTGGTAGCGGTTGCCAACGCCGATGAGAACCGCCTCCTTCTCCAGCTCAGCAAGCGCCCGCTGCGCCGGCGTCAGCAGCACCCGGCCCTGGGCATCGAGCTTGGCGTGACTCGCGTAGCCCAGCAGCGTGCGCTGTAGGGCCTCGGTGGTGGGCTTGAGGCTCGGCAGCTGATTCAAGCGATCTGCGAGTTCGTCGAAGTAGGGCTCCGGGTACACCAGGAGGCGGTCGGCGAGATCCGCTGTGACGACGATGCGCGAGCAACAGAACTCTTCGAGCTTGGCCCGCTCCGTCGCTGGTATCGCGATGCGCCCCTTGACGTCGAGGCTCAGAAAGAATGTCCCGTAGAACCTCATGGCCTCGTTTGCGACGGATGCGCAGCTGCCCCCTAAATTTCTCCAGAACTCCCCACTTCTCCCCACCTGGGCGTCAGTTTAGGAGAGCCCTATCCCGCGGTCAAGGCCTTGGGGGCCTCTTTTTTCTCGCGTGGTCAGAAACTTAACTAGATAAGCGCAAGCTAATACTTAAAGTCGTAATATGGATCGTTATCAGGGCTCTGGTCTCTGAACTTAAAGCCAGAGCTAAGATCGCCCTAAGCCGCTGGCTGGCAGCCAGAGCGGCCTCGCAGGCGCTATTGGGGGGAAAAGTGGGGAAGCGGATCCTGAGCCGCAGCACCGCCGGGGCGGCACTGCTGTTGAGGAGTCCAACGGAGGCTCATCCCGGCAACGGTGGCGAGCCCAAGGTGGCGAGCCGAAACAGGGGTTTAGACGCTGCGTGGCGACTCAACCACTGGCCCAGCGGGAACATGAAGGTGGGAGCCGGCCGATAAGCCGGGTTCTGTCGTGGACAGTCATTCATCTAGGGCGCACGTCACCGCACGCCTCTTGCGACCTACCCGGGAGCACCCGCGGGCCGCGGGCCGCGGTTGGACCGCGTGCTCCCCTATTTGGTCTTGCTCCGGGTGGGGTTTACCGTGCCGCCGAGTGTTGCCACCGGCGCGGTGCGCTCTTACCGCACCTTTTCACCCTTACCACCGGACCTGGGCAGGTACCCAGAGCCGGTTCGGCGGTTTGTTTTCTGTGGCACTTTCCGTGGGCTCACGCCCCCCAGGCGTTACCTGGCACCCTGCCCTGCGGAGCCCGGACTTTCCTCGCTCCCATCCCCGGCTGCGCCAGGCATGGAAGCGCGACTGCCTAGCCGACTCCCAAACCGGAGTTTACACCGACTCACACCTAGAGCTCCCGCAGCGCACCGCACTCACGTACCGGCCGCGCCGCCGTCGCGCGCCGCAAGCGCCCGACGATACAGCAGGTTACGGTTGCCACCCGTGATGCGCGCGGTGAGCGCCACGGCCTGTTTCAGCGGCAGCTCCGTGGCCAGAATGTCCAAAATCCGTCGCTGCTCGGCCGCGGCCTCGTCATCTGCATCGGTGCAAGCCCCGGAGACGAGGATGACGATCTCCCCCAGCTGTTGCTCGGGGTCGGCGGCGACCTGCTCGGCCAGTTCGGGTAAGGGACCCTCAAGCAAGGTCTCGAAGCGCTTGGTGAGCTCGCGGGCCAACACCGCCGACCGCGCCCCCAATACGGCGGCGAGGTCCGCCAGCGTCGCTGCGGCGCGCCGACCCGCCTCGAACAGGATCAAGGTACCGGGCTCTGCGGCGATAGCACCGATCCATGCCCGCCGCGCCGTCTCACCGCGGGGCGGAAAGCCGAGGAACAAGAAACGATCACTGGCTAGACCCGACGCCGACAGGGCGCAGATGGGAGCGCTCGGACCTGGCACCGGGACGACGCGCGTGCCTTGACTGCGCGCCCCACGCACTAGCTCGAAGCCCGGGTCACTCACCAGCGGTGTCCCGGCGTCGCTAATGAGTGCGATGGCTGTTCCGCTCGCGAGACGCGCCAGTAGCCTGGGTGCCTGCGTGCGCTCATTGTGGTCGTGATACGCGACAACCGGTGTGTCGATGCCGAAATGCTTCAGCAAGGGGCGGCTGTGGCGCGTGTCCTCGCAGGCAATAAGGTCCACGTCAGTCAATATCTTACAGGCGCGCGCCGTCATATCCCCCAGATTGCCGATGGGCGTGGCCACCACGTATAGTACGCCGGCCTTATCGTGCACGATCCCCCCTGCTTTTCGCTCCGAATCAATACGTTTCAAATCACCAACGGAGATGGTCATGGCCCGCACCACCCCCGCCGCACCGACCGCACTGCCCACAGCACCCAGCGCTCTCCGCCGGAACCTTCGCAACACCCTTCGGGAGTCGGGCGCGCACGTCCAGCCGCGCCCGTGGCGCTGGCTTGTAATGGCCGCAGTCGTCGCAAGCTTGGCTGGCGGCTGCGCCATCGACCCGGTCAGAGACGCATCGCGCGTGTTGTCGGACGTGCCGGCGGCGGAGCTTGCAAAGGCTCGGGCGCGTGCGCAGGCCGGGGATCCCGCCGCAGCGGCGGCAGCCTATCTGGAGCTCGCCGAAGACGCGCCCTCGCCCGCGCGGGAGCAACTCACGCTGGATGCAGCCGGTGCCCTGCTTGCCGCTGGCGAGACCACCGAGGCGACCAGTGTGCTGGCGGCCATCGACAAGGGCAAGCTCACCGCGGCGCAGCGTGAACAGATCCTGCTGTTGGAGGCGGAGCTGGCGCTGCAGCAGGGTCGCGCGTCGCAGGCGCTCGCAACGCTCGGGCGGGTCAACAAGGGCCGGCTGCCGCCGGACTTGAAGATCCAATACCTCGGCATCGAGGCTGCATCGTTGCGCCTGGCGGGCCAACCCATGCGGGCCGCCGAGAGCCTGGATGAGCTCGACCGGGTGCTGACCCGCAACGCGGACGCCCGCCTCGACAACCAAGTGTCGCTGTTGTTTACGTTGGCCACCCTCGGCGGCGGCCTGGACGCGGCCATGCGCGAAAGCCGTGGACGCATGCGGGGCTGGGCCGAGCTGGCTGATCTGCTCAGCGAGCACGGCGCCCCAAGTCCGAGGCTCGATGCCGCCTACCGAGATTGGCGCCGCAGCAACGGCGGTCATCCGGCGTTGCCCGACCTGCCCACGGCCTATTTCACTGCCCTCGCTGGCGGCTACGCCCCGGGCACTGATGTCTCCGTCGTGCTGCCTCGCGGCGGGCGCTTCGGAGTTGCCGGCGATGCCGTCAAAGACGGCATCGAGGCCGCCTACGAGGCGGACCGCAGCGGCAACCGTCCAAACTTGCGCTTTGGCAGCAGCTTCAACGACGGCGTCGACACCGGTGCCGATGTCGTCATCGGACCACTGATTCGTTCCTCAGTGGCAGAGCTCGCCGCCCGCTCATCCCTGCCGGTGCCGACCCTGGCGCTGAACCGCGCCGGCGGCGGTGCCACCGATAACCTCTACCAATTCTCGCTGGCGCCGGAAGATGAGGCCGACAACGTTGCCAACTACGCCAAGAACGCCGGCTATACGCGCGCTGCGCTGCTGTATCCGGACGACGGCTTCGGCGAGCGGCTCGCCGACGCCTTCCGCGACCGCTGGCGCAGCCTGGGCGGGCGCGTCGTTGCGGAGCGGGCATACCGTTCCCGCCCCGGCGGCTACGGCTCCGATGCCGCGGCGCTGCTGACGGGCGGCACACCGGATTTCGTCTTCATGGTATCCACCGCCACGGATGCGCAAGCCTTATATACGGCGCTGCGCGCGGATGGCACCCGGCTGCCGGTCGTCTCCACATCCCATGTCTACGACGGCGACATCGATCCGGGCCGAGACGCGGCACTCGCCGGGCTCTACTTCGTCGACATCCCTTGGATTCTGGACACCGAGCGCAGCGACGCCTTGTCCAGGGACGCCCTGCGGGATCGTCTGCCCGACGTCACCGGGCCCCTGGCGCGATTGTATGCGATGGGCGTCGACGCCTACCGGCTGGCGCCGCGCATCGCTGTGATGGGCGCCAACCCGGGCACCTTCTTCCCGGGCGGAACCGGTGGCCTGACGGTGGACTCCCTCGGCCAGATCCGCCGCCAACTGCTGCTCGCGCAGTTCACCCCCACAGGGCCCAAGGTCAGGTCGACCATCGAAGGGGCCCCACCGCCCAAGGACGACGACCTAGACGCACAGGCCGCCGCCACGGACGACGAGGCGGACGCGTCCTGAGCGATCGCTCCCTACAGCGCCGGCGCCCTCGGCCGCTGGCGCATGGGTCCACGGGCGCCAGCGCACCGCCCGGCGCCCACTGCCGCAGGCATAAGGCCGCGCCAGCTACAGCGGCCCCCTGAACATGTTCGGCTTGAGCCGCAATCAACGCGCCACCGGGGCGCAACACGAACTTCTCGCTCGCAGGCACCTGGAGGCGCAAGGGCTCACGTTCATCGCCGCTAACGTGCGCTGCCGCCAGGGCGAGCTGGACCTCGTCATGCGCGACGGCGGCACCTTGGTGTTCGTCGAGGTGCGCTATCGCGCGAGCAATCGCTTCGGCGGCGCCGCTGCCAGCGTCGACCGACATAAGCAGGCGCGGCTGGTGGCCGCTGCGGGGTATTATCTGAGTCGACATCCGACGGATCTGCCCTGCCGCTTCGACGTGGTGGCCATCGGCGCCCGCGACCGGGTGCAGTGGATTCGGCACGCCTTCGACGGAGCTGCCCCATGACCGAAACCTTGCCCTCGCATCTGCGCGGCAGCGCCGCACTCCTAATGGCCGCGCTGGCCGCTACCACGGCGCTGCCCGGTTGTGCGCCCCTGGTGGTGGCGGGCGCGACGTACGGCGCCGCGGTGGTCTATGACCGACGCAGCGCTGATGTGGTCCTCGACGATGAACTGATCGAGCTGCAGGCCCGAGATGCCTACCTGAAGAACCCGGACATCAGCGGGCAGAGCCAGCTGAGGGTCACCAGCTACAACCACACGGCACTCATCACGGGTCAGGCAGAGACCGCGCAGATCGCCGATCGCTTCGCGCGCGTCGTGGCGCAACTCCCCAAGGTGAAGGAGGTCCATAACGAGGCAGAGATTGGCCCGGCGTTGGGTCTTGGGCAGATGGGCAGGGACACCCTGCTCACGTCTCGGGCCAAGCTGGCCATCCAGTCCATCAACCTACCCGGGTTCGACGCCCTGCGGGTCAAGGTGGTCACCAACAATGGTGTCGTTTACCTGATGGGCCTCGTGACGCCGGAAGAGGGCGAGGCCACCGCCGAGAAGGTGCGCCGTATTCCGGGCGTTGCGCGCGTGGTGAAGATCTTTGAGTACATTGAGCCCAAACGCCCACGCTAAGGCGCCGACACTATCCGACCCGGCACGGCGGGCGCTAGCGCAAGCCCTCCGCGACGACGCCTTACTCACCGACCCCGCGGACTGCTGGCCCTACGGCTACGACAACAGCCGCCGCCAGTGCCTGCCGCAGGCGGTGGCCTTCGTACACAACGCCGAGGAGACCGCGGCAGTGGTGCGCATCTGCAATGCGCATCGCATTCCCCTCACCGCCCGCGGGCTCGGCACTGGCACCACGGGTGCTACGGTGCCGGAGCCGGGCGGCATCGTGGTGTCCTTCGAGCGGATGAACCGCATCCTCGCCATCGACCCCGCAAACCGACTCGCGGTGGTGGAGCCCGGCGTGGTGAACGACGATCTTCAGCGCGCCGCGGCCGAGCACGGCTTCTTTTGGCCGCCTGATCCCACCAGCGCCGCCGTCTGCACCATCGGCGGCAACCTCGCGTACAACGCCGCTGGCCCCAAGGCCGTCAAGTACGGCACACCGCGGGAGAACACCCTTGGGCTAACGGCCATCACCGGCGCCGGCGACATGCTGCGCACGGGTGTGCTCACCACCAAGGGCGTCGTCGGCTACGACCTCACTCGTTTGATCATCGGCTCAGAGGGCACGCTGGCCCTGGTCACCCAAGCGACGCTCAAGCTCACCCCGCTGCCGGAGGCGAAGCGCACCCTGCGCGCCACCTACCGGGACATCCACAGCGCCGCCGCGGCGGTGACTGCCATCATGGCCCAACCCATCACGCCATGCGCACTGGAGTTCATGGACGGCGCCGCCATCGACATGGTGCGCCGCTTCTCGGACCTCAGTGTGCCGGACGGCACCGGCGCGTTGCTCATGATCGAGGTCGACGGCCCGGCGACCTGCGTCGAGGCGGCTGCGGCTGCGGTCGGGGCTGCTGCGCGCACCCAGGGGCTGATCGAGCTCGCCATCGCGGCCGACGCGGCCGAGATCGCCGCCCTCTGGCGCACGCGTAAGGCCTTGTCCCCGGCACTGCGCCACGTGGCGCCGAAGAAGATCAACGAGGACGTGGTGGTGCCGGTGGGCCGTATTGCCGTCTTTATCGACCGGCTGGAGGAGCTCTCCCGCGCGCACGCCATCACCATCGTCAACTTTGGCCACGCCGGCAACGGCAACATCCACGTGAACCTGCTGGTCAATCCTGACGACCCCGACGAAATGGCCCGGGCAGCGGCTTGCTTGAGCGCCGTATTCGACCTCGTCGTCACACTCGGCGGTACCCTGTCGGGGGAGCATGGCGTGGGGCTCGAGAAACGCGACTTCGTGAATCGGGAGCTGGACCCGGTGGCGCTCGACCTCATGCGTGCGATCAAACGCCAGTTCGATCCCAACGGTATCCTGAATCCGGGTAAGGGCTTGCCCCTGGTCCAGTGAGCCAAAGCGCAGAGCCGCCCTGCACGCGACACAGGGTCGGCGGGGAGCCAATGGGCCGCCATGACCACCGCCAAGCCACCGACCCTGGCATCGGCGGGTCGCTGCCTCCACTAATAGGGGGGCAGCTCAGACCGGCGAGCGACTCGGGCGTCGGCACGCCGGCGGGTCGCTCACTGGCCGGGGCCGAGGGCCAAGGCTTAGACGCACAGTCCTAGCATCAGCGGGTGCGCCTCGGCCCTTTCCGCCTGCCGGCGCCTAACATACGACGGCGTGCGGGAAACCCATCTGCAAACATCTGGCGCGGTCAAGCAATCTAGGCCCGTATGATTGACAGCGTCGTGTGAAGAAGCCCCGACAGCCGCCATGCTGATTCTGCTCGACAACGGCTCCCGTCGCCCCGCCGCCACCCTGAACCTCCGCCGCATGGCTCGCCACTTAGGTGAGCGTCTGGGCACCGAGGTGCAGCCCGTCTCGGCCCTGCACGCATCGCGTATCCCGCCCGCGGACCTGGAGGGCCGACCCGCGCAGACGTTGGACCCCTTCCTGCGTGCACAGGTGGACGCCGGAGCGCACCGCTTCGATATCGTGCCATTGTTCTTCGGGCCCAGCCGCGCCATCAGCGCCTTCGTGCCGGAGATCGCCGGCGTTCACTGCGGAACGGATGGCGTCTTTGA
>CAZGCI010000007.1:0-5320 GCA_964524185.1 uncultured Thiohalocapsa sp. | reverse complement strand
CCGAGGTCGGCCCCCTGGAGGTCCGTGTGGCCGAGGCCCTCTGCCCCCTGCCCGCTGGCGAGCCACTGCTGGCGCAAATCTTGGCGGACCATGTGTGCGCCGCACTCGGCTCGCGGCAGCCAAGCTCAGTGGACGTCCTGTTGGTGGACCATGGTTCGCCACTGCCCGCGGTGACCGCGGTGCGACACTGGCTGGCGGAGGCTTTGGCGGCGCTGCTCGAGCAACGCGTCGGCACCAAAATCGGCGTCGCCGAGGCCGTCATGGAGCGCCGGGAAGGTCCCGACTACGCCTTCAACGGCCGCCTGCTGGCCGAGGTTCTCGACGAGGTCGGCGGCAGCGCATCGCCGCAAAGCCCCCGAGACGTGATACTCGCGATGCAGTTCATCTCACCCGGCCGGCATGCCGGCGCCGCCGGCGACATTGCAGAGATCGTGACAGCTGCGGAAGCCAAATATCCGGGTCTGAATGTGCAAATCACGCAGCTCATGGGCGAGCATCCGCGGTTCATCGACGTGCTGGCCACCCGCGCTGCGGGGCTCGGCGCGCAAGCCCCCATCGAGCTCACCCCCGTCGACGTCGCCGCGGATGCCAGCTCCGGGCCGGACCCCAAGCCCTAATCACAAGCGCTTATCACAAGCCCTGGTCCGCAGCCTCAGGCCTCGCGCTAAACCCAAACCATCGGCGCGGCCTCTAGCCAAACCGCGCCAAGCCCGCGACAATGCGCGGCCCATTTCCCTGCGCCCGAATACTGCGATCGTGAAGCGTTGGCTCTGGCTCTCCATCGTCGTGCTGCTGCTGGATCAGGCCAGCAAGTGGTCGGTGCTCTCGGCCCTGGAGCCCTACGAGGTCGTCGCGCTGATTCCCAACGTCAACCTCACGTTGATGTTCAACACCGGCGCCGCTTTCAGCATTCTTGCGGAGGCGGGCGGCTGGCAGCGTTGGCTGTTTACCGCCTTTGCGCTGGCGGTGACCGTCGTGCTCGTGGCGTGGCTGCTGCGTCTCAAGGCCCAAGAGCACTGGCTCGCCGCGGGGCTTGCGCTCATTGTCGGCGGCGCCGTCGGCAACCTCATCGACCGCGTGTTGCACGGCCATGTGGTCGACTTCCTTCAGGTCTACCTGCCCTTCGTCCCACTCGCGCTGTTTAACCCCTGGCCTGCCTTCAACGTGGCGGACAGTGCCATCTCCATCGGAGTAGCGCTATTGCTGATCGAAAGCCTGCGCGGCCAGCGCACAGAGGGCGCCGGCGCAGAGCGTTGAGCCGCTCCTGCCGGCGGCGCCGAGGCGGCTGGCGGGACGATTGCCCGCCGGGCGAACTCACTGCTTCGGCGGGACATAGCCCTCGGGCATCACGGCGCCCTCACCGAAGAAATACTTCTCCATCTGCTCTTCGAGAAACTTGCGCGCCTTGGGGTCCATCGGGCTCAGGCGGTTCTCGTTGATGAGCATGGTCTGATGCTTGAGCCAGTCACTCCAGGCCTGCTTCGAGACATGCTCGAACACACGCTTGCCGATCTCACCGGGGTAAGGCTGGCGTGCCAAACCCTCCGCCTCGCGGCCGAGCTTCACGCAGTTGACCATTCGCGTCATTGTGCTTCTCCGTTGTCGTGGGATGCGTTGTTGTCACCGTCTTGGCGCAGCTGCCCCGCGGCATCCGCCAGCAGCCGTCGAATCGGTGCCGGCAGGCCCAGATCGCCTGGTTGCATGGGATCGACCCAGGCCGCCGCCGGCTCGTCCTCGAGACGAGCCGGTGCCTTTGCCAGGTGCAGCAGCGCGGCGTCGATGTCGAGCTGAAAGTGCGTGAAGGAATGCCTGCGCGGGGGCAGCATTTCAAGCCGCGCGAGGTCGACACCCAGCCGTTCCCGGCACCAGTCAACGGCGGCCTCGCCGAGCGGCCGCTCCAGCTCGCTCGCCGCAAGCGCCGGCGGCACCCATAGCCCACCCCAAACACCGGCGGGTGGACGGCGCTCCAACAGCAGGGAGCCGTCAGGCGCCACCGCCAGCAGCATGCGGGTGCGCCGCACCGGGCTGTCGCGTCGCGGCCGCGGGGCCGGGAAGGCGCGTTGCCTACCGCGCTGCAGCGCCATGCAGCGTGCCGCGAGCGGGCAGCGACCACAGGCCGGTGCGGTGCGGGTGCAGAGCGTGGCGCCCAAATCCATCATTGCCTGGTTATAGGCGGCCACGCGTAAGCTCGGCGTCAGCAGCTCGGCGAGCTGCCAAAGCGCTGCCAGTACCTCGCTCCGGCCGGGCCAGCCCGGCACGGCGAAACAGCGGGCGAGTACCCGCTTGCAGTTGCCGTCGAGGATGGCCTCGCGCTCGCCATAGGCCAGGGAACGGATGGCCCCCGCCGTGGAGCGGCCAATGCCGGGCAGGGCCATGAGCGCCGCCAGCGCCCGAGGTAGCTCACCGCCGTGCTCGGCCATCACCAGTCCGGCGGCGCGATGGAGGTTGCGCCCCCGGGCGTAATAGCCGAGCCCTGACCAGAGATGCAGCACTGCATCCAGATCAGCCGCCGCCAGCGCCGGCAGCTCCGGGAAGCGCGCCATGAACCGCTCGAAGTACGGCACGACGACGGCCACCTGGGTCTGCTGCAGCATAACCTCGGAGACCCAGACCCGGTAAGGCGTCGCCGGCCGCTGCCAGGGTAGGTCTTTGCGCCCGTGCGCGTCGAACCAGGCCAACAACGCGGCCGCGAAGCCGGCCGGCTCCCACGACTCGTCGGACAGCGCCCCGAGCGAATCCACTGGGCTTGCGGACTCTTGCATGTGTCGCCTGCCGCCTGGTCTCAGGGAGCGTGACGATGCCCGCTCACCGTTGCGGCATGCAACCTGGGTCTGCGCACGAGCAGGACAGACATCGCCCTAGAGCCCCAACAGGTTTCGCAGGCCCTCTTCCAGCCCTGGCACGCCGGTGGCGTCTTCGAGCTGCTGCAGCATATTGCTATCGCGGTCCAGGCGGCGGCGGGCAACGCGCCGTGCCGCCTCCGCTACGGCGGGACCGATCTGAACATCCAGCTTCGGCGCGACCATGGGGCCATCCACCCGGATGGGCACCTCGATGCCGGCCAAGCCCTTCAGGTCTGGCCCGTCGGGCGGTTGCACCAGGGTCGAGATGAGGTCGGCCGAGAGGCTGCCAGCCGGCAAGTCCAGGTTGCCGGCACCGGTCAGCGTAAATAACCGCGCACGGCCATCGATGTCGCGGCTGCGAAACACGCCATTGCGGCCCTCGGCGCTCAGGCTCAGGGCTGAGACGGCGAAGATATCCGGCGTCGCCTCGAGTCCGATGATGGCTAGCAGCGGGCCAAAGCTAGTCGCGGCACGATCCAGCGCCGGGAGTCTGCCGGCTTGGAGGTGTAAGCGGATGGTGCCCGACAGGTCATCACGGAGCGCTGCAAACGCGTTGCCCGCGGCGGCGAGCTCCGCGCTCAAATCCAACCGCCCCGAGACCTGCGGCTCGCCCTGCACGTCCGCCAAGATCGCCCCGAGATCGGCACCGCTCACAGCAGCCCAAAGCCGTTGCTGAGGCGGCAGCGCCGGCCGCAGCGTTTGCTCGATCCGCGCCGTCAGTGCGCCGGCATAGAAGGCGTCTGCGGCGATATCCGCAACGCCATGCGCGCCGTGTCGCGCGGCAGCGACGCTCAGTTCTCCAAACGAGAGCCCGCCGAGCCCGAGGACATCCGCACGCAGATCCAGGACGAGATCCGGATCGGTACCCGTGGTCGGCAGCGCCGGGGTGTCCGGTTGTGGCAGGCTGTGGGCGGCCACGTCGGCGCCCGGCGCACACGACGCTGCTGGATCGTCCGCGGCTGCCGCGTCCGACGCGCTCAGGTAAGGGTCTAGGTCCAAGCCATCCAGGCGCAGCGCCGCCGCCCCCCGGGGTATGGGACCGAGCTGGAAGCGCCCGGCGGCGCGTGCGTGGCTCGCGTCCACACGCGCGGCCAGCGGCGCGACCTCCAGCTGGTCGCCCCGCAGCCGGAAGTCGCCGACGGCGGCGACACAGCGCAGCCGGTCTGAGTGCCCCGGCAGCGGACGGCCAAGGTGGCGGGCGAGCCAGCGGCGCAGATCCAGCGGCGCAAGTGTCAGGCTGCCGCTCGCCGTGCTTCCAGCCAGGGCCGCGGTGGCGGGTGCGGGGGCAAGACTGATATCTCCGCGCACGTCGAAGCTGCCTTCTGACAGCGCGGCTCCGGTGAAACGCCAGGCGCCGTCCGCGTCGCGCACCGCGCGCTCGGCGGTCAGCACCGGCGCGAGCTCGCGCAGCTCACCGAGGCGCAGATCGGTGCCTGCAAGGCGCAGCGGCGCGAGTGTCAGCATGGGCAGGTTGGAGATATCGGCCTGCGCAGCCAAGGTCAGTGTGCCCGCAACCGGCGCATGCGCCACTTCCATCGGCAGCACAGCGGCAATCGCAAGCGGCCCGGTCCCGGCCGCCTGCAGCACCGGGGTAGGCTTCTCGAAGAGGCGCCAACCGAGACGCCGGGCGCCTGCGGGATAGTCCAAGGTCAGCTCGGCGTCCCGCACCTCCAGCGCCGGCGCCGTGGCCCACGGCCACAGCGTCGCAGTGACGACCGCTCCCGGCAGGCGGGAATCGATGCCGGACGCCTGCAGCAGCGCCGGCTCCGCGCGCCCCAACAGCAGCGGCCACAGGGCGAGGTCCAACCGTAGGCTTTCGGCGGCGACAAGCGGCGTTGCGGCGGGGCCCTCCCGGGACAGAATGAGCACCGAGCCCAATACGATGCGCGGGCGAGGCAAGAGGCTCAGCTCAGAGACGGCGGCCACCTGCACCGGCAACCCCAGGGCTTGGCTGGCCTCCGCCTGGAGGCGCTCTCGCAGGGCGTCGCGATCCACCAACGCAGGGGCAACGGCCAGCAGGGCTGCCAGCAGCAGGAAGAGCCCGCCGGCGACGAACCAGCCCCGCACCAACCCACGTGTTCCTGTCTTGGCGCTCATGGATGCTCAGCACCGCAGCGCCAACAGAGGTCGAAGCTGCCGTCCACCAGTTCGCCGCAGCCGCGACAGACCCAAGAGCGACTCGGCTCGCGGCGACGATCGTCCAAAAAGCCTTGAAGCAGCTCGCGCGCGCGGTCGATGTCGTCGTCGTACACGATCCAGATGGTCGGGTAGACGTCCGCAGGCAGCTCGCCGATGGCACCCGTGAGGTAGTCGCCGAGGATGGTGTTGTCGACCAGATGCCGGTCGAGGAAGTCGCTCAGCAGCTGGGCCTCGATGCGGTTGCCGGCCTGGTAGAGTCGCTGCATGGTGACGGCGGGGACATTGGAGCGGGTGATGGGAATCGAACCCACGTCATCAGCTTGGGAAGCTGAGGTTCT
>CAZGCI010000006.1:58423-75882 GCA_964524185.1 uncultured Thiohalocapsa sp. | reverse complement strand
CCCACCTGGAGAACCTGCGAGCCGGGCACGCAGGTTCTCCAGGTGGGCGCGCTCGATCTCGCGGCGGCGGCCGGTGATGTCGTTGGCGAGTAGCAGGAGCCGCTGGTCGCCGGCGTGGCCGCGGATGAAGTAGCCGGACAGGCTGGTGTCGGACTCGTTGACGGCGGTCCCGGAGCAGGCGAACCAGCGCGGCCCGGCGCTGCCCGGCACATCGATGCTGATCTCCACGTCGCGGAAGCCCTTGCCTTCAGCGGCGCGCTCTAGTGGGTCGAACCCTGCCTGTTGCATGAGCGCCGTGCGCAGCAGTGACAGTGGCTCGCGCCCGCGCAGGTCGCCCAGGAGCTTCTTGTACTCCTGGTTGTCGAGGATGATCCGGCCCCCCGTGTCCAGCAGCACGATGATTACCGGCGCGGCGTCCAGCACTGTCTCGATACGCGTCTTCTGCTGGCGCACCGCCACGGCGAGCTCGTGCTCGCGGGTCACGTCCCGGTGCATGCCGAGGAAGTAACGGATGCGCCCGGCGGCATCCAGGACGGGTGAAATCGTCAGCTCCGCGAGGTAGTCCGCGCCGCCCTTGCGGCGGTTGATGATCACGCCGGTCCAAGGCCGCTTGCGCTGGATGGTGCGCCAGAGCTGTTGGTAGATGCTGTCCGGCGTCGAGTTGCTGGAGAGGATGGACTCGTTCTCGCCCAGCACCTCTTCCCGGGTATAGCCGGTGAGCGCCTCAAAGGCGGCGTTGGCGTAAAGGATGTCGGCCTTGGCGTCGGTGATGGAGATCGCCACCGGCGACTGCTCCACGGTCTCGAAATAGAGCCGAGGTGGCAGCGGGTCGGTCGGATCGCCCGCCATCAGGGTGAGTGCCTCGACGACCTCCGCCGGGGTGCCCGCCGGTGGCGCCCGCAGGAACTCCCCCAGTGCGGTCGCCGCCGGCAGCTCAGCGTCGGGCTTGAAGCCGTCGGCGGTGCGGGCCGCGCTCGTTGGCAGCTGCTCGCGATCGGTCGCGAGCTTGCTCGCCTGGGGGGTGTCGATGCCTTTGCCGGTGCTCACGCGTGCCTCCTCGTTGTTGTCTTCTGCGGTTTGTGTCTTCTAGGGCGGCGGCTCCGGCGCTCGCGCCCCGGTCCAAACCAGCTTCCCAACCAGCCAGCCCTGCACCCGGCCAGGTCTTCAGCTAAACGCGTGCAGCAGATTCCGTGCCAGTAGGCGCGGCCGCGCTGTGTCGCCAAGTCCTTGCCACTGCGCCCCGAGGCCGCGGTGCGCGGCCGAGCAGTGTCGGACTTGCGACAATCCTGCTGCGGTGCAGCATTGGCTTGTGACATGCCTGACAGCCGACGCCGCCGTCGAGACGGCTCCCGCGGGGCCCGCGGTGGCTGGCGCAACGCATTGAGAATGGGCGTTCCCGGCGGGTCGTGCCCCGTCACGATGCATGGGCAAACGGGAGCCTGTTCGTCCCTGGCATCCGTCTTGCAGCCGACCTTCAACACAGCCGAGTGGGGCAGCGAACGGCAACAGCGGCCGCCAGGTGCTCCGGACACGCCTCGCTGAGGCGCGTCGGCCGGCCCGGCTGCAAACAGCCCCGGCGCAATGACCCGAACGCCGAGCACGCACGGCCCAAGGGCCCCGGCGCAACACGCCAGCCCCAACAACCCAGCCCCAACACTCCAGCCCAGGACAAGTCAGACTGCGATGACCGAATTCCTCATGCTGATCTTGGCCACGGCACTGGTGAATAACGTGGTGCTGGTGAAGTTCCTGGGCCTCTGCCCGTTCATGGGCGTGTCCAACAAGCTCGATACGGCCCTCGGCATGGGACTCGCGACCACCTTCGTGCTCACGCTGGCGGCGGCGGCCAGCTGGCTGCTGCAGCACTTCGTGTTGCAGCCGCTGGACATCGCCTTTCTGCGCATCCTGACCTTCATCCTCGTGATTGCGGCCGTGGTGCAGTTCACCGAGATGGCAGTGCGCAAGCTCTCGCCGACCCTCTACCAAGTCCTCGGCATCTTCCTGCCGTTGATTACCACCAATTGCGCCGTGCTCGGCGTGGCTCTGCTCAACGTGCAGGAGCAAAACAGTTTTTTTGAAAGCCTGGTGTTCGGCTTTGGCTCCGCCCTCGGCTTCACGCTGGTGATGGTGCTCTTCGCGGGTCTGCGGGAGCGCCTGGCCCTGGCGCAGGTGCCGGCAGCCTTCGCCGGAACACCCATCGCCTTCGTGGTGGCAGGGCTCCTGTCGCTGGCGTTCATGGGCTTTACGGGGTTGGCGTGATGGCCGGGCGAGGGGAAGGGCGAGTGGAAGGGCCGAGGGCCAAGGAGCGAGGGCCAAGGAGCAGACGCGCACCCCGGCGTCAGCCGACGCGCCTTGACCCTCTAGCGCCATCGCGCCCTCCCGAGCCCCTAGCCCCCAGCCCCTAGCCACTGATTAGCAGCGCTGATTCACCATGATTGCACCCATTCTCATTCTCGCCATCCTCGGGCTCGGGCTCGGTGCGCTGCTCGGCGTCGCCGCCCGTTACCTCAAGGTGGAGGAGAGCCCCATAGTCGGGCAGGTGGAAGAGCTGCTGCCCGGCTCCCAGTGCGGCCAGTGCGGTTATCCAGGCTGTGCTCCGGCGGCCGCCGCCGTCGCCGCCGGTGAGGCGCCGGTCACCCTGTGCCCACCCGGTGGCCGGGCGCTGGCGGAGTCGCTGGCGGCGCTCCTGGGTGTGAGCGCAGACCTCTCCGGCCTGGCCGAGCAGACGCCCAAGGTGGCGCACATCCACGAGCGCCTCTGCGTCGGCTGCACCAAGTGCTTCAAGCGCTGCCCAACGGACGCGATCATCGGCGCCAACGACCAGATCCACGCGGTGTTCGAGGACGCCTGCACCGGCTGCGGCAAGTGTGTGGACGCCTGCCCCACCGAGTGCATCGAGCTGCGGGCGCCGGTCGTCACCCTCAGCAATTGGGTTTGGCCGGTACCGATGGCGGCTTGATGCACGCTTGGTTGTGAGTGCTCTGCTGATGATTTTCGAACGCGTCCCCACCGATCAGAACAGGGCCAAGGGCCGAGGACCGAGTTTAGCCGTGTGGCCAGCTGGGTCGGGCGCGGTCCGCCTCGGCCCTCGGCCCTCGGCCCTTCCCCCAGGCCCTTCCCCTGGGCGTGTGCCAGTGTCGGTAGGCAATTGAGGCTCCCTTATGCGTCTCTTTAAGATCCGCGGCGGCGTCCATCCCGATGACCGCAAATCCCTCGCCGCCGCGCAGCCCATAGAGGATTTGCCGCTGCCCGGCTTGCTGCATATTCCCTTGCAGCAGCATATCGGTGCCGCGGCCAATCCCGTGGTGCAGCGCCGCCAGCATGTCTTGAAGGGCGAGGTGATCGCCCATGCCCAAGGCGCTGTGTCCGCGCCCATCCATGCGCCCACCTCCGGGCGCATCGCCGGGCTCGGGCTCTATCCCGCGAACCACCCGTCCGGGCTCAATGTGCGGACTATCACGCTGCAGCCGGACGGGGAGGACCGTTGGCATGGGGACATCTGCGGCGTGGATGATCCCTTCGCGCTGGACCCCGCCGAGATCGCCCGGCGCGTCGCCACCGCCGGTGTCGTCGGCATGGGCGGCGCCACCTTCCCGTCCGCGGTGAAGCTCAATCTGCGCAACCGCTACAACCTGCA
This sequence comes from uncultured Thiohalocapsa sp., assembly GCA_964524185.1. GTDB lineage: Bacteria > Pseudomonadota > Gammaproteobacteria > Chromatiales > Chromatiaceae > Thiohalocapsa. Next base: position 72,245 of record CAZGCI010000006.1, on the reverse strand, counting down.
CACCTTGGTGATCAACGGCGCCGAGTGCGAGCCCTACCTCACCTGCGACGACCGCCTGATGCGAGAGCACCCCGCGCAGGTCCTGGACGGCGTGCGGATCATGGCCCATGCGCTAGGGGTGCAGCGGATCATCATCGGCATCGAGGGCAATAAGCCCGAGGCGCTGGCGGCGATGCGCGCGGCTGCCGTCGCTTGCGCCGACGTCGAGGTCATCAAGCTGCCCACGCGCTACCCCATGGGGTCCGAGAAACATCTGGTGCAGACGCTGACCGGCAAAGAGACGCCCGCGCGCGGGCTCACGGCGGACATCGGCGTCGTCGTGCACAACCCCGCCACCGCCTTTGCGGTACACGAGGCACTGCGGCTCGGCCGGCCGCTCGTCTCGCGGGTGGTGACCGTCACCGGTGCTGCGGTGCAGGCGCCGAAGAACCTGCGCGTGCCCATTGGCACCCGCGTACAGGCCCTGGTGGACCACTGCGGCGGCTTCAGCGAGGAGCCAGCCAAGCTCATTAGCGGCGGGCCGATGATGGGCCAACCGCTCACGGAGCTGCGGGTCCCCATCATGAAGGGGAGCAACGGCGTGCTGGCATTGACCGCCGCCGAGACCGCACAGCGGCAGCCCGCCCCCTGCATCCGCTGCGCCAGCTGCGTCAGTGCCTGCCCGTGCGGCCTGGTGCCCCTCACCATGGCAGCGCACATTCGGGCCGGCGACCTCGACGGTGCCGTCGGCGAAGGCCTCATGGACTGCATCGGCTGCGGCTCCTGCGCCTACCTGTGCCCGGCGCACATTCCGCTGGTGCAGTTTTTCAACCACGCCAAGGGTGAGCTCGCCGCCCGCGGCCGCGCCAAGCAGAAACAGACGGAGACCAAACGCCTGGCCGAGGCCCGTGCGGCGCGACTGGAGGCGCAGAAACAGGCCAAGCGCGCGGCGATGGCCAAGCGCAAGGCCGAGCAGGCGGCTGCAGCGAAGGCGACGGCCGCGCCAGCGCCCAACGGGGCGCTGGCGGAGGCGGATTGAAGACCAAGGGCCAAGGCACTGGCTCGGTCCAATCCTTGACCCTTGGCCCGTCGCCCGGGCGCGATCGAAGCGACGCGACTGGGCCGCAGTCCGTGAGCTCAACGGAGACCGAACACGTATGAACCTACCCCTATCCGCCAGTCCGCACGCCCATGCACCGGTATCCGTTGGGCGCACCATGGCGTTGGTGATGCTGGCCCTCGTGCCCGCGACGTTGTTCGGGCTGTTTGTGTTCGGCTGGCCGGCCATCTTTCTGTTCACGGTCACCGCCGGAGCCACCGTTGGCTTTGAAGCGCTCTCGCTCTGGGCCGCCGGCAAACCGGTGCGGCTGACGCTGATGGACGGCTCGGCGCTCCTCACCGGCTGGATCTTGGCGCTGACGCTGCCGCCGTGGGCGCCCTGGTGGATCGGCGTGGTGGGCGGAGCACTGGCGGTGCTGCTGGGCAAACAGGTGTTTGGCGGCATTGGGCAGAACCTCTTCAACCCGGCCATGGTGGCGCGGGTGGCGCTCTTGATCTCCTTCCCGCTGGAGATGACGCGCTGGGTGGCGCCGACGCCGATCTTCACCAGTGGGGCGCCCAGTGTCCGCGACGGGCTCGCCATCACCTTCGGCGGGCAGTCCGCAGAGGCGCTGGGCTTCGACGCCATGTCCGGGGCGTCCATTCTGGGGCATGTACGCACGGAGCTCGGCCAGGGCGAGGCGCTGAGCTCGGCGCTGACAGCGGTGTTCGATCCCTTCTCGGCCCTGCTTGGCCTCGTGCCCGGCAGCCTGGGCGAGACCTCCGCGTTGCTGATCGCCTTCGGCGGGCTGTTGCTGATTGCCAAGGGCGTCATCGACTGGCGCATCCCTGCGGCCCTGCTCGGCACCGTGGCTGTGTTGGCGACCGGGATGCACCTCGTCGATGCGGCGCGCTATGCCGCTGCGCCTTATCACCTGCTCACCGGCGCCACGATGCTGGCGGCCTTTTTCATTGCCACGGATCCGGTGACCTCGCCCGTCTCGCGCACCGGCCAGCTGTTGTTCGGTGCGGGCGTGGGGCTGTTGCTGTATGTGATCCGCACCTGGGGCGGGTATCCGGAGGGGGTCGCCTTCGCGGTGCTGTTGATGAACGCCGCCACGCCCATGATCGACCATTACCTCAAGCCGCGCATTTACGGCCGCGACCGCCGCGGGCAGCCGCTGGAGTATCCCGCACCCAAGGCCGCAGCCGCCGCCTCGGAGCCCGGGGAGGCCAAGCGATGAGCGTCACCACCATCGCCCATCCCAGCTATCGCGACCGCGTCGGTTATCAGGCGGCGCTGCTCGGTGGCTTCGCGCTGATCGCCGCCGCCCTGCTGGTGATGGGCGACCTCGCCACCCGTGATGCCATCGAACAACGCCGGGCCGAGGAACTACTCGCGTCGTTGTCGGCGGTGATCCCCGCAAGCCTGCACGACAACGACTTGCTGGCGGACAGCATCACCCTGGATACCGCCGACGGTGCGCTCACCGTCTACCGCGCGCTCCAGGGGTTGGAGGTCGCCGGCGTGGCCTTCGAGACGGTGGGCAAGGGCTACGCGGGCCCCATTCGGGTGCTGATCGGCATCGGTGCGGACGGCCGTGTGCTGGGCGCCCGGGTGCTCGCGCACACCGAGACGCCGGGGCTGGGTGACAAGATCGAGGTGGCCCGGGACGACTGGATCCTGGACTTCGACGGGAAGTCATTGGGCGAGCCGCCCCCTGTGCGCTGGGCCGTGCAGAAGGACGGCGGAGACTTCGACCAGTTCAGCGGTGCGACCATCACCCCGCGGGCGGTCGTCTCCGCCGTGAAGGGCGGCCTGGAGCTGTTCGACGAGCATCGTGACGCCCTCACCGCCTCGGCCGTCCAGCAAGTGACCGGGGCGCCGGGCACATGACGCGGCGTGGAAAACTCGACGCCTCTGCAAACACTTGGCGCGGTTAAGCAGCCTAGCCCCTAGACCAATCCGCATTAAGGCAACTGTCGGCATGAGCGAACCAAAACCTGCGGTCTCCTACCAACGCATCGCCCGTGACGGTGTCTGGGACAACAACGTGGTCATGGCCCAGTCGCTGGCGCTGTGCCCACTGCTGGCCGTCACCGGAACGGCCACCAACGGCCTCGGGCTCGGGCTCGCCAGCACCGGCGTGATGATGGCCTCGGGGCTTTCGGTGTCGCTGCTGCGGGGGCTCATTACGCCGCAGGTGCGCATCCCGGTGTTCGTGCTCATTATCGCGACGCTCGTGACGCTGGTGGACCTGGGCATGAACGCCTGGATGCACGATCTGCACAAGGTGTTGGGGCTCTTCATCCCGCTCATCGTTACCAACTGCGCCATCCTCGGGCGCGCAGAGACCTTCGCATCCCGTCAGGCGCCGCTGCCGGCCGTGTTCGACGGCCTGATGATGGGGATCGGCTTCACCCTGGTGCTGGTGGCCTTGGGCGCCGTACGCGAGGTGCTCGGCTCCGGCACGCTGTTCGCCAACGCCTCCATGCTGCTCGGCGAGTCCCTGCGCTGGCTGGAGGTCACGCTCATTGCGGACTATCGCGGCTTTCTGCTGATGATCCTGCCCCCCGGCGGCTTCATCGCCATGGGCTTCCTCCTCGCCGGTAAGCGCCTGCTGGACCGCCGCCTCGCAGCGCGCCGCGAAGGCAAACTCGCCGCCGAGCTCCCCGTGGGGGCGTAGATTGCGAGACCGCCACAGAGGTTTGCAGATGGGTCAAGTTTTCCGCGCCGCCTCGTGTACCAGTCGCCGTCATGGGTAAGGGCCGAGGGCCAAGGGCCGAGGCGCGACCGCTAACGCCATGACTGTGCGTCCGTGCCTCGGCCCTCGGCCCTTGGCTCTCGGCCCTGGCCAGTAAACGACCCGCGGCCCTGCGGCGACCCCGGTAGCCCGTCGATCTGGGGCCTCGCTAACCTCAACCCTCGGCCCCAGCGCGGGTGTCAACCAACGCTTCGAGCGCACGAAAACACAACCAACCGGAGCCGCTCCCAATGCATATCGGCGTCGCCTACGCAGACAAATTCAAGCGCACCTGGCTCAAGCTCGACGTGCCCGACGGCTGCACCGTGCGCGAGGCCATCGGACATGCCGGGCTGCTGGAACAGTACCCCGACATCGACCTGGAAACCCAGCGTGTCGGCATCTTCGGCAAGCTCACAAAGCCCGATGCAACGCTCAAGGACGGCGATCGTGTGGAGATCTACCGCCCCATCACCGCCGATCCCGAGACCGTACCGCGGCGCGACCAGGAAGACTGAGCCGCTAGCGGCCCTGCAGGGGATGCCTGGGACCGACAATCCACCCCACCCGTTAAAGCGCACAATAGAGCGCACAACCGGCCAGGAAGCCCGCCAGGGTCTGTGCGACGACATCGATCATAGGATCTGATCGCATCTGCCCCAGGGGTCAGGCTTGATGCGCCTCGATACAACCGTCGGAGTGACACAGACGAAACGCGATTCGGTCGCCCCCTTTGCCCAATGGGCGCCGGCTCAATCCGAACGGCGTCGTCGGTCAGCACCCGGATCAACCGACGGACAGTCCACTGCAGCGCTTAGCGGCACCGGCCTTGTCCGCGTCGCCCCCGGGAAGAGGCATAGGGTCAGATCCAGCTAGAGAGATACCGATTGATTGGCCATCCGGGCCAACAATCGGACGGAGCCGGAAGACGCGGTCTCCCGGCTCCTTCATCTTCAAGCGCTTGGGCGCTTGAAGATGGCGGCGCAGGGCAATCATGCGTGGAGTCAGTGCTTGGATCAATCCCCGGCGTTTTGCAAGCAAAAGGATGCCGATCACACCAATTGTTGACAAACCTTGGCGATGGGCTTGATGGCGGCCGTCTGGCTCGTCCATCCGAACCAGATTTGGGGACAAATCCGGGGCCAAGGTAAGGCTTGCGGCCTCGCCAGCATCGAAGTCTCGGCGCAAGCCTCTTAGCCGGGCAAGATTGCCCGATGGGTGGCGGCTGATCCATTCGCTGCCAGCCACGTCGTCGCGGTGCGGCCAGCGCTTATTCCCAGGATCCAGCTTCTTCCGAGCCTTCGGCGATGCTAATCTGGCCGAACAGCTTGCGCAGTCATTTGAACTCTCCGATGGCTGCCAGACTGGTCAGGGGCGACGTGTCACTGACGACGATCGTCACAGATCGCCGCGTTCTAGCGCCTCTATGGTCGCGACATCTTCGCTCAACGCCGTCTGACATCAGATCATCGCCGCGGTGCCGACCATCACCAGCGCCAACGGCACGCACACCGTGGTTGCTGGAGACTTCAACATCTCCGACGGCCGTATGACCTGGTACGGTGCGATGGCATGGGCCGAGTGGCTGGGCAGAACCACCTACGGCGGCGCCAACGACTGGCGGCTCTGGTCGGCGCTGAACAGCGACGGCAGCGGTCCGTGCGGGCCTGACTTCAACTACATCAATAGCGAGTTGGCGCACCTGTTCTACACCGAGGGTGGGCTGACCCTCGACGATGCGACCACCAGCAGCCCCGCCCTCGCAGACGTGTTCACGAACCTGCAGAATTCCGTGTACTGGTCTGGTACGGAGTTCGCGCCGGATCCGGCGGGCGCGTGGCACTTCATTGCCAGCAGTGGCGACCAGGACGGCCTCGACAAGAGCAACCAGTACTATGTCTGGGCGGTTCGCCCCGGACAAGTCGAGCCCGCGCCGGGCCGGCCGGCGCCGGTTCCTGCGCTCGGACCCTGGGGCCTGGGCCTGCTGGGTCTGCTGCTGATGGTGCTGGCGCGGGCGCGACTTCGGTGATTGGGTGCTTTGGCTGATTCGGCCCTTTCAAGGGGGGTGCAGGGGGGAGACTTCCCCCCTGCTCGTGCGCGTCGCGCACGAGGTCTATTGGCGATTCTTTATGGCGCGCTACGAGCATCCACCGATCTATAAGCAGGCCATGGACGTGGCGGTGCACGTCGAGAAGGTCGTCGCCGGCTTCAGCCGCTACCACAAATACAGTCTAGGCACCGAGCTGCGGCAGAAGAGCCGCGAGATCGTTGCCCGGCTCATCCTCGCCAATGGCGAGCGCGACAAGGCCCCGGCCTTGCGCGCGCTGCGCGGGCAGCTCGAGGAGCTGCTGATCCTGATCCGTCTGGCCAAGAGCGGGGTCAGCGGTTGGACGCTCGCCGCGCGGCCGACGGCCTCGGTAAGCGTCCCATGGCCGGTCAGCGCGAGTGCGTCGGCGGTGCCCATCGCTTGGATGAAGGTGATCGCCAAGTCGGGCAATTTTCCGAGCGCTTGCAGCACCAGCGGTGCCTAGCAACGATTCAACAACAAGCGGTCCATCTACGCATCACTACGCAACACGCGAAAAGCGCGAAACCTCCGGAGATGCACGCGAGATCCGGGTGACTTTCGCGTATTTCGCGCTTTTCATAGTGTGTTTCCGTCTGCGGCCATGTTCGTGTTGTTTCTGAACGGTCACCTATTGCAAACCCGGCGCAAAAGCCCGTGCGGCGTTGGAGAAACGCGGATGTTGCCCGAGCGGCTATTGAACCAGCGGTGCCTATTGTTTGGAGGGGGGCGCAGGCGCAAGCGGCGGTGCACGAAGGGTGCGGCCTCGTAATCATGTCGCACGCAGTTGCTACCGGCAAGAATGCGCTCGCGCAGATGGACTAGTAGTAGAAGCTCGCGCAGAGACGCAGAGGCGCAAAGGAAGAAAGAGCATTCCTCGATGTTCCCAGCGCGTTGACGCAGCGGACGATTCCGTCTTTCATGTGCGTGGCACCGAAGTTGAGCAGTCGTCCGAGCTTGAGGCCGGTCAGGCGGAGATAGGTCTGGATCTGCTTGCGGTGCAGTGGCGTCAGATGCTCGACGGACTTGAGCTCCAGCAACACGTTGCCTTCGACGATCAGATCGGCGCGGAAACCCTCGCCCAGCGGGACGCCTTGGTACTCGATCGGAATCGGTACTTGGCGCTCAACGTTCAGTCCGCGTTGTGCCAGCTCGTACGCAAGGGCCAGCTCGTAGACCGACTCCAGCAACCCTGGACCCAGCGCGCGCTGTACCGTCAGCGCGCCGTCGACAACGGTTCTTGAGATCTCATTCTCGTGCATTGCACCTGGTTGATCACGTGTCTCGGACAGATCAGGGGGCGGCATCGAAATGATGTCCTCAGCGCCGGAGGTGCCGCTTGAAGGGCTTGTGTCCTCTGCGTGACACGGCGCTTCCTGATGGACATTATGCTGCGGCCGCACCCGTGCCGAAAGTCGCCGCCGGGTGCCCGTCGGGTTGGTCGAGTAGCGGGGATTGTTGCCTGCGCAATCGTTGAGCGGAGGATGGCGGGGTTCGCAAGGCTGTTGCGAGCCATGCCGAGACGCCGGTTTCTTGGCGAGCGGGGGATGCCTTCTTCGATCCGCTGGCGGATCGACTGGATCAGAGGCGGCCCACTGGGCAAGTGATTACAAGATTCCTGTGTTGGCCCTCTTGACCGAGCCGGAAGCTCGCGAATTCGTCGACTTGGCTCGTAGGCTGACGCCGCCGCGGACCGCGCGGGAAGGCGTCGGGTGGCCTGCTCCGATTTCCAAAACCTACGCGGCAACCGGCTCGCCTCAATCCTGTCGTACCATCAGGAGATCGGGGTGGCCAATCGCTTTGAGGCGCCTATCGGAACTCATTGGAGCGACTGGGGAGCGACTGGGGAGCGACTGGGGAGCGACTGGGAACGACTGAGGAGCGACTGGCCGCCGGCGTCGAACACGAGCGTGGATGATACGGAGATTGATGATGACACAACTGACCCTGGACATGCCGAAGGAAGTCTTCGCAACCTTCCGTAAAGACCCCGAGGAGTTTACACGCGAGTTGCGGATTGCAGCTGCGGTGAAATGGTATGAGCTGGAGCTCGTCTCGCAAGGCCGCGCGGCGGAAATCGCAGGGGTGACACGGGCCGAGTTCATCACGGCACTCGGTCAATACAAGGTCAGCCCATTCCAGTACACCGCCGATGAGGTCTTGGCGGAGCTGCAAGATGCCGACTGATCGGGTCGTGCTCAATGCATCGCCCTTGATCACCCTGTTTCGGGCGGGACTTCATCCAGTGCTGCCGAAGCTGTTTTCGGAGTTGTTGGTTCCCGAGGCAGTCTGGAACGAGGTGGTCAGCCGAACCTATGACGATCCGGCGACGCGTGGTCTACCGCAGTCAGCCTGGGCACGGAAGACGGCGACCACGCTCGACCCGACCGTCGCCGGATGGAGCCTGGGTGCGGGTGAAACCGCAGTACTCTCGTTGTCCCTACACAGCCCAGGTTGCACGGCCATCGTCGACGACCGCGCGGCAAGGCGCTGCGCTCGCGTTGTGGGGGTGCGAACAATGGGTACAGCTGGAATCGTCGTGCTTGCCAAGCGCAAAGGTTTGATCGCGTCGGTGGAGGATGCGCTCCGCCAGCTGCAAGGCGCCGGGTTGTGGCTCCGCGATGATCTGATCGCGGCCCTCGCGGCCGAATCAGACCGCTGATATCTGCCGGGCGTGCGTGGTGCGGGGTAGGTCGGGTGCAGCGGTCGGACTCTTGCCAAGGCAAAAGTCAAGACCAGACCCTGTCCAGGCTCCGCCCCCCTCGGCAGTGGTGGTCCCCCCCCGGGCCGGCGGGTGTAAACTCTTGTTTCCACAAAATTCAACGGAGTCGCGGGGATGCACACGAGCAAGCGAGCAGTGCTGGGGGGCTTGGCAGCGAGTCTGCTGCTAGGGGCTGGGTTGGTGCAGGCCGCATTGACGGTCCAGGGCAACGCCACCGTGTATGACAGCGTGCAAGACATCAGCTGGGACCAAGACGGCAACGCCGTCAAGACACTATGCGATGCCAACGACTCGATCTGGCAGACGTTTGATCCCACGGTGGTCGCCAACAACTCGGGTCGGACCAAGCCCCAAATCTGCAATGACGACGGCCGCCTCAACTGGTTTGAGGCCGAGGCCTGGGTGGCGCACCTGAATGCACAGAGCTACAAGGACATCACCAACTGGCGACAATGGGCGGTGACGCAGCCGGATTCGACTTGCAGCAACCAGACCGGCGACACACCGCCGCAAGGCTTTGGCTATCGCTGTACCGGCAGCGAGATGGGGCATTTATTCAACGTGGCCGCCCCGGACGGCCTGGGCAACCCCAACCAGCTGGACAATACTTGCTCCCCGAACTGTCTCATCAACACCGGGCCGTTCGCCAACTTTCGTCAGTCCGTGTACTGGTCTGGTACGGAGTTCGCGCCGAATCCAGCGTTCGCGTGGAACTTCAATGCCAGCTTTGGCACCCAGGGCAACGGCGGCGACGGGAGCCTCCAGCTCTATGTCTGGGCGGTTCGCCCCGGACAAGTCGAGCCCGCGCCGGGCCAGCCGGAGCCAGTTCCCGCGCTCGGACCTTGGGGCTTCGGCGTGCTGGGCCTGCTGCTGATGCTGCTGGCGCGGGCTCGACTTCGGTGATTCGGTGCTTTGGATGATTTGGCCCTTTCGAGGGGGGTCCGGGGGGAGACTTCCCCCCGGCTCGCGCGCAGCGCGAGCGCGGCGTCGTGCTTTGAGTTGAGCGTGCGAGCAGGCGATGGCCCGCTACGAACACCTACCGATCTACAAGCAGGCGATGGACGTGGCGGTGCACGTCGAGAAGGTCGTCGCCGGCTTCAGCCGTTACCACAAATACAGCCTGGGCATCGAGCTGCGGCAGAAGAGCCGTGAGATCGTCGCCCAGATCATCCGCGCCAATGGCGAGCGCGACAAGGCCCCAGCCTTGCGCGCGCTGCGCGGGCAGCTCGAGGAGCTGCTGATCCTGATCCGTCTGGCCAAGGAGGTCCAGGCGTTCAAGAGTTTTGCGGCCTACCAGTTCACGGTGGAACAGGTGGCCTCGGTTTGCAGACAGAACGAGGGCTGGCTGAGAAGCGTGACGGCCGAGCTGGGCGCGCAGAGGCAACGGGGGCCAGAAGCCGGCCGGCGTCGGCGCCGCAGCGATGCGGCGGCGGGCCGGCCGACGCGTGCCGATTGATCATTGTGCGCCCAGCCCGCCAGCCGCTGCGCCGAGCGGCGGCAGGCATGCCGATACAGGGCGGGATACCCCAGACGGGATTCCCAACCGGTGGGGCACCCTCTGACCGGGAACCGGTCCGGTGGATGCCGGAAAGTGGCTGGGCAAAGCGCTGCCCGTGTACTGGTCTGGTACGGAGTTCGCGCCGAATCCAACGAACGCGTGGAACTTCAATGCCAACAATGGCAACCAGAACAACAACGACAAGAACAACCAGAACTATGTCTGGGCGGTTCGCCCCGGAGAATGATGCCCGCTGCCGCTAGGGGTCGTGGTCGATGACCCTGTTCTCCTACGAGAACCTGTATCGCCACTACCTCGGCTGCCGGCGCAACAAGCGCAATACCATGAACGCCCTGCGCTTCGAGGCCCAGCAGGAGCTGAACCTGCTGGCGCTCAGTGAGGCGCTGCAAGGCCGTGACTATCGGCCAGGCCCGTCTGTCTGCTTCGTTACCAAGCGCCCCAAGCTGCGCGAGATCTTCGCCGCGGACTTCCGCGACCGGGTGGTCCACCATGTGCTGGTGGGCGACCTGGAGCAGTATTGGGAGCGAGTCTTCATCCACGACTCCTACGCCTGCCGCAAGGGCAAGGGCGTGCATGCGGCCGTGGACCGGCTGCAGCGGTTCACCCGCCAGGTGACGGCCAACGGCCAGCGCCGCGGCTGGTACCTGCAGCTCGATATCCGCAATTACTTTCCGCGCATCGACAAGGCCATCCTGTGGCGGCTACTGGAACCGCACATCGCCGACGCCGACGCCCGCTGGCTGACCGAGCTGTTGGTGTTCCACGACTGCACCGAGGGGCATATCCCGAAGGGCGCGCCCGGCGAGCTGGCGCGGGTGCCGGCGCATAAGAGCCTGCTGCGCTGTGAGCCGGGCAAGGGGCTGCCGATCGGCAACTTGAACAGCCAGTTCTTCGCCAATGTGTATCTCAATGGTCTCGACCAGTTCGTCAAGCATATGCTGCGCTGTCGGCATTACCTGCGCTACTGTGATGACTTCGTGCTGCTGTCCGATGATCCCGAGCAGCTGGGGGAGTGGCGGGCCGCCATCGAGGGCTACCTCGACCAGACACTGCAGCTGGAGCTGAATCCGCGCCAGCGGCTGCGACCCTTGTCCGACGGGGTGGACTTTCTCGGCTACATCGTGCGCCGGGACTACCGCTTGGTGCGCCGGCGCGTGGTCAATAACCTGCGCGCGCGGCTGCTGGCCTTCGAGGCCGAGCTGGTTGGAGAGGGGCGGCTGCTGCGGCGCTTTCGCTTCGAGCCCGTGCTGCTCGACGCGCTGTACGCCGTGCTTGCTTCTTACCGTGGTCACCTCGGCAAGGCCAACAGCCAACGGCTCTGGAGCAGCCTCTGGCGGCGTTTTGCCTTTCTACAGGAGTTCTTTGCGCTGGATGCTGCGAGCGGCAAGCTGCTGCGCAAGGACCGGGTGCCGCCCCAGTTGACCTCGGTGCGCGCGCAGTATGGCTGGCTGCGCCAGCGCTTCCCTGGCGATGTGGTGTTCTTCCAGGTGGGGCGCTTCTATGAATTCTACGGTGCCGACGACGCGTTGTTGGCACAGCGCCTCGGCCTCGAACCCTTGGCGGAGAATCGGCGCGGGGCCCGCTTTGGCTTTCCGCTGACGTTGGCGCGCCGATACGCCCGCCTTCTCTTGCGCGACGGGCGTTCCATCCTCGTGGCGACGCAGACGGAGCAGTGCTGGACCAGGATCCGTGAGCGCCGACCGCTCTGGCGACTCGTACCGAGGCGCTGTTGACCGTCGCCTGCTCGAGTTCAGCGCTTTGCGTCTACCGTAAACCCGACGCGAGGCGACGCAGCCCTTCGCGCACCGTGCGCGACGGCGCGACTGTGTAGGTCAAAGCTGACTCGACGGCTGTGCTCCAACAGGATTTTCCCGGCCATCCCTTTCGCGCCTTTCGTGTGTTTCGTCGTTTCATCTCGCCCCAAAGTGCCAACGTCGGACAACAGCGTCCCTTATCGGAAGGTCGCACCCGCAACCTGGTAGCCATCACGATGCTTATGTCCGAGTTGCATGATGTCTCCGATTGCGATAAAGACGCCAGTTGTATTCCGGCGGGTCTTTGCGATTGTGCTCTACTGGAAGCGGGGCCGACGACGCAGTGGGCATCGCCCGCCTTGGTTGTCTTTTAACTGATTGTTTTATATAACTTCTGTGGAGGTTTCTGCGGATGAGCCAACGGCGCTCCAAAACGGGCCCAGGCTCGGACTCGGACTCGGACTCGGACTCGGGCACCCGTGTCTCGCTTGTGCTCGGTAGTGGCGGCGCCCGTGGGCTTGCGCACATCGGGGTTATCCAATGGCTGACGGCCAACGGCTACCGCATCGAGTCCATCGCCGGCTGCTCCATGGGTGCGCTGGTGGGTGGCATCCACGCCGCGGGCCGGCTCAACGTGTATCGGGACTGGGTGTGTGCGCTGCGCCAAGCCGATGTGCTGCGCTTTCTGGATCTGTCCTGGTCCCGCGGCGGCCTGATCAAGGGTGACCGGATCATTGGGACCTTGCGGGAGCTGGTGGGGGAGCATCGCATTGAGGATCTCCCCGTCACTTTCACGGCCGTGGCCACGGACATCGAGCGTCAGCGTGAGGTGTGGATCTCCAAGGGGCCGCTGTTCGACGCCATTCGGGCGTCCATCGCCGTGCCGACGGTGTTCATGCCCCATGACTACATGGGCTATCGGCTCGTCGATGGCGGCCTGCTGAATCCCGTGCCCATCGCGCCCACCTTCCGCGACCTTACCGAGTTCACCGTCGCGGTGAACCTCAACGGCAATGACGACGGTACATCCTGGCCGCCGCAGGCGCCGCCGGCACTGCCGGAGCCGGACGCCGAGGGCGAGAGCGCGACAGGGGACGCCGGGCCAGCCCACGCGGCCAAACGCGACGATAATCTCCACGGGCGTATTCTCGCCTTCCTCGATGACATCACCGACAGCTTCAAAGGCGACTCCGAGTCGGCCGCGGAGGAGCGGGGCCTCGATGTCTTCGAGCTGGTCAGTCGGTCCATCGAGACCATGCAGAACGCCATCACCGCCGTGAAGCTCGCCACCTATACGCCGGATGTCATTGTCAACATCCCGCGCAACGTCTGCCAGGCGCATGAATTCCACCGGGCGCAGGAGCTGATCGAGATCGGGGAGCAGCAGGCGGCGCAGGCGCTGCAGTCTGGCGCGCGCCGACGCACCAACGGCTGAGCCGGTCGCGCCGCTGAGCCAGGCGGTCACGTCCAAACGCCATCGCGATGCGGCCCGGCGCGGTCAAGGGCGCGTTGAGCGCTTCACCGGCCCGCAAAAAAGGCCCGTGCGACCTGCTCTGCTGCGTCCGCCAGGAGGGATTCGGCATTCGCCTGCGCTGCGTCCAGGGTCGTCGGGCCGCGACAGAGACTGAACACGGCGTCGATGCCGAGGTCGTGCAGCCCCCCGATGTGCGGCCCGATGCCGCCGGCGATGGCGATGCACGGCACGCGTTTGGCCTTGGCGCGAGCCGCGACCGCGGCCGGCGCCTTGCCATGAGCGGTTTGGTCGTCGATGCGGCCCTCGGCGGTCAGCACCAAGTCGGCGCCCGCGAGGTGGCGATCTAGCTCCAGCAGGTCCAGCACCAGCTCGGCGCCGGGCGTGAGCGTGGCGTTGGCGAAGGTGACGAGGCCGGCGCCGATGCCGCCGGCGGCACCGGCGCCGGGCAGCTGGGCGACGCTCCGGCCGAGGTCGCGCTCGATGAGGATCGCGAGGTGGGCGAGTCCGGCGTCGAGGGCGGCGACCTG
>CAZGCI010000006.1:57886-58413 GCA_964524185.1 uncultured Thiohalocapsa sp. | reverse complement strand
GGGGCCGGTGAGGGGGTTGTCGACGTCACAAACCGCGGCGATGCGGACCCGCTGCAGACGCGGATCTCGACCGGCACCGTCGATGCGGGCGATGTCGGCGAGCCGGCCGCCCACCGGGTCGACGGGTTGGTCGGCGGCATCCAAAAAGCGCCAGCCGAGGGCTTGGGCCATGCCGATGCCGCCGTCGTTGGTGGCGCTGCCGCCCAAGCCGACGATGATCTGCGTTGCCCCGAGGTCCAGCGCCGCGCGCAGCAGCTCGCCGGTGCCGAGCGTGGTGGTGGCGGTGGCGTCGCGTGCGCGCGCAGGGAGCAGCGCGACGCCGCTGGCCAGCGCCATCTCGACCACAGCGGTGCACCGGCGCGGGCTCCAGAGGAGCATTGCATCCAGTGGGGCGAAGCGCGGACCGGTGACCCGGACCCGGCGATCCTCGGCGTCCAATGCCGCCCTCAGCACCTCCGCCAGCCCGTCGCCGCCGTCGGCCACCGGCAGCTCGACCTGCTGCGCATCCGGCAGCGCGCGGGCGACGC
>CAZGCI010000006.1:38058-57876 GCA_964524185.1 uncultured Thiohalocapsa sp. | reverse complement strand
GCACGTGCTCGATGCCGGCCCCCGCGGCGAGCGCCATGGCGGCTGCCGCCGCGGTGGCGGTGCAGCTGCCCTTCAGGGCGTTGGGGGCGAGCAGGATCTTGGGCATCAGCCCCCGATCTCGCCGCCGTCATCCTTGGTGATGGCGACCACGGACGGGCGCGGCGGGACATGGTCACGGAAGTCCGGCCAGCGGGTGGCGGGGTCTTCGAAGGTGGACCTGCGTGCAAAGCCCGGGTAGTCCTCGGTGCCGTCGGCCGCCGGGTGTTGCACGGCGACGAACAGCGTGCGCCCGTCCGGCGTAAAGCGCGGGCCGCAGAGCTCCGCGCCGACGGGCACGCGGAAGAACATACGCCCGGTGCCGCGGCCCGGCCCGTCGGTTTCCAGCGCCCAGATGCCGTCGGCGCCGCCGGAGGCCGCTTTCCAGCCAGAGCCCTGGTCGGTGGCGATCCACAGGCGCCCGGCTGGGTCCACGGCGCAGTTGTCCGGGCAGGCGAACCAGCCGTTCTCGCTGGTGGCCGGGTGCCAATGGGCCGCGACCGCGGCGTCGGCGGGGTCGCCGGCACGCACCAGCAGATCCCAACGCGCCGTGTCGGCGGCGTGGTCGCCATCGCTCGGCGTGATCTCCAACATCTGGCCCCAGAGGTTGCCCGTGCGGGGGTTGGCGGCATCAGCGCCGGGCTGTCCCGGCTCGCCGCGCGCGGCGTTGTTGGTGAGGGCGACGTAGACTTTACCCGTGTGGGGGTTGGGCTCGACGTCCTCCGGGCGATCCATGGGCGTTGCCCCGAGCAGCGTGGCGGCGCGGCGGGTCTCGATGAGCACGTCGGCCTGCGCGTGGAAGCCGTGCGCGGCGGTGAGCGGGCCCTGCCCGTGCACTAGGGGCAGCCAGGTGAGGCCGCCGTCGGCGTCCAGCCGGGCGACGTAGAGGATCCCGTGGTCCAGCAGATCGCGGTTGGCGGCGCGGGCCTCGCCCATGCGCCGGCGTAGGTCCTGTCGGCGGAATTGCACCCGGCCATCGGCGTCGATGCGCCCGGCATAGGTCTCGGCGGCGAGGCCTGGCAGCGGCGTGACGGTGCCCGCGCTGACGAACTTATACAAGTACTCGAACGCCTGGTCGTCGCCGGAGTAGACCACGAGCCGGCCGTCGCCATTGATGATGGTCTCGGCGCCCTCGTGCTTGAAGCGCCCGAGCGCGGTGCGCTTCACCGGCATGGCCTCGGGGTCGAAGGGGTCCACCTCCACGATCCAGCCGAAGCGGTTGGCCTCATTGGGCTCGGCGTTGAGGTCGAAGCGGCGGTGGTGCCTTGACCAAGCATAGCGCGGGGCCGGCATGCCGCAGCGCGCGTAGTTGCGCTGCTCCGGGTGGCCGTCCAGGTGGCCGGCAAAGTAGAGGTGGAAGTTCTCCTCCGCCATCAGGTAGGTGCCCCAGGGGGTGATGCCGCCGGCGCAGTTGTTCAGCGTGCCGATGACCTGCCGACCGGTTGGGTCCGCGCTAGTACACAGCCGTGGATGCCCGGCGGCGGGGCCCGAAATGCGGATGGGCGTGCGCAACGCATCGATGCGCCGGTTGAAGCTGCCGCCCAACACCGGCCGCCACTGCCCGTCCGCCCGCTGGATCTCGATGACGGAGCCGCCATGGGCCGCCATTTCGGTCTCGGCCATGGCGCGGGTCACCGCGGCGAGCGGGTCGGCGGCGCTGGCCAGGCCGGGAAACATGAGCTCGGTGTTGGTGTATTCGTGGTTGACGCACAGGAGCCCGTGCTCGCTGTTGTTCGAGCCGAGTGGTAGGGGGATGTAGCCGATGAAGTCGTTGTTGTAGCCGAACTGGCTGCTCTGCGCGGTTGCGCTCTGCCGCTGCGGGTCGAAGGGCGGTGCACCGGGCAACAGCGGGTCGCCCCAGCGTATCAGGATGTCTGCGCTGTAGCCGGCGGCGACGTGATGGGTGCCATCGACGCCGCGCGCAATCTCCGGGAAGGCAAAGCGGGTGGGATTGCCCCCCGTTGCCGCGGGCCGAGTCGCCGGCTCGGCACCCGCGGCAGTGTCCGCGCCGAGAGCCGCGAGGGGGCCGGCCGCCGCGGCCCCCAGTGCACCGCGCAGCAGATCGCGGCGGCTCAAGCGGCGCTGGATCAGGTCCGCGAGGCTCGGCGCGCTGGTTGGGTTGATGGGGACGTCGTCGGGGTCGGCGGTGTGACCGGCGCGCCGGTCGTCGGTTTGGGACACGGTCGGGGTCTCCAAGCTCGGGCGTTGGCGTCCTTGCACGGCCTCGTGGCAGGTTTGGCGTCTCGCTGCAGTGTAACCGAGCTGCCGGCCTACGCCGGTTGCGAAAGGATGACGGCATTGCCAATTGCCGTCTGTGGGCGCCGTCTGTGGGCGGGGTGCCCTCACAGGCTAGTGGTACGGTGGCCACGGCGCGCGCCACCAGCTGGGTGGCGTCGTTGTCGTGCTCTCCTGGCGTGGCTCGGCCGCGCGGGGCCGCCCGAGAAAAGCGCCGCAGACACGGCATCACGCGCCGCAGGGCGGTTGGCTCGGGCGCGGATGTGCCGCGACAGGCGAGGTTGCGCCGGCTATCATCCGCGCCGCAGGCGGTTCTGCGACGTCAACCGCAGCGATTCAAGATGCGCCGGTCTCTAAGGGCCGATGCCGGTAACAGACTCTAGGAGTATTCCGTGGAACAGACCTTCGTCATGGTGAAGCCCGATGGTGTCCAGCGCGGCCTCGTCGGTGAGATTCTCGCCCGCTTGGAGCGCCGTGGCCTCAAGCTCGTCGGCGCCAAATTCATGCAGGTGCCGCAAACGCTGGCCGCCGAGCACTACGCCGAGCTCAAGGACAAGCCGTTCTACCCGGGCCTCATCGCTTACATCACCAGCGCCCCGGTGCTGGCTATGGCCTGGGAGGGCAAGCATGCCGTCGCCGCAGTCCGGCAGACCCTGGGTGCCACCAAACCTTCCGAGGCCGCTCCCGGCAGCATTCGCCACGACTTCGGCATGGACGTGGGCCGCAACCTCGCCCACGGCTCCGACTCCCCGGACAATGGCGCCCGCGAGGTCGCGCTGTGGTTCAAGCCCGAGGAACTTGTGACCTGGGAGCGGGCGACCGACGCCTGGATCTTCGAGTAGGGCCGCCTGCCGTCGGCCCAGTCCATCGGCCTTGAGGCTGACACTAAGGGCTGCCGCCGACGGCTTGGGTTGCTGCACGCCCGCTCCGACCGTTCCCGACTAGACAGCGTCGCCGCCGTCACCAGCCGTCGGCGCCTCCGCTGTCTCCCCGACGCTGCCCGCGGTGAGCACAGGTGCGGCGTCGATGCGCTCGGCGTCCATCAGCGCGGCAATGCGCTGCAGTGACGCCAGCAGCTGCGTTTGCTCCCAATCCGCCAGCTTGACGAACCTCGCTGCGAAGGCGTCCTGCAACAAGGGCGGGGCGCGCTTGAGTGTTTCGGCGGCCTCTGGCGTGCCGCGCACCAGGACGCGGCGGCGATCGGTCTCGCTGCGGGAGCGCGCCACCAATCCGCGCCGTTCCAGGCGGTTCACGATATCGGTGATGGTGGCGTGGCTCAGGTGCACCCGTTGCGCGACCTCGCCCACGGGCAGCTCCCCAGCGGCGACGATCTCTTTCATTACCAAGGCTTGCGGTGCCGTGAGGCCGTGGCTGCGCACCAGCGCGCGCGAGTGGAGGTCCACGGCGCGGATCACCCGGCGCAAGGCCACCAACACCTCATCGCAACGGTCGGCATGGCGGCTGCCTGCGGTGTCGTCGTCTTCCGGCCGCAGCTCGGCCGCCGCTTGGGGCTGTAATATTTCGCTCACAAAATAATCTCGTTAACGATGTGGGTGCTTGCTAGTCGATCAACAACCTGATTTACAACCATAAAGCAGCCTTCTTCGCTCTCAAGATCACGCTCCTCAAGCAAGGTTAGGGGTTGCATTCATTCGGGTTCTAAGTAGTATCCTGAGGCTTCTCACGCGGCGGTGAACGTGTCCACCGCGTCTCAGCGGCGCTTCCTTCCAGGCCGTGGCTGTGACGTCTGCGCAGCTGCGCCCAGACGTGGGCCAGCTGGTTTGGACGCTTCGCGGTGTCCGCCTGCGGGTTGAGTGCCGTCGCATCCCGCCCGAGTTGAAGACCCGCGAGGGCCAACGCCTCCGCATGTGCCGGCAGGCATTGCCCGGCACCCGGCCACCCGCCAACCGACACCGAGAGGACGATCCATGCAAACCAACCTTCGGACCGAGATCCCGACACACCAAGACTACGGTCAGGATCCCCTCGCCGTGCGCGAGTCGCAAAAGTATCAGGAAGAGTATGTCGAGACCTTCGTCGACAAGTGGGACGAGCTCATCGACTGGGATGGCCGTGCCGCTGCCGAGGGCCAGTTCTTTATCGAGCAGCTGCGCGAGCGCGGTGCCAAGAAGGTGCTGGATGTGGCCACCGGCACCGGTTACCACTCCGTCCAGCTGCTGGAGGCGGGCTTTGAGGTCACGAGTGCCGACGGCAGCCCGGTCATGCTCGCCAAGGCGTTCGAGAACGCGCGTCGGCAGGGCCACATTCTGCGCACCATCCATGCCGACTGGCGTTGGCTCAACAAGAGCGTGCACGACCTGTATGACGCCGTCATCTGTTTGGGCAACTCCTTTACCCACTTGCACGAGGACAACGACCGCCGCAAGGCGCTGGCGGAGTTCTACGCGACGCTGAAGCACGATGGCATTTTGATTCTGGACCAGCGCAACTACGACGCGCTGTTGGACCACCAAGTGCAGCCGACGCACAATTATTATTACTGTGGCGACAACGTCCGGGCTGAGCCGGAGCACATCGACGACAGCCTGGCGCGCTTCAAGTACAGCTTCCAGGACGGCTCCGAGTTCCATCTCAACATGTTCCCGCTGCGCAAGCGTTACGTGCAGGGGCTCATGCGCGAGGTCGGCTTCCAGCGCGTCGACACCTATGGCGACTTCCAAGAGACCTACCACGAGACTGAGCCGGATTTCTTCATCCACGTCGCCGAGAAGGCTTACCGCCAAGTGTCTTGAACGGCTGTCTTGAGAGGAGCGTGCATATGAATCAGGCCCAAGCCAACTACTCCGAGGTCGTCCAGACCGCCCGCGATTACTACAACAGCGAGGATGCGGACAACTTCTACTTCCACGTCTGGGGCGGTGAGGATATCCACATCGGGCTCTATGACGGCGCCGATGATGCCATCAAAGACGCCTCCGAGCGGACGGTTGCCTTCATGGCGGACCGCCTGAAGCACAAGCTCGAAGCGCCCGAGGCACGCGTGGTGGACCTCGGCGCCGGTTACGGCGGTGCTGCCCGGTGGCTCGCCAAGCGCTTCGGTTGCCGCGTGCTGGCGCTGAACCTGAGCGAGGCCGAAAACGAGCGCGATCGACAGATGAACCGCGCGCAAGGTGTCGAGCGTCTCATCGAGGTGGTGGATGGCAGCTTCGAACAGGTGCCAGCCGAGAACGGCAGCTTTGACGCCGCCTGGTCGCAGGATGCCATCCTGCACTCCGGGCACCGCGACAAGGTCATGGACGAGGTGGACCGCGTGCTGAAGCCCGGCGGCGAGATCGTCTTCACCGATCCCATGCAGGCCGATGATTGCCCTGAGGGCGTGCTGCAGCCGGTGCTGGACCGCATCCACCTCTCGAGCCTCGGCTCCTTTGCCTTCTACCGCGAGCAGGCGCGGCGGCTCGGCTGGGAAGAGGTGGCGATCGTCGACATGACAGCGCAGCTGGTGAGCCACTACGGGCGTGTCGCCGCCGTGCTGAACGCCGAGCGCGATTCCCTGGAGGGCAAGGTGTCGGGCGCCTACATCGACCGGATGCTCCAGGGCCTGCAACACTGGGTGGAGGCCGGCCGCAACGGCTACCTAGCCTGGGGTGTCATGCACTTCCGCAAGCCTGCCTGAGACTCGGCAAACCTGCCCGGGATGGATCGCTGTTCCGCAAGCGCCGATGGCCCTGCGGCGCATCGGCGCCCCTGCGGCTCCCGGACGCTTAGTGGCCGTTCAGAAACAACATGAACATGGCCGCAGATGGAAACAAACTACGAAAAGCGCGAAATACGCGAAAGTCATCCGGATCTCGCGTGCATCTCCGGAAGTTTCGCGCTTTGCGCGTGTTTCGTAGTGACGAGTAGATGGACCGCTTGTTGTTGAATCGCTGCTCAGCGTGCAGAGCCCGTCCGCACGGCGTCCAGGCCCCAGTCCTTGAGGAGATCCGCGGCGATATCCGGTGCTGCGAGATTCTCGCCTTCCACCTGCATCATGATTCGACCGTCGAGCAGCAGCGTCGCTTCGGCGCTGCCCTGGCTCGGCTCCCATTTGAGCATGCCGGTCTCGCGCCCGATCCGCAGGCGCTCCGTGTTCGGCTGCGCCGACATGAGCATCGGGTTATTCAGTAGCGCCGCGATGCCCTGCACCATCGGATTGTCGATCATCAGGGCCGCCTTGAGCGTGCCGTTACCGTTGTCTTCCGTGTAAAGCCGCTCCAGCATCGTGCCCATGGAGCCGCCGAACAGCGCGGCAGCGCCGGCGGCCTCCGATCCGGACTCCGCCGGGCCGGCGGACCACCCCGCTGGCGGTGCCGGGAAGGTGTCCGCCAATCGGCCCGACATGGCCTTGCGGATGTCATTGATGGCGAACTCCAGCTCCGTGATGGACGCGCCGAGCTCACCGCTGCGGTAGAGCTCGAGGCCCTGTTGAATCTGTTCCTCGACGGGGTCTCCCAGAGCCGCGGTGGATGCGGCCAGGACGAGACCCCCGGCGGTGATGAGCCCGGGAAGCGTTGGCAAAGGTCGAGACATACTGACTCCGTGTGGGTTGTGGACCGGGGGCGGTCGGCGAGCTGCGGCGCCTGCCTATAAGGCGGTCGGGACAGCACCGTCGTCGGCCGTGAGGGGGGCTCTCCATGGGCCGTTCAGCCCGCCGGCCTTGGGTTCAGCGCTGGGAGACGGGCGCGGCGCACGCGGCCCGTCGTCAGGCTGCCGAAGGCGCCGACACCCGGGCGTAGTGCTCGACGAAAGTCGCGTTTCCATCGCGGGAAGTCGAGGCTGTCCTGATTATAAAGGGCGCGGTCGAGCTGCTGCATCAGCGCCTGGACCCGTGCCCGGTCAGCACCCGGGCGCAGGGCCGTAATGCGGTCCGCCATGCGCGGCAGCGGCTCGCGGGCGTCGGCGGCGAGCCGCCGACAGGCCTGCTGCTGGAAGACCAGGCACCAGGCTGCGGGATGCTCGGCGCCGTCTGCCGCCTTGGCGCAGCGATACACCCGGGTGCTGCTGGGCACGAGGCGTGCGAGTGTCTCGCGCAGGCGACGCAGTGCCGGGGAGGGGCTCAGTACGCGGCCGGCCGCAGCCAGTGCACTGCCCAGGCGGCGGACGCCGCCGCCGGCGACCCGCTTAACGCGGGGCCAAATGGGCCCGCCCTTGCCCGCGGGCACGCGCCCGCGCAGCCAGACGCCCCCCCAGTAGCCGATGAGCAGAAGGGCCAGGCCCGCCACGGGGAGCCAGTATTTCTGCCAGTCCTCGCCGGCGCGCCGGTCGGTGGATGCGGTGAAGCCGAATGGGCCGGACTCACCGGCGACAGTGAAGAGCCGGATGGGCACGGACGATGCCTCGCGGCTCGCGGTTTCCACGTTCCACCAGGCGAGCCTGAGCTCGGGCAGCTGCATGCGCCCGCCGGATTGCGGCACTAGGGTGTATACCTCGATGCGCTTGCCCACCAGGCTCTGCCGGTTATCCGTGAGCCGCGTGTCGGTCATGGTCTGCTCGCGGTAGACGCGAAAGTCCTCAGAGCGCAGCATCTGTGCCAGCGAGGGGAGCTGATCGCCGACGGCACCCTCCGCCTCCAGCTCCACCGTCAGGGTGGCGGGGCGCCCGCGGGCCATGGCGTCGGTCTCCGTCAGCTCTGCGTCGATGCGCAAACTGCGCAGCGGCAGCCAGGGACGCACGGCTGGCATGGGCGGGCGCACATCGAGGGCGATGGGCTGGGCCGCCACCGCCTCGAAGGGCACACCGCCGGCCAGGGTACCTGCGACCTTGATGGGACCAAGCTCCACTGGCCCGGTGCGCAACGGCGTCATGGCCAGCACGTATTCGTTGACGATCTCCTGGCCGCCGGCGCCACCGCGCGTGCTGGTGATGGGGCCGTCGAGCTGCTCGAAGCGTGCTTCCTCAATGCCGGCGAGCGCCGGCGAGGCGGTGGCGAGGTTGCCGGCGCTTACCACGCGCAGGCGCACGAGCACATTCTGCTGCACATAGGGCTTGCGCTCGTCCACCAGCACTTCCAGCTGCGGGCGCCCGGGGGTGAGGCCGCCGCGCTGCCCATACCAACCGCCGCCCGGCGGCTGCTGCGCGGGCTGGTATCGCTGCGGCTGGAAAGGGGCCGGCGCGTAGGGTTGCCCTGGCGCGCCCTGCTGTACGGGACCGCGCCCGGGCCCCTGCTGTGGCTGGCCCGCCGGCGGTGTCCCCGGTTGCAAGCCGGGCCAGGCTGGTGCGCCGTACATGGGTGCACCGCCCGGGCGTTGTGCGCCCGATTGGCCGAATGGCTGGGCCGGCGCCTGGGACTGGGGCAGGGGCGGCACGCCGCGGGCGTTGCTCGGTTCTGTGGGCCGAAACTGCCAAGGTTGATAGGGCGGCTGGGCGAGCGCCGTGCCCGTGATGGTGCACAGGACACCTAGACCGAGCCGGAGCCCGAGCCAACGTCGCGCGCGGCGTCCCAGAGTCGCGGGCCAGACGCCAAGCGGTCCTACCATGGCCGACTCTCCTGCAGCTGGCCGCCGGACTCACGCATGAGCCGCATCTCTTCGAGCATGAACTGGTTGCGCAGCAGCATGGAGGGGTTCCCCTCCACCTGCTCGAGCCGCTGCTCGATGATGGCCATGCCGGGGCCGAGGACCTGCTCGCCACCGAGGGTTGGGGACGTGCTCATGTCCGCGTCGGGTCCAGCGCCGGCCCAGGGCTGATCCCCAAGTTGGTCGAACCGCTCCACGGCGTCCCGGTCGCCCGCCAGGTCATCCATGTTTGGTGGGGCCTGGTCGGGCTGGGCGCCGCGACCTGACCGGGCGCGCTCGGCGCCGGCGTCGTCGGTGCCGCGCTGTTCACCGTCTGGGCGCACTGTGTCGCCCGGACGCTCGGCCTGTTCCGGCGTCGACGGCTCGTCGCCACCGCCCTGGTCGTCGCCCATATCCGCAGGCTCTTCGTCGCCGGCGGCGGGCATCAGGCTGTCCTTGTACGCGCCTGCGGCGCGGCCGTCGTCGTCACCCCCCTCGATCTCTCCGCGCTCGGCCTCGCCCTCGCGGTCTGTCTCATCCATGGCGCCGTCGGCGTCTTCGCGCGGCTCCCGGTCGCCGCCGTCCGCGTCTTCCTCGCCCGTCTCCTCGGCGCCTTCGGCGGGGGTCTCCTCGCGCTCGCCCGCGTCGCGACCGGTGTCGCGCTCGCCACCGGTCTGGCCGTCGGCTTCGTCTCCCTCGGCGCCGCGGCTTTGCTCCGTGTCGGCACCGGCGCTGCCGGCGTCGTCCTGCTGCTCGCCGCCACCGCCGGCTTCGCTGTCCGCCTGCTGCTGCCCCTGCTGCTGCTCATCCCCCTGCTCGCCGCCCTGCTGCTGTTGCTCCTGCTGCTCCTCGCCCTGTTGCTGTTGTTCCTGCTGTTGGTCGCCCTGCTGCTCCTGCTCGGATGCCTCCTGCTGGTCCGCTTGCTGTTGTTCCTGCTGCTGCTCGGCCTGTTGCTGTTGCGCTTGCTCCGATGCCTGCTCGCTGTCCTCGGGGGGCTCTGCCGGATCGGGCTCCGCGCTTTCCTCTTCCTCTTGCTCGGCCTCCTGGAAGGCCTGCTGCTCCAACTTTGCCAGCAGGGAGCGGGCGAGGGTTAGGTTGAAATGGGCGTCCGCATGGTCCGGCTGCTCCGCGAGCACCTGCTCATAGGCGTCTATGGCGCCGGTGTAGTCGCCCTGCTGGAAGCGGGCGTTGCCAAGGTTGTAGCGGGAGGTGGCGCGCACGGAGGCGCGTTCGACGTCGGCGAAGGCGACCTCGGCGGCACGGTATTGCCCGGCGCGGTAGAGGGCCACGCCCCGGCGGTAGGCGTCGCTGAAGCCGCTGGCGGCCGTCTCGTAGTCGCCGGCCCGGAAGCTGTCCAGCGCAGTCTGCTCGCTGGTGCGGAACAGCCCTGCCGCAGAGGCGCCGCCGCCGAGCAGGGCCAGGACCGCAATGAAGATGCCGACGCGCAAGCTCATGGGGCCTCCTCGGTGCGGGCGGCGACGGCGGCCGGCCGGCCTGTCGGGCGGGCTCGGCCGCGGAAGCGCGGCAGCAGTAGGAGCGCCAGCAAGAGCACGAACAGGTAGTAGCGTTCGTTCCAGATACGGGTGCGCTCGTCGGTGGCCTGCGCCGGCAACCGGCTGCGGGCGGCGGCGGCGAGGATGGCGGCCGTGTCGTCGTCGCGATAGTCGGCCCTGCGATAGAGGCCGCCGCCGGCGGCGGTGATGGCGCGCAGCTGATCCTCGTCCAAGCGGGAGCGCACCGGGGTGCCGTCCGGGCCCACCGGTGGACCGCTGCGGGGTCCAGGCACCTCGCCGCCGCGCGGGGCGCCGACGCCGAGCGCATGCACGGCGATGCCGGCCTCGGCGAGTCGTGCGGCCCGCTCCGGCAGGCCGGGCTCGTCGAAGTCGCCGTCGCTGATCAGGAGCAGGGCGCGGGCGCTCTCCGCGGGCAGCGCCTCCAGCAGGATCTCGGCCCGGTCGAGCGCGGGGTGGAGCCGGCTGCCCTGGAGCCGAGCCAAGTCCGTGGCGAGCGCCGGCAATGCCAGCAGGATGGTGCGGCTGTCCTCGGTGACGGGCGCCACCACATGCGGCGACGACGCGAAGGCAATGAGCCCGAGCCGCAGGCGCCGATTCTGTCCAATGAGATCTTCAATCTCTTGGCGGGCGCGGGCGAGCCGGCTCGGGGCGACGTCAGCGGTCGCCATGGAACGAGAGAGATCGAGCAAGATCAGCAGGTTGTCGCCTGGCTGGAAGAGGCGAACATCGGTGTAGTCCCAGCGTGGGCCCGCCATGGCCGTGAGCAGCAGGAGCCACAGCCCCGCCCAGGCGAAGAAGCGCCCCCAGCGTTCGGAGCCCGCGAGCGCCCGCGTCCCGGCCAGGTGCGGCAGCAGCTCAGGGTCGGCATAACGGTGTACGGGCGCTTTGGCGGCGCGTGCCGCGCTGCGCCAGAGCCACCAGGCCACCGGTGGCAGCACCAGCAGGCCCCAGAACCAGGCAGGCTCGGCGAAATGAAATCCGGTCTCGTTCATGCTCCACGTCCTACGGGGTGCAAGGCGCCTCCGCGGCGGCTTGGGTCAGCTGCTGGCCTGGCGCACAATGAAGCGCCGGCGACCCTCCGGGAATAGCCCCAGCGCCAACAGCGCCGCCAGCGAGAGTCCGAGGGGCCAGCGGTAGAGCGGCTCGGGTAAATAGGCGGTGCGGGTTTCGGTTTCGGTCTTTTCGAGCTCGGCGATGCGCCGGCTGATCTCCTCCAGCGCGCGCGTATTGGTGGCGCGGAAATAGGCGCCGCCGGTGATGTCGGCGAGTTGGTTCAGGGTGTCCTCGTCCATGGTGAGGTCATCCCAGTACTCGATCCGGCCCTCATGCAGGATAGGGATACGCGCCTGATTGCTGCCGACACCAATGACATAGATGCGCACACCGGCCATGCGCGCCAGCTGGGCGGCCTCCAGCGGTTGGAAGTTGCCCGCGGTGTTGTCGCCATCGGCGATGAGGATCATCACCCGGGAGCCCGCCGGGCGGTCGCGCAGCTTCTTGACGCCGAGTGCCATGGCGTCACCCAGCGCCGTGCTGCCGCCGGCGATGCTCGGCACGACCTGGTCCAGCAGCATGTGCACGGCAGCGCGGTCGATGGTCAGCGGCGAGAGCACATAGGCGCCGCTGCCAAAGATGATGAGCCCGATGCGGTCGCCGGCGCGGGCGTCGATGAAGCGGCCCATGACACCCTTCACCACCTGCATGCGGCTCACCTGGCGACCCTCGACGGTGAAGTCGAGGGCATCCATGGAGTGGGAGGCGTCGACGGCGAACATCAGGTCGTAACCGGGTGCGGAGACCTCCGTGTGCGGCATCAGCCACTGCGGGCGCATCAGCGCGAGCACCAGGCCGACCCAGAGCAGCGCGAGCAGCACGCGGTGCAGCCAGCCCGCCAGCTGTCGGCGCGGTCGCCGCCCCTGGTAGGCAGCTCGCAGTTGGTCGATGTGCGGATGCAGCAGGGTCATGCGCTCGCCCTCCAGCTGTTCTTCCCGGGGGGTACTGCCCGGACGCTCGCGCCAGACCAGGGGGAGCAGCAGCGGCAGCGGCAGCAATAGGGCGAACCAGGGCCAATGAAACTCGAACAGGGTCATAGAGAATCGCCGTCGCGTTTCACGCCGTCTTCCGCGTCGACGCCGCCGGCGGACCGCGTCGCTGACGCTGCTGCAGGAATCCCGCGGCGACGCCCTGGAGTGGATGGCGCAACCAGGTGGGCAAGGGTCGCCGGCGCTGACGTCGCTCGGGCTTGGAGTTCGGAGCTGCCACCCATTCCATGGCCGCGTCGAGCAGCCTACCGATAGCTTCGCGCTGGGCGTTGGCCGCCTCGGCGTGGGCGTAGGGGGCCGTCAGTAGGGCCCGGCCGTTGCACTGCCAGTCGAAGCCCTGCGGGTCGTGCGTGCTAAGCCAGGCGAGCCAGTCCTCGCCGTGCAATCCGGCGCAGGCGGCGCGGCCGTGTCGGGCCATGGCGATGCGCCGCAGTAGCTCCGAGAGTTCAGCCGCGACCGGCTTGACCGGCCCGCGTGCGATGCGCCTGCGTAGGCCTCTGAGCGCCTGCGCCGCCTCCCAGCGCCAGGTGCCGAGCGTGATCACCGGCAGTGGTACGTACAGCCGCCAGCGCGGGTCATAACGCCACAGCAGCAGGCCCAAGAGCACCAGCACGCCCGCCAGGATCCACCAGCCCGGCGCCGGCGGCCACCATGGGTGGCCCATTTGGACGTGGATGTCGCGGAGCTGGGATGGATCCATTGGGTCAGGGGCTGGGGTCAGGGGCTAGGCGTCAGGGGCTAGGGGCTAGGGGCTAGGGGCTAGGGGCTAGGGGCTAGGGGCTAGGGGCTAGAACAGTTTCGGGTTGGAGCGACGTGCGACGGCGGCCTCGACAAGGCAGCGAGTGGTTGTTGACAAGGGTCGAAGCTCAGGCTCCGTCTCCGGAGATCGACACTGCTCTTCGGCCCTGGAGGCTGAGCTCCCTTGCGAAGCCTGACGCACCTGCAACCATCGCGCAGCCTCTCAAGCCTTTAGCCCCGAGCCCCTAGCCCCTGATTTAAACACTGCGCGCTCGCGCGCGTTGGTCCAGGCTATGGATCAGGCTGAGGTGGATTTCTTGGTCGGTGCGGATGGGCATCAGGATGACGTTGAGGCGGTTGGCGATGGCCTTGAGGGTGTCGCGGCGCTGCTGCCAGGCGTCGCGGTAGGCGCGGGCGGCCGCGGCGTCGTCGGTGTCAATCTCCACCAGGGTGCCGTCGGTGGCGGTGAAGGTGACGGTGCCCATGGCCGGAATGTCCCAGTCTGCCGGGTCGTCCACGGGCAGCACCACCACGGAGCTGCGCTGCACGAGGTTACCGAGCACGCCTTCGAGGTCGCGCACCTCGCGGTTCAGATCGGCAATCACAAACACCAGGGACCCGGTGGGCAGGCCCCGCGTCGCGCGGCGCAGGGCGCCTGCCAGGTGGTCCACCGCCGGGCGGTCCATCGACGCGGCCTGCTCCGCGGCGGGCTCGGTCAGGGTGCGCAGCAACTGCCACAGCGCGCGTCGCCCGCGCGCCGGACGGAAGTGTTGCAGTGCGGCCTCGGAGTCACCGAAGGCCATGCCGCCCACCCGATCGTTGAGCCGGCTCGCGGCCCAGCCGATGAGGGCCGCGGCGCGCGCCGCTTGCACGCATTTGAAGGTGCCGCGAGTACCGAAGACCATGTGGGGCCCGCGGTCCACGCACAGGACGACGCTGCGCTCGCGCTCCTCGCGGAAGACCTTGAGATGTGGCTCGTTGATGCGGGCAGTGACTTTCCAGTCCATATGCCGGATGTCATCGCCTTCGCGGTACTCGCGCACCTCCTCGAAATTGATGCCGGCGCCCCGGAATACCGAGGCATAGAGTCCGGCGAAGGTGGAGTTCACCAAGTGGTGCGACGGCACGCCGAGGGTGTGCGCCTGGTGGCGGAGCTCCAGCAGGTCGTCGAGGCGGGGGTATAGGCTCATGGCCGGGGCGTACGCAGGACGATGTCCGGACGCCGGAGGTCTGGGTTGACCGGCGCAGACCCGGCGACCGGTGCAACCTGCTGAAGACTCCCTGCCGCGACTGTGCCAACGAGCACGACGGACGAAAGGCTCACGGAATCGCCACGAGGTTCAACAGGCGATTCACAAACTCATCCGTGGTAACGCCCTCGGCCTCCGCCTCGAAGGTGAGCAATAAGCGGTGACGGAGAATCTCCGGCGCGACGAGCTGGATGTGATGGGGGGCGACGAAGGCATCGCCATCGAGCCAGGCCCGGGCGCGCGCGCAGCGGGCGAGGGCAATGCTGGCGCGCGGCGAGGCGCCGAAGCGGCACCAGCGCGCTAGGTCGGTGTCGTAGAGCTTCGGGTGGCGGGTGGCCTGCACCAGGTCGACGATGTAGCTGTGCAGCTTCGGGTCCAGGTAAAGCTCAGCGACGTTGCGGCGCATCTGCGCGAGGTGTTCCTGGCTCAAGGGCTGGGCTGGCTCGGGCTCCGGCTCGGTCTGCTGGCGGCTGTCGAGCGCGAGGATCTCCAGTTCCTCTTCGCGCGTGGGGTAGGTCACCACCGCCTGCATCAGGAAGCGATCCAACTGTGCTTCCGGCAGGTGATAGGTGCCCTCCTGCTCCACTGGATTCTGCGTTGCCAGCACCATGAACAGCTTGGGTAACGGGTAGGTGCGCTGGCCGACGGTGATCTGGTGCTCGGCCATGGCCTCCAGCAGCGCCGATTGCACCTTGGCGGGCGCCCGATTGACCTCGTCCGCCAGCAGGATGTTGTGGAACAGCGGGCCGGGGCGGAATTCGAACTCGCCCTGCTCGTGGCGGTAAATATCCGTGCCGATGAGGTCCGACGGCAGTAAGTCCGGCGTGAACTGAATCCGGTGAAAGTCGCCCTCGATGGCCTCAGCGAGCGCTTTCACCGCCGTGGTCTTGGCGAGCCCGGGCATGCCCTCCACGAGCAGGTGCCCGTCGCTCAGCAGGCAGACCAGCATGCTGTCGACGAATTTGCGCTGGCCGATGATGCGCGAGGCAATGTGCTCGCGGACGGGAGTGAGGTCTGCCGGGGTCATGCTTGGTACTGCTCGGGTGGTGGTGATGACGGCCGTCGCTCCGGCGTGACGGACCGGGTAATCTCCGTCCGGACGGGCGCATCCTGTGCGCTCGATTCTGCCCGTGATGCTGCAGGCGCTGACCGCCCAAGGCGGTGGCTGCCCAGACCTTGGTGGACCCTTGGTACGTCGTGGCGGAGACGTCAGCAATATCCAACCGGTACCAGGGGGCGCCAAGCGCCGGCAGCCCTCGGAGCCCAATGCTGCGGCTTTTGGTGAATCGGCGCAAGCGTGTTGCAGCTTTTACCGATCTCGGTAAAGGCTTCGCCAATATTGGAATATGCTGATGTTGAGCCGGCCTGAACGATTGGGGATGGCTCAAGGGCTGCAAGCGATCGCCCGAGCATCGGCCGGCGGTGCGCAAGGGCGCACGCGGGGTTAGGCGCTGCCAAGGCTTCGAATGGCCGTCGTCGGATGTGACCGGATGGATCTCCGGGCGCGCCCTTGACCTGGTGCCTGCGCCAGCCCGACCGGCGGCTCAGATGGCGGTGGTGACCAGCTCTCCAGTGTCGCCGCGGTTGTCCCGCCAGCGTAGGGTTACCGTGTCGCCGGCGACGCCCTGCTCGATGTCGAAGGCCAGATAGGGGTCTTCTGACACACCCCAGCCCCAGTCCATGCGGAGCACGACGTTACCGTTATGCTCACACACCAGTTCCTGGATGTAATGCCGAGGGATCGGCCGTTCGGTGGTGGGATCCTTGCGGCTGCCGGTTTCCATGGGATGGCGGATCAGTGCGCGGACAGCGATGCCGCCATTTCCGATCTTTGC
Source organism: uncultured Thiohalocapsa sp. (assembly GCA_964524185.1). Classification (GTDB taxonomy): domain Bacteria; phylum Pseudomonadota; class Gammaproteobacteria; order Chromatiales; family Chromatiaceae; genus Thiohalocapsa. Next base: position 41,732 of record CAZGCI010000006.1, on the reverse strand, counting down.
GCGGATCTTGCCGTGTTCATTGCTCATGGCGGTCTCGGGATGGTGCGTGTTGGGGGCACCTTGAAAGCACGCGTTGCCGGTGCGGTCAGTGTCAGCCGCCGCAGCCACCGAGGGCGACCTTGACGGCACGGGTGGCGCGATAGAGCCCCCCGTCCGCCTCCACCAGTGCGATGAGGTTTGCGCTCTGGCCCAACTTGACTCGGATGGAGACGCGCGGCGCGACTGCAGACGTGAGACGGGCGCGCGCGAGTAGCGGGAAAGGATTGCCGTCACTGAAGACCGTGACGGACCGCGCTCCGGGGAGATCGGTCCCGATCTCCACCGGAACCACTCGACCGTTCTCGGCAATGTCAGGCGCTTCAATGACAATGCGGTCGCTATCCGCTGCGTCGTGTTCGCCGAGGAGCGCGGCGATGGCTCCGTCTAAAGCCTCAGCGTGGAAGGCCGCTTCCGGCCAGGCGTCTACCGTTGCAGCCAGTGCGCGTGCTGACGGCCATCCGTTCAGACCAAGCGTGGCGAGCGGCACCGCCGCTGCAAGCCCGGTTCGCAGGAGTTGTCGTCGTTGCATGACGGCGTGTCTCCGCCATGTTGCCGCGAGATACGTGCTAGACTCAACAGCCATCGTCCGCGTACTCGACGGTCCCGGTGTCCGGGTTTCGCTTGATCTTGCCGGTGTCGTCGGTCTTTTTGGTGCGAATGAACATCATGTTCTCGGCCCGATCGAAGGCTTCGTCGAGTGCGCGCTGCACATCGACATCGGTCAGACCGTCATAGATGTAGATGCGCCCCTTGGCCTCGGAGGCGAGCTCGGCCTCGGTGGGGTTGAATAGGCGCCGCAGCTCGATGTCCGATACATCGGCTGCCCCCGCGGTGCTTGCGCCCGCGGACAGGGCCACAACGGCCATCGCGATGCACCGTTGGCGTTGGGTTGGGATCGTGATGCGCATGGTTCGGTCCTCATTCCCGGTTGCTGGACAGGCGCTCCGGCTAGGATAGCGATGCGTGTCTCCTGCCGATTTGTCCGGCTGCACGGCCTTGTTGCCATGGAGTCAGGCGCCCGAGCGGTGCATCCTGACGGACAACACCACACCCTTAGCTTGGACCTGTACCCGCGTGGATAGGTGTGAATTTGTCACATTCGGTCTTCGACACGCCGGGCGATGGTGCACGCCGCTGCGCTGGCCGCCGCCGGCCGCAATGCGCAGCTCACCCAGTGGATGAGGTGCCGAGCGCGGCAAAATCGCCGTTGGCATAGAGACTTGCAACGACCCGAAGCGGTCAACCGCTCATTTTAGGTTGAAGCACCCGTTGGCGTGGCGGTGCCAGGTCGCCCACCGGTCTGAGGCATCGCCTCGCTACGGTTCGCTGCGACACGCGCCTCCAGCTAGAATGGGGTGTTTTCGCAAGCCTCCGCCCACCGGGCGATCATCCATGTCCCAACTTCACGATCAGGTCGCGCGACGGCGCACCTTCGCCATCATTTCCCACCCCGACGCCGGCAAGACGACACTCACCGAGAAGCTCTTGCTCTTCGGCGGCGCCATCCAGATGGCCGGCTCTGTCAAGGGCCGCAAGGCGGCGCGCCATGCGACCTCGGACTGGATGGAGCTGGAGAAGCAGCGCGGCATCTCCGTGACCTCATCGGTGATGCAATTCCCCTATGGCGAGTCTGTCGTCAATCTGCTGGACACGCCTGGGCACGCAGATTTCTCCGAGGATACGTATCGGACTCTGACGGCCGTGGACTCGGCGTTGATGGTCATCGATGCTGCCAAGGGCGTCGAGGAGCGCACCATCAAGCTGATGGAGGTCTGCCGGCTGCGCACCACGCCGATTCTCACCTTCGTTAATAAGCTGGACCGCGAGGGTCGCGAGGCCATTGAGATCCTGGACGAGATCGAGGAGGTACTGCACATCGAGTGCGCACCGGTGACCTGGCCCATTGGCATGGGCAAGCGCTTCAAGGGCGTGTACGACCTGCGCCACGACCGCACGCATCTGTTCAGCGCCACCCATGGGGGCAAGATCCAAACCGGCGAGGTCATCGAGGGGCTCGACAACCCCCGCATGGATGAGCTGCTGGGCGATCAGGCTACTGAGCTGCGCGACGAGCTGGAGCTGGTTCAAGGCGCGAGCCACCCGCTGGACCTCGAGGCCTATCGCGCCGGCAAGCAGACGCCGGTATTCTTTGGCTCCGCCATCAACAATTTCGGCGTCAAGGAGTTGCTGGACGCCTTCGTGGAATATGCCCCGCCCCCGCGCCCGCGGGAGGCCGGCAGCCGGGCGGTGGACCCGGAGGAGGACAAGTTCTCGGGCTTCGTGTTCAAGATTCAGGCCAACATGGACCCGGCCCACCGCGACCGGGTCGCGTTCCTGCGGGTGTGCTCCGGCATCTACAAGCAGGGCATGAAGATGCGCCACGCGCGCATCGAGAAGACCGTCCAGGTCGCCAACGCCATCACCTTTCAGGCGGACGAGCGCAAGCGTGTGGACGAGGCCTGGCCGGGCGACATCATCGGTTTGCACAACCACGGGACGATCCAGATCGGCGATACCTTCACCGAGGGCGAGGCACTCAAATACGGCGGCATCCCGTACTTCGCGCCCGAGCTATTTCGGCGCGTAGTGCTGAAGGACCCGCTCAAGACCAAGGCGCTGCACAAGGGCGTGCTGCAGCTTTGCGAGGAGGGCGCGACCCAGGTCTTCCGCCCGCTCAAGAACAACGATCTGATTCTCGGCGCCGTCGGCGTGCTGCAGTTCGACGTCGCGGCGTATCGGCTCAAGGGCGAGTACGGCGTGGAGGCCGTGGTCGAGCCGGTGTCAGTGCAGACCGCCCGCTGGGTCAACTGCGATGATCCAAAGCTGCTGGAGCAGTTCAAGACCAAGGCCTACGACAACCTGGCCCTCGATGGGGACGACCAGCTGGTCTACTTGGCGCCCACCCGGGTCAACCTACAGCTCACCGAGGAGCGCTGGCCGCAGATTCGCTTCTCGGCAACGCGGGAGCTCTGACGCGCCGGTTGTCCTTCGGGGTTTGAGCTCGACGTTGTCTGCCGGTGGCGTACACCCGCGTCGCTTGCACAGGTCACCCGTCAAACTGAATCCCATCAAACTGAATCCATTTTGAGCATCCTGGAACTTGTCATCCCCGGCCTCCTCGGCCCGGTGCCGCCGTTGGAGTGGGCACCGCAGACCCCGACGCTCGATCTGCTGCTGCATCGCAGCACGCCGGCGCCGGGCACCGCCGGTGCGGATGTGTCCACGGTGCTGCTGGAGCGCTTCGCTGCCGTGGCGAGCGCGCCCTATGCACTCGCCGCAGAGGATCCGGCCTGGGATAAGACCGGCTGGTGGCTGCACGCCGATCCGGTGCATCTGCGCCCGGACCGGGATCTGCTGCGGCTGTTCGATGGTCATCACCTCGGCATCAGTCGTGCCGAGGCCGATGCGCTGGTTTCCGCCCTGAACCGGCACTTCGGCGGAGACGGCCTGCATGTGCGGGCGCATGCGGCAGACCGATGGTATCTGCACTGTGACGCGCCGCCGGCGCTGGAGACGACACCGCTGCCGCGGGTGTCCGGCCAGCACATCGACGGCCACTTGCCGGCGGGAGCTGATGCCGGCCGCTGGGCCGCGCTCATGAGCGAGGCCGAGATGCTGCTCTTCCAGCACGACGT
>CAZGCI010000006.1:0-38048 GCA_964524185.1 uncultured Thiohalocapsa sp. | reverse complement strand
GGCCGCGGGCCGACCTGCGATCAACGGCCTCTGGTGCTGGGGCGGCGGGTGCTGGGAGCCGCTTGCGGGGGCGCCGGTCGCCGCCCTCGGCGCCGCGCCGCTGCTGCGGGGCTTGGCGCTGGCCGCGGGCATCACCGCCACGCCCAGCGCCGAGCTGTCCGCGCTGCTGGCCGCCTCGAACGGGCGTGTGCTCGCCGTCCAGGACGGCCTGAACGACGCCCTCGAGGACCACGATACGGCGGCCTGGGCCGGCGCCGCGGAACAACTGGACAGATGGCTCACGCCACTGCCGGCGATGTTGCGGCAGGGCGGCCTGGACGAGGTTCGGCTGTACCCCTGTGACGGCAGCGGCCTGGTGCTGCGCCGTGCAGATCTGGCTGGACTCCGGCGCCTACTGCCGCGTTTGCCCTGGCAGCGGCCACGGAGCCTCGCCGCGCGCGCCACGGCGCCGGTGGCGGCGCCGTAGACCGACGGCTTTCAACACGAGCGCTTAGCTCGGCTGCGCAGTCTCGAGCAGCGTGGGCTGCAGCACGCGCAGCAGGTCTGGAGTGGCCAGCCGGATGATGTAGCCGCGCTTGCCGCCGTTGATGTAGAGCTGCGGCAGTGCGCTGATGGAGCGCTCGCAATACACGGGCATCCGGGTGCGGGTGCCGAAGGGTGAGGTGCCGCCCACCTGGTAGCCGGAATGCTTGTCCGCGATGTTGGGGGCACAGGGCTGCACGCGTTTGACGCCGATGGCCTTGGCAAGCCGGCCGGTGGCGACCTCGCGATCGCCGTGCATCAGCATCACCAACGGCCTGCCGCCGTCGTCCTCCAGGATCAGCGTCTTGATCACCCGGTGCTCATCCAGGCCGAGCTGGGCGGCGACTTCGGCGGTGCCGCCCGCCTGGTAGACGTAAGGATAGTCGTCAAAGGCGACCCCCGCGGCACGCAGCACCCGCACCGCTGGCGTGACCGGCGCGCGCTTTACCACGGGAGCCTACCGGACCCCTACCAATGCCCCGTGCCGGGCTCGCCCTTGCATGGCCCAACGATGTCGTCGGTGATCCAGCCGCCGTAGTAGCCGCCGGCCTGGGCGCGCACGGGCTCGCCGTCCACGCGGCAACGCAGCAGCGATGGGTAGCAGGCAAACCAACCGGCGATGGACGCCGCGTCGTCAAACGCATCTGGATAACGCCAAACGGCGTTCTCGATGCGCCCGGCGCTGCCCTCGACGTGGAAGTACTCGGCGCGTCCCTTCCACTCGCAAAAGGTGTGGCGAGTCGAGGGTGTCAAGAGGGCCATGTCCACCGACTCCGGCGGCACATAAAAGGTGGGCGCACTGCCGGTCTCCAGCACCCTGATGGCGCGGTTGGTTCGCGCCAGCGGTTTGTCACCGGCATCGATCTGAATGTGGCGGGTGTCTGGGACGTAGGCGGGCGGGCGCGGGTAGTCCCAGACGGACTCTTGGCTGGGACTTGGCACAATGGCAAATGGCGGGCGCTGTTGTCCGCGCCAGCGCCACGCGGCGCGGGCCTGGTCAAGGCTGTTGCGGTCGATGCTCATGGTGATCCTCTGGGGGCTTGACGCGGCCGCGGGTGCCGGCGAGGGGGTTCTGCTTCAACGCTTGCGCCAGATTAGCGTACGGTTGTTGACGGGCATGGCGATGTCGTCATCGAGCGCGAGGCCAGCAGCGTCGGCAAGGCGCGTCAGGTCATCGAGATCCCGCACGCCCGACAACGGGTCGCGGGCGCGCAGCATGCGGTCGAAGTCCGCGTTGCTCTGGCTCGTGTGGCGTCCGCCTTGACTGAAGGGCCCGTACAGAGCGAAGGGCGCACCGGCCGGCAGCAGGGCACCGACCCCGGCGAACAGGCACTCGACCTGGGCCCAAGACATGATGTGGGCCGTGTTGGCGCTGTATACCGCGTCGAATGCGGCTCCCGGGTCGGGCTCCGGCCAGTGGCTGCCGACGTCCAGCTCGATGGCCGGCGGCAGGTTCGGTTGGCGTGCCTCTTCGATCCATAGGCCGATGCCCGGCAAGTGGGCGGCAATGTCGCTGGTCTGCCAGGTGAGGTGTGGCAACGCCGGCGCGAAATGCGCCGCGTGTTGGCCGGTGCCAGCGCCGATCTCCAGCACATGCTGGCGGTCGGCAAACAATGGCGTCAATACTGCGAGGATGGGTGCCTTGTTTTCATCGCACGCAGGGGAATAGGGCTTGTCCATGTCTGCAAAGGAGCGTGGCAGCTCGGGCTCGGGCTCGCGCCCGGCAAGTTGTTTTGTGGGCGACACCCGCCGGGGTCGCCACCGTGCAATGACGTCGCCCGCACAAGGGGGTCAGCGGAGGGAGGTGGGTCTGACGCGCCCGAGGGCAAGGGCCGGCAACCGTGTCGTGGCCAGCCCCGCGACGCGGTTCCGTGATCTGCGTTCGAGTGCCAGCGGCTGCGCCTGGAGCCTCGGCCCTCGGCCTTGCCTCCTGCCGGTGCCTGGCACACGACGCGGCGTGGGAAGTTTGACGCCTCTGCAAACATCTGGTGCGGTCAAGCAATCTAGGGTGCCACAGGCGGAGGGGCTGCGACGGTGCTGGCATTGGTTAGAGTCCGTTATGATCGTCGTCTGCGAGGCTGTACGGGGTCGCGCGCGATGCGGGCGCGTGCGTCCATCCCTGCGGCCAGCGTAGGGTGTTCTCAGCCGCTGAGCGCAGGCCCGTTCTGCGGGCGCAGCGCCGTTCTCATCATCGCCTAGCCGACGCCATGTCCCCATATGTCACCATCTTGCTGTCTGTGGCCATGCTGCTGCTTGCGGCTTGCGCGCAGCCGAGGGGCGGTGCCGGCAGTGAGCTGCGGGCGCCTTATGTGGAGGATGTGGCCGCGATGGAAACCGATGACGCGGCCATTGGTGAGACCGCCGCCAGGCCCGGCGCGGATTTGCCCGCAACACCGCATTGGCCCCCGACGGGTGATGTAATTGCCGGGCTGCCGGCGGGCGGCGCCGCCCTCGACGCTGGGGACGCTGGCTTGCCTGCGGGGGACCCGGTGCTGCGCCAGTCGGTGGCTGAGCGTTGCACAAGCAGGCCGGATGGGGTGACCGAGGGGTCTCTGCTGCGGGCCTTGGTGGCGGACCTGCAGGCCGACGGCGTAGATCCCGCACAGGCCGTAGATGCTCTGATCATCGGCCGCTGCGGCGATCTCGCAGAGATTGTGACGGAGATGGTGGCGCTGCACGGTGCGGAGGCGGCCACAGCGATCATCGATCGCGCCGTGGTGCTCACAGGCGACGCGTCAGCGCTCGTCGTGGAGCGTGCCGCGACCAAGGGGCTGCTGCGTGCAGGCCGCGAGCGGGCCGCCCTTGGCGGCGGCGTGCTGCCATCCATGGCGCCTGGTGACGGCGACTATGCGCTGGTCTACTTCCCGTTGCGCAGTGACGCCGGCGCAAGCGAGCGCGGCGCCACGAGTGTGGAGGAGCTTGTCGGTAACGCGCAGCCCGGCTACGGCATCTACACCTATATCCTGCACGGCGTAGGCGGAGACGCTGCGGGTGGCGATGCGCAGCGCCTGGCTACCCATCGCGAACTCTTGCGGGTGATTGAGACCTATGTGTTGGCGGCGGGTCCCGACGGCGGCGGACCGGTCGCGCTTGCTCATACCTTCCTCGTGCCGGTGCACGCCGGGCGGGCGGACGCCGCACTTGAGCAGCGCAGCAGTCCGGACCTGTCCGCGGCCATGCGGCTGCGCCTTGCCGAGTATCTGCGTCGGGCCGGACAGCCGGCGCTGGCGGTGCGGCTGGCGACGGCGCCAGGACCTTTCCTCGTGTCCAGCTTGGAGCCCCGGTTCGTGCCCGGTAGTCTGCAGGCACCGCGCATGATCGTGGACCTCAGCGCGATCGGGCCGGAGTATCTCTACAGCGTCGTCGACGCCTATGACCGTGCGATCGCGGCGGAGGCAGCAGGCCGCGCGGAGAGCCTGCATGCGGTGCGCGGGCGGCTCATCGGCATGTTCCCAGACCGAACCATCGACCCCTCGGCGGCGGCGCCACCGGCGGGCGAAGACTGGGTGTTCATGCTGGGCAGTCCAGCGCTCAGTCGGCCAACGGGGCCCGGTCTGCACACGCGTGTGGCGGGTGTGCGCCTCGCCACCATTCAATCGGGCCGCTGAGCGGCGGGAGCAAGCCATGCTCGGACCACGCATCGGCGGCATTTTTAAGTTCCTCATCGGCATCCTGCTGTTACAGGTGGCCACGGCGCTGCTGACCTACACGGCGCTGATGACGGACCTCGAACAGACCGCCTGGCTGTTCGGGGCGCTCGCTCTCACGCTTGGGGTGCTGGTGGCGCTGTGGTTCGACTCCGTGATCGGCAGCGTCAAGGAGCATGCGATGGCGCGTCAGCACAAGCGGCACGCCCGCGAACGCGAGAAGCTGCGGGTCCAGGCAGAAAAAGATAAGGCCAAGCTCGCGAGGCAGCGCAAGCGCAGCTCCGGCGGCGCGACGCTCAAAACCGGCCTGGCCGTCGGCGGCACCGTCGGCGTGGGCGTCGCGCTCATGTTCGCGCAGCTCATGACCCTGGGCTTGCTCACCATCTCCGCCGCAGGTGGCGCGGCCCTCGGCTACGGGGTCAGATCCCGGCAGGAGAAGCTCATCCGAGCCCGTGAGCAGAAGCAAGCCGAGAAGCTGGTCTATGCGCAGCCGGATCTGCCGATCCTCACCGCCGATAGAGGGACGAAGCCGAATAACCACCGGGAGCGTCAGACGACGGCGGACTAGATTGCTAGACCACGCTAGACGTTGCAGATGCGTCCAGTGTTCCACGCCGCGTCGTGTGTCAGGCGCCGGCGGGTGGCAGGGTCGAATACGGGGGACCGGCCGTGCGCGAACGCGGCGACCTGACGTCGTCGCTGCACCGGGCTGGCGGCAGCACCGAGCTGCTGCGTGAGGTGCAGCCCCCGCCCAGGGCTTGCTTGCTACCAGCCTTGGAAATACCAGCCGTTGTCCCACTCCGGGAGCTCATAGGCGGGCGCAGGTGGGGTGTTCTCGGGCCGTTCGGACTGTGCAGGCGCGCCCTGTGCAGGTGGCAGCGAGGGCGGGGAGATGCCCGGCGAGGACGGCAGGGGATTGAGCCAGGGGCCGAAATTGAGAAACAACCGACGCTCCTGATCGATCATGGCGCGCATCTCTTGTCGACGGCGCTGGAATGCCTGTTCCAGGGCCTCCTGGCGTGCCGTGCCCATGGGGTCCAGTGCGCGGCGCCGCGCTTGGTGCTGGGCCCGTCGATCCTCCTGCAGCGCCTGCCGTTGCGCCCGCACAGCCTCCAGCCAGCGCGGCACCACGTCCTGTGGGGGGCCGGTGTCGTGCACCGAGGATTGGGGGCGAGGCTGCGTAGCACTCTGGGCAGGTGACGGGGGCGGCCCATCGGTGCCCGCTGGCACCGCCTGCGGCACCTCCGTCGACTCCGGTTGGGTTTCGAGCGCGGTGCCGACGCCTTGTGGTGTCGTCTGGCCCAAGGCCACGGCGGCCGGAAAGACGGCCAGCACCGCCATGGCGCCTGCGGACAACCGCAACGCGCGATTGCCCCGACGTCGTTGCCCGCGCTTTTGCCCAGCATGGCGTCCCGCGGGCTGTGAGGCAGTGATGTTGGGCGGCGTCTGTCGGGGATCTAAGGCCATACTGGCCGTGTTGCTTCCAATCAGTTCTAGCTAGTGGTCGGTTTTAGGACAGGCGGCACGCGCCGTCAATGTTCCAGGGCGTCGGTGCCGCTCTCCAGTCGGTCGTGGATCTGTTGCCGCAGGCACGTCAGCGCTGCTTCGCTGGTGATGGGTGCGCCATCCTGAGTGGAGATGAAGAATACGTCGTCCACCTCCGCCCCAACGGTAGCGATCTTGGCACTCTGTAGCCGAATGTCGCAGGCCTCGAAGACGGCGCCGATCTCCGCGAGCAGCCCGGGGCGGTCTAGGGTGGTGAGCCGCATCATGGTGCGGCGATTGCGGGGGTCCTCAGCGAAGCTCACCCGCGTCTCCACTGCGAAGTGACGGTGCGCCCTGGGCAGGCGGCGGCTCACCACCGGGCGCTCGCCGTCGGGTCGGCGCAGCGCGCCGAGCAGGAGCGCACGCAGCTCATCGGTGCTCTCGCCCTGGTCGATGGGCAAGTGATCGGGTCCCAGCACCTGGAAGGCGTTCACGGCGTAACCGTCATCGGTGGTGGTGATGCGCGCATCCATGATGTTGAGCGCCCGCTGGTCCAGCAGCGCGGTGATGCGCACAAAGAGGTGCTTCTCGTCACGGGAGAGCAGAAAGACCTCGGTGCAGCCCCGCGACGCCAGCGGGCGAATCACCACCAGCGGGAGGTCTGCCGGCTGCGTGGCCAAGATGCGGTGTGTTTGCCAAGCGATCTCCTCGGGCGAGCTCGGTGTGAAGAAGTCCAGGCCAAAGCCGCTCCAGAGATCGCGGCAGGCATCGGCGTCGATGCCCTCGTAGGCCAACAGCCGCATGGCCTCGCGCTGCTTCTGCTCGATCAGCTCATCCTGGGCCTGCGGATTGTCGAGTCCCCGCGCCAGCGCCCGGCGAGTGGCCTGATAGAGGTCGCGCAGCAGCGCGTTCTTCCAGGAATTCCAACGCTTGGGATTGGTGCCCCGGGCGTCGGCTACGGTGAGCAGATACAGGTAGTCCAGGCGGTTTGCATCGGTGACGTGCTCGGCGAACGCTTGGACAACCAGCGGGTCTGCGATGTCCTTGCGTTGCGCGGTCATGGACATCAGCAGGTGGTGTTCTACCAGCCAGGCGACGAGCCGACTGTCGTACTCGCTGAGGTAGTGCAGCTGGCAGAAGTCCCAGGCATCGCGGGCGCCCAGCAGGGAATGATCGCCGCCGCGGCCTTTGGCGATGTCGTGAAATAGGCCCGCAAGATACAGCAGCTCCAACTTGGGGATACGCTGCGCGATTGCGCTGCAGAGCGGGAACTCGCCGTGATGCTCCGGAATGGTGAAGCGCCGTAGATTGCGCAAGACCCGAAGCGTGTGCTCGTCCACCGTGTAGACGTGGAACAGGTCGTACTGCATGCGCCCGACGATGTTCGCGAACACCGGGATATAGGCTGCCAGCACGCCATAATTGTTCATGCGCCGCAGTGCCGACGTGACACCACGGGGTTGGCGCAAGATTTCCATGAACAGGCTGCGTGCGCGAACGTCCTCGCGGAAGTCGTCGTCGATGCGGTGTCGGTGCTCGCGGATAAGACGGATGGTGCTGGCGCGCACGCCCAAGATCTCCGGATGCTGTTGCAGCACCAGGAAGATCTCCAACAGCGCAAAGGGCGACTGGGCGAAGACCTGCGCATGGGTCACCTCCAGGTAGCCGCTGCGGACCTGGAAGCGTTTATTGATGGGCACCGGGGGGCCAATCTGGTCGTGCAGGAGGATGGCCTCCTGAAAGAGCTGCATCAGCATCTCGTTGAGCCGGTTCAGCTCCATGACAGCGCGGTAGTACTGCTGCATGAACTGCTCCACGGCCAGATTATTGCCCTGGTCCACGAAGCCGAACTCGTCTGCGAGGGTGCGTTGATAGTCGAACAGCAGCCGATCCTCGCGCCGACCCATGAGCCGGTGCAGCGCAAATCGAATGCGCCACAGCAGCGCTTGGCCCTCGCGTAGCCCGAGGTACTCGGTCTCGGTGAGGAAGCCCTGGTCCACCAGCTGGTGCAGGTTATCGGCACCGAAATGGCGCTTGGTCACCCAGGCGATCATCTGGATGTCCCTTAGCCCGCCCGGGTTCTCTTTGATATTGGGCTCTAGGTTGTAGGCGGTGTTGCCGTACTTGTTGCGACGCTTGCGCTGCTCCGCGCGCTTGGCCGCAAAGAAGGCCTCGCTGGGCCAGATGCTGTCCGGGCCCACCGCGGCGCGCATCTGCTCGAACAGCCCCACATCGCCGTCGATGAGTCGGGCTTCCAGCAGGTTGGTCACAACGGTGATGTCATCGGTCGCCTCGCGCTTGCACTGTGCGACCGTGCGCACGGAGTGACCAATCTCCAGCCCAATGTCCCAAAGGAAGATCACGAGACTGCCGATTACGTCGCCGAGCCGCTCAGCGGCGTCCTCGCCCACGACGATCAGCAGATCGATGTCGGAGCTCGGATGGAGCTCGCGGCGACCATAGCCGCCGACGGCCACCATCGCTGCCGTCTCTACCTCCGGGACGAAACGCCGCCAAGCGGCGGTGATGAGCCGGTCGATCTCCCGACTCCAGCGGCCGACGAGCTCGGTGACGGGCTCGCCCTGGTGGTAGCGCTCGAAGAGCGCGGCGCGGGCCTGGGCGAGCTCGGCTTTGTAGGCGGCGATGCTGCCGGGGCCGTCAGCGCCGCCCGCCTTAGGCTCTGCGCTCGGGTTGTGGAGGGTCATGTGCGCCTGGGCCATAGGGGCGGCTCTGGGGAAGTTCTTGCGACAGTGCCGGCGGTCCGGCAGGCGACCGGCCGGTGCGGCCGGCGGCCGTATTCCCGGTGCTCCGCCTGCGCTTCGCGCCCGCGTCAGGCCGCGGTGCTCGCGCGCTCTTCGTCGCGCAGCGTCAGGATCTCATACCCGTCGTGTGTCACCAGGATGGTGTGTTCCCATTGCGCCGAGAGGCTGCGGTCCTTGGTGACAACGGTCCAACCGTCCGGGAGCAGTTTCACCTGGCGTTTACCCGCGTTGACCATTGGCTCGATGGTGAAGCACATACCGGGCTGCAGCGTCAGGCCGTCCGCGGGCTTGCCGTAGTGCAGCACCTGCGGATCTTCGTGAAATTCGCGGCCGATCCCATGCCCGCAATACTCACGCACGACGGAATATCGATGACCCTCCACGAAGGTCTGGATGGCGTAGCCGATGTCGCCTAGGGTCGCGCCTGGCCGAACGGCCTCGATGCCGGTGTACATCGCCTGCTGCGTGATGCTCACGAGGCGCTTGGCGAGCACCGACGGCTCGCCGACGAAGAACATTTTGCTGGTGTCACCGTGGTAGCCATCCTTGATGACGGTGATGTCGACGTTGACGATGTCCCCGCGCTTGAGGCGCTTGTTGCCCGGTATGCCGTGGCAGACCTGATTGTTGACCGAAGTACAGATCGAGCGTGGGAAGCCACGATAGTTCAGGGGTGCTGGAACGGCCCTCTGGACGGCTGTGATGTACTCGTGGCAGATGCGGTCGAGCTCCCCAGTCGTGATGCCGGGAACGACGTGCTCGCCAATCATCTCCAGCACCTCTGCTGCGAGACGGCCGGCGACGCGCATCTTGGCGATCTCGGCGTCGGTTTTGATGCTGACGGCCATGGTGTTCTGAGCGGCGTCCACGGTTCATCCCAGTGCGCAGTTAGGGCCAAGCGCCTGACATGGGCGTTGCGATCCCTGGGTGCAAGATTGCTCGAAAAAGCCCCCGCATGGTATAAGGCGGGGCGGATCTGGGCAAACGGCCGTCCTTCTTTGGAGTGTGCCGATACAGTGCCAGCCGCTCAGCGCCGACGGTCGCCCAGCATTGGTCAGCGCGACACTCCTCCCAAGGTTGTGACGCAGCGCAGCTGATGTCACCAGGCGCCTGCCCAGGGGCAGGCTTGCGCGGATGGCGCTGAACAGCAGCGGCGCACTGCCTCAGGGACCCTGATAACCGGCACCTGCCGGTCCAGACGAAACGGCCAGTCCGCATCACCGTGGCGCCCGATGGGCTGCGGCCACTGATCTGCTACGACACGACGACCGATAACGACACACACGCGTCGACACATGGTGTGGGGTGCCCGAGACTCGGGTTGCGCCATGGGACACGTGGAGGTTCAACCCAAACTTGAGGTTCTCACATGAGCGAAGTCTCGATGCGGCAAATGCTGCAAGCCGGTGTCCATTTCGGGCATCAGACCCGATACTGGAACCCGAAGATGGCTGCATACATCTTCGGCCAGCGCAACAAGATCCATATCGTCAACCTGGAAAAGACCCTGCCCCTCTACCAAGAGGCGGTGGGCTATCTCGGCAAGCTTGCCGCCAATGGCGGGCGGGTACTCTTCGTTGGCACCAAACGTGCCGCCCAGGAGGCGATTCGCGAGCACGCAAGCCGCTGCGGCATGCCGTATGTGAACCATCGCTGGCTCGGCGGCATGCTCACGAACTTCAAAACGGTGCGCCAGTCCATTCAACGCCTGAAGGATCTGGAGGCCATGTTCGAGGACGGCAGCATTGAGCGCTTCGGCAAGAAAGAGGCCCTCACGCTCAGTCGCGAGCGTGAGAAGCTCGAGCGCAGCCTCGGCGGGATTAAAAAGATGGACGGCCTGCCGGACGCGATGTTCGTCATCGATGTCGGTCACGAGAATATCGCCATCGCCGAAGCCAACAAGCTCGGTATCCCGGTGGTTGGTGTCGTGGACACCAACAATGACCCGAGCCGGATCGACTACGTGATTCCCGGCAACGACGACGCTATCCGAGCTGTGCGGCTCTACATCGAGGGTGCCGCGGACGCGATCCTCGACGGCCGACAGACCGCCGCCGCCATGGCCGGACGTCGCGACGACATGCCAATACCCGAGCCAGAAGCGCCTGCGGCCCCGCCAGCCGAAGCCCAGACTGAAGCCCAGACTGAAGCCCAGACCGAAGCTGCGGCGGCGAGTTGAGCCGCTGCGTCGCTAGCCAACGCGCACGGTGCCCGCGCCGCGGGCGCTCGTGCCGGCTTCCGAAGCCGACTTTTTCCGTTTTCCAGCATCTGGAGTAGGCAATGGCAATCTCTGCCAGTTTAGTCAAGGAGTTACGCGAGCGCACCGGCGCGGGCATGATGGAGTGTAAGCGCGCCCTGCAGGAATCCGATGGGGACATCGACGCAGCGATCGAGGCGATGCGCAAGTCCGGGCAGGCAAAAGCCGCCAAGAAGGCCGGGCGCATTGCCGCCGATGGCGTCGTGGAGCTGTGTATCGCCGATGACGGCAGCCGCGGTGTCATGGTCGAGGTCAATAGCGAGACCGATTTTGTCGCGAAAGACGGCAACTTCGTTGGTTTCGCGACGGCCGTCGGCGAGACCGCGCTCGGGAGCGCGGCCGCGGACATTGGAACGCTGGCCGAGCAGCCGCTGGCCGGTGCACCTGAGATGACCGTGAACGCTGCGCGTGAGGCCCTCATCTCCAAGGTGGGCGAGAACGTGCAATTACGACGCATCGTGCGCTTTGACGCGCCTGCGGGTCGCCTGCACAGCTACCGCCACGGCGTGCGCATCGGCGTCATCGTGGATCTTGTCGGCGGCGACGCTGCCCTCGGCCGTGATATCGCCATGCACATCGCCGCAACCAATCCGATGTGCGTCAGTGCCGATGACGTCCCGGCGGAGGCCCTCGAGCGCGAGCGCGAGATCTTTCGTGCCCAGGCATTAGAGAGCGGCAAGCCACCCGAGATCGTCGACAAAATCATCGGCGGACGCATGCGGAAGTTCACGGAGGAGGTGACCCTGATGGGCCAGGCCTTCGTCAAGGACCCGGATACGACGGTCGAAAAGCTGCTCAAGCAGGCGGGTGCACGGGTTGCATCCTTCGCACGGCTCGAGGTTGGCGAGGGTCTGGAAAAAAAGGCTGAGAACTTCGCAGAAGAGGTGCAGGCGCAGACCAAGCAAGCGGAGTGACGCATCGCCGAGGGACTTCGCGATTGTGGGACGCCTATCAGCCATGCGCGATTCCCGCAATCCACAGCCCCTCGCCCTCCGCCCTCTGCTACCGTCGAGGCCGAACTCAACACGCCGCCGCACCTCGGTGCCTATGCGCACATGCTTTTAGGCCCCACACGGGCTCGAGGTCCGCTGGTCGGGGCTCTGCGCCGGGGCTCCGCAGTGTCGGCTCCCGCACTTTTCCACGAGCAGTGTCCTTATGGCGCCCCCCGTTGCCAGCGGCTTTCTAACGTCTTCTCCAACGTTGCCAAGGACCAGCCAACCATGAGTGAAGAACTCGCACGACCGCAGCGGCTGTTGGTCAAGTTGAGCGGCGAGGCGTTGCTCGGCGACGGCGAGTGCGGTATCGACCCTGATGTGCTCGCGCGTCTGGCCCAGGACGTGGCGGACTGTGCCCGCACTGGCACCGAAATTGCTTTGGTCTTGGGCGGCGGCAACATCTTCCGCGGCGCGGGGCTCGCCGCTCGCGGCATGGACCGCGTCACTGGCGACCACATGGGCATGCTGGCCACCGTGATGAATGCGTTGGCCATGCAAGACGCGCTTGAGCGCATCGGCGTACCCGCCCGGGTCATGTCTGCGCTCAAGATCAGCCAAGTCTGCGAGGACTACACGCGTCGGCGCGCCGTGGACCACCTAGAGAAGGGGCGAGTCGTGCTCTTTGCTGCGGGCACCGGCAACCCGTTTTTTACGACGGACTCTGCCGCCAGTCTCCGCGCAGTCGAGATCAATGCGGACTTGATGGTCAAAGCGACCATGGTAGACGGCGTCTATTCCGCAGATCCAAGGCAAGACCCTGACGCGCAGTTCTATCCGCGCATCACCTATGATCGGGCATTGCGTGAGCGCCTGGGTGTGATGGATCTCACAGCCATCGTGCTCTGCCGGGATAACGGTGTTCCCTTGCGGGTCATGAGTATTTTCGAGCCCGGCGCACTCAAGCGGGTAGCCGCCGGGGAGGACATCGGCTCCTTAGTCGAGCCTGGACACGAGACATGATCGACGACATCAAAAAAGATGCGGCCGAGCGCATGGGCAAGAGCGCTGAGGCGTTGAGCCATGAGCTTGCGAAAATCCGGACCGGGCGGGCGCATCCATCGCTACTCGACCACATTCGGGTGTCGTATTACGGCAGCGACGTGCCCATCAGCCAAGCGGCGAGCGTCGCTGTGGAAGATGCGCGTACGCTGACCGTGACGCCCTGGGACCGCAACATGGTCGCCGCGGTCGAGAAGGCCATCATTCAGTCAGACCTCGGCGTCAACCCCAACACGGCTGGCACCGTGATCCGCGTGCCCATGCCGCCGTTGACCGAGGAACGCCGCCGCGACCTCCAGAAAATCGCCCGCGCGGAGGCGGAGCAGGCGCGGGTGGCCGTGCGCAACATCCGACGCGACGCCAATCAACAGCTCAAGGAGGCGGTCAAGGAGAAGCTCATTTCCGAGGACGACGAGCATCGCGGGGAAGAGGTCGTGCAGAAGCTGACAGACCAGTTCATCAAAGAGGTGGATCGGATCTTGGCGGAGAAGGAAGCGGATCTGATGTCCATCTGAGCTCGGCCGCGCACGCACGACATCCTGCAAGTGACTAGCCAGATCACAGCCATCGATGAGAGTGGCCGGCCAAGGGGTGTGCCGGCGCATGTCGCGATCATCATGGATGGCAACGGGCGCTGGGCCAACCAGCGCGGCCTCCCACGCAGCGCCGGCCATCGTGCCGGCGCAAAGAGCGTGCGCGCCGTGGTGGAGGAGAGCATTCGACAAGGTGTCGGCGTACTCACGCTGTTCGCCTTCAGCAGTGAGAACTGGCGCCGTCCGCGCGGCGAGGTCACCGTCCTGATGGAGCTCTTCATGAGCACGCTGCAGGCGGAGGTTCAGCGCCTCGTCGAGCACGACGTGCGGCTGCGCACGATCGGCGATCTATCCGCATTTTCCGACCGTCTGCGCGCGCAATTCGAGGCAGCAGAGGCTGCCACTTGCCACAATCGCCGGCTCACGCTCCAGGTGGCCGCCAACTACGGCGGCCGCTGGGACATCACGCAGGCGGTGCGTGCCCTCGCCCGTGAGGCGGCTGCCGGGCGGCTGTCGCCCGACGCCATCAACGAGGCTACCGTCGCCTCGCGACTCTCCTTTCCGGACGTGCCAGATCCGGACCTGTTCATCCGCACCGGCGGCGAGAAGCGCATCAGCAATTTCCTGCTCTGGCAATCTGCTTACGCCGAGCTCTACTTCTCGGACCTCATGTGGCCGGAATTCGATGCCGACGCCTATGCCACCGCGCTGAATGACTTCGCCCGGCGGCAGCGGCGCTTCGGGCTCACCAGTGAGCAGATCGCGGCCAGCGCCCACGCCGTGGGCGGCTGAGGCAACGGTGCCGAACGACGCCCTGCGCCAGCGCTTACTTACCACGGCTTGGCTCGTGCCAGGCGTCGTCGCCGCCGTGCTGCTGTTGCCCACGGCACTCTTCGCAGTCGTCATGGCCATCATCGTCCTGCTGGCTGCCTGGGAGTGGGGGCTGCTCGTCGGTGTCGTCCGGCCGGCGGCGCGAGCAACCGCTGTCTTGGCGCTTGGGCTGACACTGGTGCTGCTCTGGGTGGGCTCCGCGGGTGTCGATCTTTTGGTGCCCGCGGTGTTGTGGTGGCTCATCGTCGCCCTGACGCTGCGCCGTTTGCCACTGCGGCCGGCGACGAGTGCGTCGGATCGTCTGTTGCTGGCATTGGGCCTCTTGATCCTTGCTGCGCCCTGGCTGGCACTGGTGCGCCTGCACGGCGAGGTCAGCGGTGGGCCCGTCGCGGTGCTCGGACTGATCTGCTTGATCGCCCTGGCAGACTCCGCGGCCTATTTCGTCGGCGGGCGCTTCGGTCGGCGCAAGCTTGCCCCGCAGCTTAGCCCGGGCAAGACCTGGGAGGGCCTCCTAGGTGCCCTGGTCGCGAGCGGCCTCGGCCTGCTGCTCGCCGGCGTTGCGCTGGGTTTGGGGGCCACGGCCACGGCGGCACTGGTGCTGCTCGGCATGATCACCGTGGCACTGTCCGTGGTGGGTGATCTATTTGAAAGTTGGCTCAAACGCCGGCGTGGCGTCAAGGACGCGGGTACGCTCTTGCCGGGCCACGGCGGGGTGTTGGACCGCATCGACAGTATGACCGCCGCGGCGCCGGTGTTCGTTTTGGGCTTGTTCTGGTTGGGGTTGGTGCAATGAAAGGCATCGCGATCTTGGGCTCAACGGGCTCCATCGGCGTCAGCACGCTCGACGTCGTTGCCCGACATCCACAACGGTTTCGGGTCGTCGCGTTGACGGCGCACCGCAACGCAGAGCGGCTCGCGGCGCAGTGCCGCCGGTTTCGGCCTAGCTATGCCGTGATGGTGGACACCACTGCAGCCGCGACGCTTGAGGCGTTGCTTGCGGACATGGCCGACCCGCCGCAAGTGCTGCGCGGCGCCGACGCGCTCACCGAGGTGGCCGCGCTGACCGAGGTGGACTACGTCATGGCCGCCATCGTCGGTGCTGCGGGACTCATGTCCAGCCTCGCTGCGGCACGTGCAGGGAAACGCCTGATGCTGGCCAATAAGGAGGCCTTGGTGGTGGCAGGCGCTCTCTTGATGAACGCCGCGCGGGACAATCACGCGACCTTGCTTCCCATCGACAGCGAGCACAACGCCATCTTTCAATGTCTGCCGCCCGCCCATGAGTGTGGTCTGCCGGAAGCCGGGGTCGAGCGGATCCTTTTGACGGCGTCTGGAGGACCCTTCCGCGACGCTGACCCGCAGATCCTGGAGGCTGTGACGCCCGAGCAGGCCATCGCTCACCCGAACTGGAGCATGGGGCGGAAGATCTCGGTCGACTCCGCGACCATGATGAACAAGGGCCTCGAGATTATCGAGGCCTGCTGGCTCTTCGCCACCAGCCCCGACCGGATTCAGGTGGTGGTGCATCGCCAAAGCGTCATTCACTCCATGGTGCAGTACACCGACGGCTCGGTGCTGGCGCAGCTCGGCAACCCGGATATGCGCACGCCCATCGCCCATGCCCTCGGCTGGCCTGAGCGCATCGACGCAGGGGTCGCACCCCTCGACCTGTTCGAGATCGCCCGACTCGACTTCGAGCCGCCGGCGCCGGAACGCTTCCCCTGCCTGCGGCTCGCTTACCGAGCGGCGCACGAGGGCGGCACGGCGCCCGTGGTGCTGAACGCCGCTAACGAGGTGGCCGTGGGCGCTTTCCTGGCCGGCGGCATCGGCTTCACCGACATCGCCCGGGTGGTTGAGCAGACCATGGATCGGCTGCCCTCGGAGCCGGTGGACCTGAGCGGCCTGGAACATGTGCTCGCCGTGGACGCCGCTGCGCGGCGCACTGCGGAACAACGCGTCACCGCGCTGGTCGCATAGGCCATGCTCACGATCCTCATCAATGTCGCGGCCTTCCTCGTGGCCATCCTCGTGCTGGTGACCATCCACGAGTTCGGGCACTTCTGGGTGGCTCGTAAGCTCGGCATCAAGGTGCTGCGGTTCTCCATCGGCTTCGGCAAAGCCCTCTTCAGCTGGCGCCGCCCGGGCGACGACACCGAGTACGTCATCGCTGCCCTGCCGCTCGGCGGTTACGTCAAAATGGTCGACGAGCGCGAGGAAGAGGTTGCTCCGGAGGACCGTCCCTACGCGTTCAACAACCAGCCGTTGTGGAAGCGCAGCCTCGTCGTCGCTGCGGGGCCCGTCGCCAACTTTCTGCTCGCCATCCTGCTGTACTGGGGCCTCTTGATGGCAGGTGAATCGGGCGTGCTAGCGGAGGTGGGCGCAGTTGCACCGGAGTCCATCGCGGCGGAGGCCCAGTTTGCACCGGGGGACAGAATCGAGCGCGTCAACGGCCGTGAGGTCACCACCTGGGGCAATTTCTGGTTTGCCCTCCTGTCCGCCTCCCTCGGCGGTAACGATGTGGCGGTCACCGTGGCCACGCGCGACGACGATCGCGTCGTGCGCACGCTGCCTGCCTCAGCCCTCGCGCCGCTTGATCCTGGGCGCGGATTCTTGTCTCAGGTGGGGCTTCAGAGTGTCACCCCGAGCATCCCGCCGGTGGTCGCTGAGGTGGTTCCCGAACAACCCGCCGCCGCTGCGGGGCTTGCGCCGGACGATCGTATCTTGGCGGTCAACGGCGAGGCGATCGGCGCCTGGTCGGACTTCGTTGAAGCGGTTCAAGCGCATCCCGGGGAGCCCGTTTCGCTCCTGATTGAGCGCGACGGACTCGAGCAGGCACTGATGCTGACGCCGTTGATCGTCACGCTCGATGACGGGCGTGAGGTAGGCCGCATCGGCGCTGGACCCAAGGTGCCCGACGATCTCTTCGACGAGGTCGAAGTGTTGGTGCGTCACGGTCCGCTGGACGCCTTCACCGGGGCGCTGTGGCGGGTGGGCGATCTCTCGGCGGTGACGCTTCGCATCGTCGGGCGCATGCTGGTGGGTAGCGCATCGGTGGAGAATCTCAGCAGCCCCATCGGCATTGCCGACGCCGCTGGCAAGACGGCGCGATTTGGTGTTGAGCCTTACCTCCAATTTCTCGCCCTTCTGAGCGTCAGCCTTGGACTGCTCAACCTCCTGCCGATCCCCGTGCTCGACGGGGGCCATCTGCTCTACTTCGCGGTAGAAGCCGTGCTGGGGCGCCCGCTGCCGGAGTCCGTGCAAGCGCAGGGCCAACGTCTCGGTATGTTGATGATACTTTGCTTGATGACATTGGCCTTCTACGTCGATATTGCTCGAATCTTTGGCTAGCGGGTCCGCTTGCCCTATACTGCGCTTTCGGGGGACCGGGCGGCCATTCGCGATCCCTGGCGAGACCTGAAAGGACAGCGAAGACGCGGTTTCCACCGACCGTCGCAGTCGAGCATTGCAGTAGCTGAATCACGCGCGCCCTCTCTGGCACCGCGCGCCGTGGGTACCGAGTGCAAGCTTTCTCTCGCCTTGGGCGCTGTTGCGATGGCCGCGGGTCGTTTGCATCCGGTCAACGCGTCCGGGGGAAGCGTGACACAACCCAACGTTCGATTCGCCGGCGTCCGCCGGCCTGTCCGTTCCGCCTGTCTGGCGCTGCTGCTCTTGGCCGCGCCTGCCCTGGCGGAGGTCTTCCAGATCGAAGACATCCGGGTCGAGGGGCTGCAGCGCATTGCCGCCGGCACCATTTTCAACTATCTGCCCGTGCAGGTGGGCGACACCGTCAGTGATTCGGTCACGGCACAAATCATCCGCACGTTGTACGGCACCGGCTTCTTCGAGGACGTCGCGGTGGAGCGCGACGGCGATATCCTCGTCGTTGCTGTGCGTGAGCGACCCGCCGTTGCGGACATCCAGATCACCGGGAACAAGTCGCTCAACACCGACGTGCTCAAAGAGGGCCTGCGGGAGGTGGGTCTGGCCGAGGGGCGGGTATTCGACCCCTCCGTGCTCGATCGCATCGAGCAGGAGCTGCAACGCCAGTATTTCGCCTCGGGTAAATACGGCGTTGGCATTATCTCCGCGGTCTCGCCCCTGGAGCGCAATCGCGTCGCCGTTCGGATCGAGGTCGACGAGGGCCTGACGGCGCGCCTCAAGCAGATCAACATCGTCGGCAACGAGGCCTTCACGGACAAGGAGCTGTTGAGGGAATTCAAGCTCGGCACCACCAATTGGCTTTCGTTCTATACGAAGAACGACCGCTACTCGAGGCAGCAGCTCTCCGGCGATCTGGAGTCGCTGCGCTCGTTTTACCTCGACCGCGGGTACATTGGGTTTCAGATCACCTCCACCCAGGTCTCCATTAGCCCGGACAAGAAGGATATCTATCTCACCATCGCGGTGGAGGAGGGCGATGTCTTCCGTGTCAGTGACATCCAGCTCGCTGGCGAGCCGTCCGTGCCGGCGACGCGGCTGTTTCCGCTGATCCACATGCGACGCGGCGAGGTGTTCTCCCGCAGGACTGCGACGGAGAGTGCGGACCGCATCTCCAAACTGCTCGGTGACGAGGGTTACGCCTTCGCTAACGTCAACGCCGTGCCCGAGGTGGACGAGGAGGCCAACACCGTTGCGGTCACCTTCTTCATCGATCCGGGCAAGCGTGTCTATGTGCGTCGGGTGAACATGCAGGGCAATACGCGCACCCGCGACGAGGTGCTGCGCCGCGAGATGCGCCAGCTCGAGACGGCCTGGTTCTCCACAGAGCTCGTCAAACGCTCACGCGAGCGCCTGCAACGACTGGGCTACTTCGAAGAGGTCAATATCGAAACGCCAGCGGTGCCGGGCACGGCCGATCAAGTCGACGTGAACGTGACCGTGAAGGAGCGCCCGTCGGGCAACTTGATGGCCGGCATTGGCTTCTCGCAGTCCGAGGGCCTGATCTTCAACACGAGTATCTCCCAGACGAATTTTCTCGGTACTGGCAAGCGATTGGCCTTTGCCTTCAACACCAGCCGCACCAATCAACTGTATCGGCTGGCGTACACGAATCCTTACTACACCATCGACGGCATTAGCCGCGGCTTCGATCTCAGCTATCGGTCGACGGACTTCGATGAGCTGATCGGCGCCGACTACTCCACCGACATCGGGCGTGCAGCCATCAATTTTGGCCTCCCCATCTCCGATACCGCACGGGCGGGCGTCGGCGCCTATTATCAGTACACCAAGTTCTACGCCGGCCGCTCCCTGCTCGCACAGGACTTCGTCGCTGAGAACGGCGATGTCTTTAATGATTTCTTTCTAACGGCGAGCTACATCAACGATTCCCGAGATTCGGCGGTCTTCCCGAGCGAGGGCATGTTGCACAGCCTGTCTGGAGAGATCGCGATCCCGGGGAGCGATCTGCAGTACTACCGCCTCACGTATCGCGGGCGGCAATACGTGCCCCTGACCCGGCGCGTCACCTTGGCCCTGAAGGGAGACCTCGGCTTCGGCGACGGTTATGGCGACACAGAGACACTGCCGTTTTTCGAGAACTTCTTCTCCGGCGGGCCGCGCAGCGTGCGGGGCTTCAAGGCGAACACTCTTGGCCCGCGGGAGACCACCCTCGACAATGATCCGGTGGGCGGTAATCTCGAGCTGGCTGGTGGGCTCGAGGTCTATGCGCCGCCACCCCTCGGTGAGAACCTGGAAAATACCGTCCGGGTCGGTGCCTTCCTCGACTTCGGCAATGTCTGGTGGACGAAAGATACAGACCTGGTGGCTCCGACGGGCTTCGATCTCAGTGATTTGCGCTACTCCAGCGGCGTGTCCCTCGCCTGGCTCTCACCTGTAGGGGCGCTCACGGTCAGCCTCGCCTACCCGCTCAACAAAGAGGATCAAGACGAGGAGCAGGTCTTTCAGTTCACCTTCGGCCAAACGTTTTAGATCCGATGCTTCGTTCCGCTCCACTGCGCGCGATTCTGCTGATGGCTGGCGTTTTGGCGGCTGCGACGCCCGCTGCGCGTGAGCTCAGGATTGCCGTCATTGATCCGAATCGCGTTGTCGAGGAGTCGCCTCAATACGAGGAGGCGAGGCAGATGTTGAGTGCCGAGGTTGCGGAACGCGAGGCAGATCTGTTGGACCAGCAGGAGAGCCTAGATCAGCTCAACGAGCGGCTCGAGCGCGACGGCGCCTTGATGAAGGAAGAAGAGGTCAAGCGGCTGCAGAATGACATCCGCGCTCGCAAGCGCCGGCTGCGCTACGCGAAGGCCGAGTTGCAGGAGGATTTCGCGTTACGCCAGAGTGAGCTGCGCACCAAGCTCGTCAAACAGGTGGAAGAGGTGGTGAGGCGGGTTGCCAAGGAGCAGGATATCGATCTCATCGTCAGCGAAGGCGTCGTGTACTTCAGCGATCGTATCGACATCTCAGCGGATGTGGTTGAGCGTCTGAAAGAAGAGTTTCGGCGCGACTGATGCGCGTTGCAAGCTCCGCGCAGGTCGACTGAGTCCGTGGCTATCGCGGCGAGCCAACTCGCATCAGACCTCGGTCTGCGCCTGGTGGGGGCTGACGTCTCGCTCGTGCGCGTCGCCTCCCTGGATTCGGCAGATCGTCAAAGCCTGAGCTTTCTGGCCGATGCGCGCTATCGCGCACGTCTTGCGGAGACCCAGGCAGGGGCGGTCATCCTGCGCGCTGCGGATGTGGGTCAGGCGCCTTGCAGCGCACTCGTGGCTGACAATCCAGAGCTTGCCTTTGCCCGAGCGGCGGCGGCCTTGCACGCGCCGGATCGGGCGCCGGCCGGCGTCCATCCCACTGCCGCGGTCGATGCGACGGCGGTGATCCACCCCAGCGCCTCCATTGGTCCGCTCTGCGTCATTGCAGCGGGTGTTCGCATTGCCGCGGATGTCGAGGTTGGGCCGCAGTGCTCCGTGGGTGCCGGAGCCAGCATCGGCGAGGGCACGAGGCTAGTGGCGCAGGTGGTGATCTGTAAGCGCGCGTGCATCGGCGCCCGAGTGTTGTTGCATCCCGGCGCCGTCATTGGTCGCGAGGGCTTTGGCTTTGCGCGAGACGGTGAGCGCTGGGTGCGGATTCCGCAGGTCGGCGGCGTGCGCCTTGGTGATGACGTCGAGATCGGTGCCAACAGCTCGGTGGATCGCGGCGCCATCGAAGACACGATCATCGGCGATGGCGTGAAGATCGACAATCTGGTGCAGATCGGTCACAACGTCGTGATCGGCGAGCATACCGCCATGGCAGCGTGCTCCGGCATCTCCGGGTCGACGCACATCGGCGCACGCTGCACGGTGGCCGGTGCCGTGGGCATGGCAGGCCATCTGCACATCGGTGACGACGTGCATTTTACGGGCATGGCGATGGTTACCCGGTCGCAGCCGCACGCGGGGGTGTATAGCAGCGGCATCCCGGCCATGCCCAACGCCGATTGGCGGCGCACCATCGCGCGTCTGCGTCGGCTGGAAGTGCTGTATGGGCGTGTGCAGCGTTTGGAGCGTGCCCTGGGCGCGACGGTGGACGACGACAGGCCGCCGCTAGCAGACGAGTAATAATCCCTTAACCTATGCAGGCGCCGCCGGACCCGGGGTGCGGACCCACGGTCGGACAAAGGCAGCGCGGTCCTGGGCGGACGTGCACAAGCCGGCGCCAACGGATCCATAACAACGTCAACAAAGGGACGATGCTGCAAGGCATCCACCGCGGCGACATGCGCTTCCCACGCCTTCCGTGCGGTAGCGACCGATTTCGCCGGCGTACCGCGATGGCGGGCCTTGCAACAGTGTCTCGTCAGGGGCCCTGGAGGCAGCATTGATTACGATGGACATTCATAAGGTGTTGCGTCTCCTGCCGCACCGCTATCCGTTTCTGCTCATTGATAAAGTCCTGGAATTCGAGCAAAACAAGCGCCTGCTTGGCCTCAAGAACGTCAGTATCAACGAGCCGTATTTTACGGGGCATTTTCCACTACGGCCGGTGATGCCGGGGGTCTTGATCATCGAGGCGATGGCCCAGGCGACGGGCTTGCTGGCCATGGAGTCCCGCCCGGATGAGGTGGGCGAAAGATCCTTGTACTACTTCGTCGGTATCGACAAGGCGCGCTTCAAACAACCGGTGGAGCCCGGTGACCAGCTCTTTCTCGAGGTCAGCGTGTTGCACGTCAAGCGCGGCATCTGGAAGTTTGCCGGTGCAGCGCGAGTGGACGAAAGGACCGTCGCCACCGCCGAAATTATGTGCACGGCCCGGGATTTCTGAGTTTTGGACCAGCCCCGTATTCATGCCACCGCCATCGTGGATGCCGCGGCGGAGCTAGCGTCGGATGTGCAAATCGGCCCCTACGCCATCGTCGGCGCCGGGGTCCATCTAGACGCCGGCTGCGTCATCGGCCCCCATGCCGTGCTGCGCGGGCCGACTCACATCGGCGCCGAGACGCGCGTGTTCCAGTTCGCCTCCGTGGGGGAGGAGCCCCAGGATAAGAAATACGACGGCGAAGCAACGCTGCTGGTCATCGGCGCGCGCAATGTCATCCGTGAATGCGCCACCATCCACCGCGGCACGGTGCAGGATAAGGGCGAGACGCGCATCGGCGACGACAATCTCTTCATGGCCTATACGCACGTCGCACATGATTGCGTCATTGGCGATAACGTCATCATGGCCAACGCCGCGTCCCTCGGCGGTCACGTGGAGGTACAAGACTGGGCCATTTTGGGGGGCTTCAGCATCGTGCACCAGTTCTGCCGCATCGGCACCCACAGCTTCAGCGCTATGGGCACGGTGATCGCGAAGGACGTGCCACCCTACCTGACCATCGGCGGGCATCCAGCCCAGCCGCGGGGCATCAATGCAGAAGGCCTGCGACGCCGACGGTTTTCACCCGAGTCCATTGCCGCGCTGCGCCGCGCCTATCGGCTGCTATACCTCGGTAATCTCAAGCTCGTGGATGCGATGGCGCAGATTCGCGAACTCGCCGGTGGGCACCCGGAGCTGCAGCGGCTTGCGGACTTCGTCGCGGACAGCAGCCGCAGCATCGTGCGGTGACGCAGCGCCTCGGCATCGTCGCCAACGAGCCCTCCGGCGATCTGCTTGGCGCCGCACTGGCGCGCGCGCTGCGCGAGGTGCTGCCCGATGTGGAGCTCGTCGGCGTGGCCGGCCCGCGCATGTTGGCTGAGGGCTGTTCGAGCCTGATGCCCCAGGAGCGGCTGTCGGTGATGGGGCTGGTGGAGGTGCTGCGGGAGCTGCCCGATCTGCTGCGTGCCCGCGCCGAGCTGGTGGCGTATTTCTCTGCAGCGCCGCCGGCGGCCTTCATCGGCATCGATGCGCCGGACTTCAACATCGGGCTGGAGCGCCGACTACGCCAGCGCGGGATCCCCACGGTACATCTGGTGAGTCCCACCGTTTGGGCCTGGCGGCGCGGGCGCGTACGCGCCATTCGCCGTGCGGTGGATGTGCTGCTGTGTATCTTTCCGTTCGAGGAGGCCTTTCTGCGCGAGCATGGCGTAGAGGCCCACTATATCGGTCATCCGCTGGCGGACGAAATACCCGTCGTGGACCAGGGCGGCACGGCGCGGGCCGACTTGGGTCTGGGCGCCAGCGACACCGTCGTTGCGCTGCTGCCCGGCAGCCGCCGGAGCGAGGTCTCCCGACTCGCCGCACCGATGCTGGAAACGGCGCGCTGGTGTCGACAACATCGGCCAGCACTGCGTTTCGTCGTGCCCATGGTCTCCGCCGGGCTGCGCGCCCTATTCGAGGCGGAGCATACCCGGGTTGCCCCCGAGCTGGACCTGCAGCTCCTCGATGGCGGCAGCCGCAGGGCCATTGCTGCGGCGGACGTGGTGCTCACCGCTTCCGGCACCGCGACCCTGGAGACCCTGCTGCTGCGGCGGCCCATGGTGGTGGCCTATCGGCTGAACGCGCTGACCTTTGCGCTCGTGAAGGCGCTGCGGCTCATCAAGGTGCCCTACGCGGCCATGGCCAACCTGCTCGCCGGCGAGGCGCTGGCTCCGGAGTTCATCCAGGGGCGCTGCCGGGCACACTTGATGGGCCCGGCGCTGCTAGCCTTGCTTGACGACGCCCCGCGGCGCGCCGCCATCCGCCGCCGTTACGCGGAGATCCATCTCCAGCTGCGTCGTGACGCGGCGCGCACCGGGGCCGTGCGTATCGCCCAGTTGCTGGCCGATCGACGGGCGCAGGCATGAGCATGGTGCCCACAGCGACGAGCGCTGCCCTCATCGCCGGAGTGGATGAGGCCGGCCGCGGCCCGCTCGCTGGACCGGTTTGTGCCGCCGCCGTGATTCTGCACCCGATGCGGATTCCAGCTGGCCTGGGCGACAGCAAGCGGCTCAGTGCTGCTGTCCGCGAGGGGCTGGTGCCGTGCATCGAGGAGACGGCGGTCGCCTGGGCCGTGGCCTGGGCGAGTCACCTGGAGATCGACCGCCTCAACATCCTGCAGGCGTCGATGCTCGCCATGCGCCGCGCCGTGCTGGCCCTGCATACCACCCCGACAGTGGCGTTGGTGGACGGCAACCGCTGCCCGGAGGGGCTGCCCTGCGTTGCCCGCGCCGTGGTGGGGGGCGATGCGCTGGAGCCTTCAATCAGCGCGGCTTCGATCCTCGCTAAGGTCGCCCGGGACCGGGCCATGCAGGACCTCGACGCCGAGTATCCCCACTACGGTTTTGCACGCCACAAGGGTTACGGCACGCGCGCGCACCTGGCGGCGCTGCGCCAGCATGGGCCCTGTGCTATCCACCGGCGCTCCTTCGCCCCGGTGCGGGCACTGCTGGCAGAGTCGTCCGAGGTTGCCGGGCCAAACTATCCGTCCCGCTGATTGACCCGCGTCCCCTGCGCTTGCGGTCCGGGACCTCAGGGGCCCGCCGCGTTTCCGCCGACCAGGTGCCGACCGCTGTCCATGGTAACCTCGCCGGCGTGCGCCAGCGTTCAGAGCGCCGATCTCAGGAGGAAAGACACATGCAGCATGCCCCGACAGCCGCCCTGCTCGTCGCCCTCGCGGCGGCCTTGCCGACTTTGCCCGTTGCTGCGCAGGCAGCGCCTGACCCCGACACCACCGGGGCCGCAGATCTTGCAACGGCTGATGCAGCCGCCGTGGGCCTGCTCGAGGCGATGCCAGACCAGCCTGCGGCCCCTGGCTTCGAGCTACAAGGCCCGGACGGCCAAATCTATCGCCTCGCAGACGTGCAGGGCCAGCCCGTCATCATCAACTTCTGGGCCACCTGGTGTCCGCCCTGCCGGGCCGAGATGCCCGCCATGCAGCGTGCCTGGGAGCAGCTCCAGGACGACGGCGTCATGCTCATCGCCATCAATGTCGGAGAGAGCGAAGACGAGATCACCCCCTTCCTGGAGCAGGTGCCGGTGGACTTCCCGCTGCCCATGGACACGGATATGAGCGTGTCCCAGCAATGGCCCATGAAGGGGTTGCCAACGACCTTTGTGGTCGACCCAGCGGGACGTATCGTGTATCGCGCTCAAGGCGAGCGGGAGTGGGATGACCCCGCGCTGCTAGATCGCGTGCGCGCATTGCGGCAATGACACGCCCCGTGGAACATTGCACGAAGGGGCCGGCCGGGCTCCGTTGCTGATCGCGCGGGTGATGCTACCCTGAGACCTTCTCGAGGGCCTAACGGCCTCAGGGGCCGGCCTGGCGGGTCGGATACACACTCGCCGCGGCGATCGCGGTGCCATCAACCAGCACACAGCTTCCTATGTCGAAGAAGCAGAAGCGGCGCAAGGCGCGCTCCGGCGGCGGCCAGCAGGAGGTCGCAACATCGGCGCTGGAGGCGCGCGCTCGGGAGGCATTGCAGACCCTGCACTGGCGTGACGCCATTGCGGCCTACAAGGAGCTCTTGAAGCGCGAAAGCCGCGCCGACTGGCGGCGCGGTCTCGCGGAAGCCTACGCCGGACGGGCCGGCGAGCTCGCCGCGAAGGGCATGCTGAAGGAGGCCCTCGCGATCTGGGAGAACCGCGCCGCATTGGATCCGGCTGCGCCCATGCCGCCCGACCATGCGGCACTGCTGCTGCGCCTGGATCGGCCGGATGCGATCCTTGCCGTGCTGGCCGCGGATGGGGCTGCTCGCCGCCCGCCGGAACAGCTCGCGGCCATCCGCGCCCAGCTCGCGGCGCGTGTGCTCGGCGGTGGCCGTGCCCTGCTTGAGCGTCTGCCGGAAGATGAGCCGGTGCGTCGTTATGCCGAGCCCGCACTCGCGGCCCTTGCGGCCTATTGCGAGCGCGACGATGCGTCCCTGCACGCGTCACTTGCCGCGATGCCCTTCCGTTCACCCTACCGCGATTGGGTACAGATCCTGAAGGCGCTGCTGCGCCGCGCGGAGGCACCGGCCGAGGCGCAGTCGCTGCTCGAACGCGTCGAGGAGGCTTCTCCCTTCGCCCCCTTGAAGCGCGCCGCCCTGCTGAGCCTGCTGCCAGAGACGGCGTTTCTGGGCGCCGCCGCGGACGCCGGCCCGAACGCGGTGCGCATGGCCTGCGTGCTGCGGGGCTGGCCGCCGCAGCGCATCGCCCTGTGGGAGGCGCTGCAGCAGCTCGGCAGCCAACCCTCGGCGACGGCACTGGTGCGTTTGCTGCAACGCCATGCGCAGGCACTGGGCAAGGACTGGGTCAGGCGCAAGGTCCTGAACCTGGCCGTCCATGCGCACGGCGACGACCCCGAGGGCTGGCTCACTGAGGTCGGCGGTGTGCATCCGGACGGCTTTGAGCAGGCCCTGCTCGATGCCTGGACCACAGACCCAAACGAAGAGCCGTGGGAGGCGCTGGCGTGCTGGCAGCGGTGTGCGGAGCTGCTGGAGCAGCGCCTGCGCGCCAGCCGGACACCGGACCCGGAGCTGGCGCTGCGCATTGCGCTGTTGCTGCGTCGTGCCGATGCCGATGCCGATATCCTGGCCTCGTTCGGCGTCGACTTCGACGATTGCGACGGCGTCGCGGCCCAGCAACTGGAGGCGAGCCTGGCCTGGGACCCGGATGACCGGGCCACCTACCTGCGCCTGATCCATTACTACCGACGCACCGGTCAGCGCAAGGACGCCCGCCGGCTGCTGGACCAGGCGCAGTCACGTTGGCCGCAAGATATGGGGCTGCTGGAGGCGGCGATGGACATCGCGCTGGACGCTGGCTCGTTCAAGAAGGCCGCCGGGGTCGCGCGGCAGATCCTCGATATCGATCCCATCAACAGCGGCGTGCGCGGGCGCCTGGTCAGTGCGCATCTGGCGCATGCGCGCAAGCAGGTGGCCAAGGCGCGCACCGACCTCGCGCGCAAAGAGCTCGCGACGGCCCAGGATTGGGCGCGGGACGAGCAGCTGCGCCGGCGCCTTGCGCTGAGCACGGCGCTACTGGCCGTGATGGACGGCGACAAGGCGGGTATCGATGCGCTGCGTGAGCAGATTCATGAGCAGACGCAGCAGGGCGCGGGGCTTGCCGAGCGGCTGGAGCTGATGCTCGCCGCCGACGCGCTGGACGTCCGACCCGCCACCGTCAACCGTCGGCTGCAGCTGAAGCAACCGCAGGTCCGTGACGGGGATGACCTCACCGCCACGCTGGCCCGGCTGCGCGCCGGTCTGGATACGGACCACACCCCGAGCCAAGCGAGCGCCCAGGCACTGGATGCGCCGCTGATGAAGGCGCCGTGGCGGGTACTCTCGCGCACAGAGCTAGAGACCGGCTGCGATACCCTGGCGCGCTGCGGGCTGAACAAGGCCCGCCAGCAGGCAGCGACGGCGGCGCTGCAACGTTGGCCGGGCGAGCCCATCTTCGAGCTGCACCGCTTCGAGGCCAAATATCCTCGCGGCTTCGACTACCGTTCCATGAAGGACCTGTGGAAATTGGAGCAGGCACTGGCGCGCGCCCGTGACCGCGGCGACATGCGCACAGCGCTGCGCATCGAAGAGGCCATGCCGGGGATGAGCTTCGGCGGCGGCTTCGGCGGTGGGCCGCCGAGCGTTCCACCCATGCCGTTCCCCGTCGAGCGCGACGCCGCCGAGACCGGCGCCGTACCCCCGCATATCATCACGCTCATCCGCATGATCGGTCTCAAGAAGGCACTCGAGATCCTTGGTGCGCCCCCGGAAATTATCCGTCAGGTTCAGGAGGTCGAACGCGAGCTTGGCGCCGACGCCGCGGTGGAGCTGCTTGTGGATCTGCTCAACGGCGGCGGTGACTTCGATCCCTTTGTAAACTCGCCCCCACCGCCGCGGCGCGGCCGCCGCCGGGGCCGCCGGCGTGATGATGCTGCCGCCGATCACGATGACGATGAGCCCGATCAGCTGACCCTGTTCTGATGCGCGACCCCTACCTGATCCTCGGCCTGACGCCGGATGCCAACGATGCCGCTGTCGAGCGCGCCTACCTGGACGCCATCAAACGCTGCCCGCCGGAGCGCGATGCGGCGCGCTTCAGCGCTGTCCGCACGGCCTATGAGCAGCTTCGCACCGCGCGCGATCGGTCCGCACACGCGCTCTTCGACACCACACCGCCGGCGCCCGCCGACATTCTGGAACGGGCCGCACCCGTCGGCGCACCGGCGCGCCCTGAGCGCACGCTCATCGAGGCCTTGCTGCGGGGCGAGCCTTGATGGATGTGGCGACCAAGGATGCGCTAACGGCGCAGTTCCGCGCCTATCTCGATGCCGCCGATGGCTCCGGGGCGGCCGCGGCCGAGACCACCGCGCCGACGCCCGGGCTGGCGCAGGACGGGGCGTTCGGGTCCGCGCCGGACCTCTTCACGCTGCTCACTGAACTCGGCGCACTCAAGAACGAGGTCAAGCTGGAATCCCGGCAAGTGAAAGGCGCACTGGAGGAGTTCCGCAGCCTCTTCGACACCCTGCGCGAGGCCCAGTCCCGGTTGGGCGAGGAGCAGGGGCGTCGCTGTGCGGAGCTGTACGTGGCGGACCGCCGAGCGCTGCTGCTGGATCTGCTGGAGCTGCGCGATCGCATGCAAGCCGGCCACGAGCAGGCCGCGCGTTTTCGCCCCGGCTGGCTCGGGCGCCGCCGCCGCGCGCCGCAGCTCATCGCCTCCCTCGCCGAGGGCATGGCCATGAACCTGCGACGATTCGACGAAACTCTGGCGAGATACGGCGCTCGACCGCTCAGTGCCGTCGGCCGGCACTTCGACCCGCAGCGGATGCACGCCGCCGAGCTGGCACGGGACCCGGCGCGCCCAACCGGCGAGGTCGTCGCCGAGCTGCGCCCCGGCTGGCTGCTGCAAGATCAATTACTGCGCGTTGCCGAGGTGGTCGTGAACCGCCCCGATGCACCTCAAACCACGGACCAGAACACGGAGTCAACAGCGTGAGCGACGTCATTATCGGTATCGACCTTGGCACCACCAACTCGGAAGTGGCCGTGGTCCAGGGTGGTACTGCGCACGTAATCGATGTGGACGGCGCGAAGCTGCTCCCGTCCGTGGTGGGCCTCGCGGATGATGGCGCGCTGCTGATCGGTCAGGCCGCGCGCAATCAGTACACGCTCTACCCGGAGCGCACCATCCGCTCGGTGAAGCGGCGCATGGGCGAGGACGTGCCCCTGCAGTTGGGCGAGCAGTCCTACCGCCCGGAGGAGATCTCGGCGCTGATCTTGAAGCGTCTGAAGGGCGCTGCCGAGGACGCGCTGGGCCAGCCGGTCGAGAAGGCCGTCATCACGGTGCCGGCCTATTTCTCCGATGCCCAGCGCCAAGCGACCCGCGATGCCGGCGAGCTGGCGGGCCTCGATGTCGTGCGCATCATCAACGAGCCCACCGCCGCTGCCCTCGCCTATGAGGCCGACCACGAGGGTGCCCGCACCATCCTGGTCTACGACCTGGGCGGCGGCACCTTCGATGTCTCCGTGGTGCGCATGACGGGCGAGGTCACCGAGGTGTTGGCGAGTCACGGCAACAATCACCTGGGCGGCGATGACTTCGATACCCGCCTCGTGGACCACGTGCTTGGGCATATCCAGGAGGCGCATGGCGTTGATGCGACCGCGCATCGCAGTGCGCTGGCGCGCATTCAGCGCGCCTGCGAAGGGGCCAAGATCGCGCTCACAGATGCCCCCTATGCGCGCATCGACGAGGAATACCTGCTAGAGCACGAGGGCCGCCCGCTGAATCTGTCCTTGGAGATCGACCGCAGTACCTACGAGGACATGATCGAAGGCTACATGGAAGAGACCCTGGAAGCCGTGCACATCGCGCTCAAGGGCGCCGGGCTCGCCGTGTCCGATCTCGACGAGGTGCTGCTGGTGGGGGGCGCCACGCGCACGCCCCTGATCCAGCGCCGTTTAGAAGACATCCTCGGCATGCAGCCCCGCGCCGAGGTGAACCCGGATCTGTGCGTTGCCGCCGGGGCCGCCATCCAGGCCGCCGTCATCGCAGGCGAGCAGGTTGCCTCGGTGCTCGTCGATGTAACGCCCTACACCTTCGGCACGAGCGCCCTCGGTGAGCTGGACGGCGACCTCTATCCGTATAAGTTCGTGCCGGTGATCCGCAAGCACACGCCGCTGCCGACCACCAAGAGCGAGGCCTTCCAGACCATCGGCGATGGCCAGAGCAATATCGATGTCCGCATCTTCCAGGGCGAAGATCCAGACGCGCTGAATAACACCGAGATCGGCGCTTTTCGCGTAGAAGGCCTGAGTGACGTACCCGCGGGCAATGTTATCGTCCTCACCCTGGCGTTGGACGTCAACGGCATCCTTCAGGTCACGGCCCGGGAGAAACGCACTGGTCTGGAGAAGGCCATCACCATCGACAACGCTACGGCGCGCCTCGAGCAGCACGAGCTCGATGCCGCCCGGGAGCGTCTGTCTGTGCTCATCGACGGTGAGGCCCAGCGTACAGCCGCGGACGCCACCGCGGGCACTGATGCCGAAACCAGCGAGCGTCGCGAGGTCGTGCAGGCGCGGGCGCTGGTGGAGAAGGCCGAGCGGCTGATGGTCGACGCCAACCCCGAGGACAAGGAGGATCTGGTGAATCTCGTGGAGACCGTCCAGGACGCCCTTTCCGCTGCCGATATGGCGGGGCTGGAGCGGGCCGTCGCCGAGCTGTCGGACCTCGTCTATTACCTGGAGTCCTGAGCCGATGGAGCGTTGCCCCAACTGCCGCGCCCGCACCGATGGTAGCGCTACCTGCCGCCGTTGCGGCATGGACCTCGTGCCCCTGCAGTCGGTGGAGCAGGCAGCGGAGCAGGCGCTGCGGGATGCCCTGATGGAGCTGGCTCGGGGCCGCCAGGGCGCGGCCGCGCGGGCGGTGCGGCGCGCATTGCTGCTGCGGCGCACGCCCTTGGCGGAGCAGGTGGCACGCTTCATCGGCAGGCAGCAGGAGGCGACCCTGCAGGACCTGCTGCAGTGCCTGCGCGTGGAGCCGTAAGCCCCTCGCGCGGGGGTT
Source organism: uncultured Thiohalocapsa sp. (assembly GCA_964524185.1). Classification (GTDB taxonomy): domain Bacteria; phylum Pseudomonadota; class Gammaproteobacteria; order Chromatiales; family Chromatiaceae; genus Thiohalocapsa. The sequence continues at coordinate 6,644 of CAZGCI010000006.1, read as the reverse complement.
CCCCTCACACCACTGAACGACGGCGTCTTAGAGGCGGCAGCCGGTTGTCAACCGAGGAGTGAGGGCCCAAGCGGGGTCGCCCCTGGCCCTCATGCGCCCTGCTCGCGATGGTCGACGGCGCAGAAGAGATCGAGCAGCTTCTCGTTCTCCACAAGCTTGTGCCCCAGGATGTACCCGGCCGCTGACCACACCTGGCGTAAGTGTGCGCGGCGGCCGATGAGGTTGCCGGCGCGGCCGTCGTAATACTCTGGGAAGTTGGCCTGGGGCAGCCCGTGGTCGGCCACGTCCAGCGCGAGCTGGGCGAGATCGCCGCGGCCCGTCTTCATGGCGGCGGCGACGAAGGCCCAGATGAGCACTGGCCAGTTCCCGCCGTTGTGGTAGGACCAAGGTACGTTCTTCGGATCGCTCCCGGTCATAAAGATCCATTCCTTGCCGACCACGGCGGGGTAGACCAACTTGGCGGGCATGTTTCCGACGAGGTCCTCCCAGCGGTCCTGATAGAGGCGCATGATGCCCTGGGCCTCACGCTGACTCGTAATGCCAAAGATGATCGCGAGCAGGTTGCCGAGCGCAAAAAATCGGAAATCCATGCGGCCGGGGCCCAGGTTACCTACCAGGTAGCCGGCGCGCGCCGGCAGCCAGTCAACGACCCATTCCGGGATGGACTCCGGGTAGATGTTCAGCATGTTGACGCTGCCGGTGCCAAACTCCTCGGTGCGATAGCGGTGGATCTCGTTCAGGCGCTCCATGTCCAGCCAGTAGAAGAGCTGGACATAGTTGCGCAGCATGTTGGCTCGCTTGTCCGCGAGCACTAGCACGTCGTGGGACTCGGGCGTATCGCGCAGCAGTTCGATCGCGCTCACCAGCATGCCGTAGAACAGCGACTGGATCTCCAACGGGTGGCCATAGACGCCCATGCGCCGGTCGATCATGAAAGCGCCATCCGGCACCAGTAGGGTCGGGAAGACCTCGAAGCCCTCCCGGAGGGTGAGCTCCAGAATGCCGCGCAGCGCCCGCTGCACCTCGGGCTCCGCGGCCAACGCCCTGTCGCCGGTGGCGCGGCAGTAGATATTGAGGAGGATCACCCACCACATCATGGCGTCTACGGGTGCGACGCGGCCGATGGCGTGGTCGCCGAAGTCCGCGCGGATGCGCTCCTCCCCGGCGTCATCCAGCGTGACTCGGAAGCTTGCCGGCAGCACAGCTGGCTCGATGTCGTGGCCGTGGATGCGCTTGTGCTGGCTACGCAGCTTTAGCACTTGGCGCAGGAAGTTGCGTACGACGTCTGTGTTTCCGTCGGCCAGGAAGACCAGGGCCGACGGGATGAAGTCCCGCACGAAGCAGTCATGGTAATTCTCCGCCTCGGCATCGCCCTCCGCGATGGCGGCGACGGTACCCACCGGCGCGCCGCCATAGGTCATGACCGAGTTATGCAGCAGTTCATAGGCAGATGCGATGGCGTCTTCGTTCAAGCGGTGGCTCCGGTGGAAGGGGCTGTCGGACCCGGTGATGGCAAACCCGCGCGGCGGCTCAGCCGAGGGCTTCGGCGACGAGGCGGTAAGTGAGCAACAGTGCTGACGCGGTCACGGCGAGAAACGCTAGGGCGAGCAACCAATACCAGGCCCGTGCGATCCTGCGTTTGAAACGGCCCCAGCGCGAAGGGACCGCCGACGCCGGCGCCGGTACCGCGTCGAAGGTCGTGATCAACACCCACGCGCACAGGCACCAGAGCAGGCCGACGATGGCCGGCAAAAGCAGCGCCTCGCTGCGCTGCGGGTCGCCGAACACGACCAAAGAGAGCACGAGCGCTAACAACGCCATTCCAACGCCGACGAGCCCGGGCAGCGCCGGCCGCAACCGGCGGGCGGCAGATTGCAGGTGGGTCAGCAGGCGCATCGGATGCAGGCAAACACTCCTTTTGTGTGACTCGCACCACAATGGCACCGTGCCGTCGCACGCACAATGGGCGGTGGCGAGCCCGAGCGGGCGTTCGGCTTTCGGACCAGCTGGCGGCGCATCGGAGCCCATGAGTCCTGATTCTAGCGAAGTGCGGTTTGGGCCGCGTCAACGTCCCCAGAGCCGGCGGGCATCCTGAGCTCGCCTGCCGGCGGCTGCGAGGTCGGCTGCCCAGGTTGCAAAGGATGTGGCGCAGACTGATATCCTCGCATCAAGCAATGTTGGCCCCGCCGAGCCCCCCATGACCGCAGTCCACCTCACCGCCCCAGACATCGATCCCAACGAGGTCGAATACTTCGAGAAGCTGGCCCATCGTTGGTGGGACGATCAAGGCCCCTTCTGGCCACTGCATAAGCTCAACGCCTTTCGGCTCACCTACGTGCGCGACAGACTGTGTGCCGCCTTCGGCCGCGATCCGTCGGCCGCGCGGCCGCTCGAGGGCCTGGAGGTGCTCGACATCGGCTGCGGCGGGGGTATTTTGAGCGAATCCGTCTACGCCCTGGGTGCCAAGGTGACCGGCACCGAGATCACGGAGAAGAACGTCCGCGTCGCCGAGATTCATGCGAGCTGGAACGGTGCGGATATTGACTACCAGCTCATCACCGTCGACGACCTCGCCGCAACCGGGGCCACCTTCGACGCCGTCCTAAACATGGAGGTGGTGGAGCATGTGGAGCATCTGCCCGATTTCCTGGCCAGCTGCGGACGGCTCGTGCGCCCCGGCGGGGTCATGGTGGTGGCCACCATCAATCGCTCGCCGGTGGCCTGGCTCAGCGCCATCATCGGCGCCGAGTACATCCTCCGCTGGCTGCCCAAAGGCACGCACCATTACCGCAAGCTGGTGAAGCCGCGCGAGTTGCGCGAGGGCCTCGGAGGCGACTTCAGGGTGATCCACGAGACCGGTGTCCGCGTCAATCCACTCAACCGCCACTTCTCGTTGAGCCGCTACAAGGGCATCAATTACATGATGGTCTTTCAGCGCGCTGCCACGTCATCCCAAGGAGCTTGAGCCATGCGCATTGCCCTTTTCGGCGCCACCGGCGGCACCGGTAGTCAAGTTCTGGAACAGGCGCTCGCCGCTGGACATCAGGTCCAGGCGCTCGCCCGCGACCCCGCTAAGCTCACCGCCCGCGACGGCCTCAGCGTCATCACCGGCGACGTGCTGGACCAGGCTGCCGCCGATGCCTGCGTCGCCGGTGCCGACGCGGTGATCTGTGTGCTCGGTACCCGCCCGGGCAACGACCCTGTGGAGGCCGAGGGCACCAAGCGCATCCTGGCCGCCATGGGAACGCATGGCGTCAAGCGGCTCATTGCCGTCAGCTCCATGGGGGTCGGAGACAGCATCGATCAGATCAACCTTGCCTTCCGCGTCATTATGAATCTGACACTGAAGCACATCATGCAGGCCAAGGCAGAGCAGGAGCGGCTCATCATGGCCAGTGACACCGACTGGACCATCGTCCGTCCGGGCGGTCTCACCGACGGCCCCAAGACCGGGGCATACAAGGCCGGCATCGACAAATCCATCCGCGCCACGCGGGTGTCCCGCGCCGACGTGGCCGACTTCGTCGTGCAGCAGCTGACCGATGAGACCTACGTGCGGCAGACCCCGGCCGTGAGCTGAACGCCCGCGATACAGGCCCACCCGCGACTACTCTGCTGCGATCCGCGCCCCCCACTGCCGCGCTGCAGCGATGATGACGCGCGGGTCCAGCGTCAGCGGAGCCCCGTCGCGCAGCACCTGCCGGCCGCGAATCCAGACGTGTCGCACTTGGTGGCTGCTGGCGGCGTAGACGAGCTGCGAGCAGGGATGATAGAGCGGCTGGGTGTGCGGGTCGCCCAGGTCCACGGCGACCACATCCGCCGCTTTACCGGGCTCCAATGAGCCGATGTCGTCGTCGAGTCCAAGCGCCTTGGCGCCGTTCCAGGTGGCCATGCGTAGCGCCTGCTCTGCGGGCACGGCCTTGGCGGAGCCGGCGATGCCCTTCGCCAGCAATGCCGCAGTGCGCATCTCACCGAGCAGGTTCAAGTCGTTATTGCTGGCGGCGCCGTCGGTGCCGAGCGCCACATTGACGCCCGCCGCGAGCAGATCCTGTAGCGGACAGAAGCCGCTGGCGAGCTTCAGGTTGGACTCCGGGCAGTGCACGACGTGCGCCCCGGCCTCCGCTAGGCGTGCGATCTCCGCGTCCTCCAGCTGGGTCATATGCACGGCGATGAGCTGGGGGCCAAGCAGGCCGAGTCGGTCCAGGCGGGCGATGGGCCGCTCGCCGTGCGCGTGCAACACCTGCTGTACCTCGTCGCGCGTCTCGTGCAGGTGGATATGGATCTGCACCCCCAGCTCGTCCGCGAGGGTGCGCACGCGTTTCAGCGGCGCTTCCGAGACGGCATAGGTGCTGTGGGGCGCAAAGGCGGGACGTACCAGCGGGTGGTCGCGGTAATGGTCATGCAGCTCCAGGCCGCGGCGCAGGTACTCGTCTGCGTTGTCTGCGTAGCGGGTCGGGAAGTCCACGACGATCATACCCGCTAACACGCGCATGCCTGCCTCCGCGCAGACTCGCGCCGTGACCTCGGCATGGAAGTACATGTCATTGAAGCAGGTGATGCCGCCGCGCAGCATCTCCAGCAGGGCCAGACGGGTGCCATCGGCCACGAACTCTTGATCCACCCAGCGCCCCTCGGCGGGCCAGATGTGCTCGTGCAGCCAGGTCATCAACGGTAGGTCGTCCGCCAGGCCGCGCAGTAAGGTCATGGGCGAGTGGGTGTGGGCATTGATCAGCCCCGGAATCAGCGCGTGGCCCGGCAGATCCAGGCTCTTGGCCGCGTGGATCTGCGCTTCCGCCTCCGTGCGTGGCAACACCGCTGCGATGCGCCCGTCAGCGATGGCGAGGCTATGGTGTGCCAACACGCTATCGGCGGCGTCCACGGGCAGAATCCAGTCGGCGTGGATTAGAAGCTCTACTTGCATGGGCTGTTGGTCCGGCGGTCTTGCTGTTGGGTCAAGGCGGGTCTCCAAGCTGTTCTAGCGCAGCTGCGCCGCTGACGCAAAGTCCAACCGGGTGTCCCAGCGCACTGGCTCGAAGGCGCGCGCGGTTGGCGACTGAGGAGACCGGGCCGGCGCGACGCTGGTGCCGGGGGGCGCAGCGGCTTGAGCCCAGCGCGGCAACGATCAAGAATGCCTGCCCCTCGGCGCCGACCGCGCGCCTCTGTCACGCGAGCCTCGATTCCCATGCACAACGCCACTGCCCTCGACATTCATCCGGACAACGCCGTCGTCTGGTACGACGAGACCCTGCACCTGCTGGACCAGCGCCTCCTGCCGGCGGAAACGGCCTTCTTGCTGTGCAATACCGCGGCAGAGACGGCGCAGGCCATCCGCGACATGGTGGTGCGCGGCGCGCCGGCCATCGGCATCGCTGCGGCCTACGGGGTGGTGCTGGCGGCGCGCGAGCGCTTCCGCGCAGACGCCGCCGGTTGGCGCGCTGCCGTCGGCGCGGATATCGAGCTGCTTGCCGCCAGCCGCCCGACGGCGGTGAATCTGTTCTGGGCGCTGGAGCGCATGCAACGGCGCATCGACCTACTCGAGGTGTCGGACCCGGCGCCCGCACTGCTCGCCGAGGCGCGCGCCATCCACGCAGAGGACATCGCCGCAAATCGCACCATGGGCGACTTCGGTGCCGAGCTGATCGACGCTGCGACCGACATCATCACTCACTGCAACGCCGGCGCGCTGGCCACCGGCGGCTATGGCACCGCGCTAGGCGTGGTGCGCAGCGCCCATGCCGCCGGTAAGGTGCGTATGGTCTATGCCGACGAGACACGACCCTGGCTGCAAGGCTCTCGGCTCACGGCCTGGGAGTTGCACCAGTCGGGCATCCCGGTCACCGTGCAGTCGGACAACGTCGCCGCTAGCCTGATGGCCCGCGGCCAGGTCGGCTGGGTCATCGTCGGCTCCGATCGCATCGCCGCCAACGGCGACGTTTGCAACAAGATCGGCACCTATGCGCTGGCGGTGCTGGCGCGCCATCACGGGGTCGGATTCATGGTGGCGGCGCCAACCTCCACCGTCGATATGAGCGTTGCCAGCGGCGCCGACATCCCCATCGAGGAGCGCAGCGCCGACGAGGTACTGGCCTGCGGTGGCAAGCGCATAGGCCCGGACGGCGTCGGCGCCCACAACCCGGTGTTCGACGTGACACCGGCTGCGCTGGTGGACTGCATCGTCACCGAGCGTGGCGTCGTGCACCGCCCGGATGCAGAGAAGATGCGCGCGCTCATGGCCGCCTAGGAACCTGTCCGACCTAGGGGGCCGTCGCTGCGGAAATCTCGCGACCGGTTGCCCTCGTTGTCGTTGTCGTCATCGTGGTCGTCATCGAGTATTTCCGGTGGACGATGACGACAACGATCCGGGAACGGTCTCGCGGTTTGCGCACTGCTGCATAAGACGACGCAGCCGATAGCGCGTAGGTCGGGAAAGCGTCAGCGCATCCCGACTTCGCCCGCATCGCGACCTCGCCGGTGTCCTGGCGGGATGCGCTTCGCTTTGCCGCCCTACGCGAGCCAAGGCGCAACGGCTGAGGCCGGCGCGCCAATCGCCATAAAGCGCCCTGCGGGTGCGGTGCCTAGCGCTTTGCAACCGAGCCATTTGCGCAGTCTGTAACTGCCTGAAGTGATTGATCCTGCAAGCCGGC
>CAZGCI010000005.1:0-79869 GCA_964524185.1 uncultured Thiohalocapsa sp. | reverse complement strand
TTGTTGGCTGTTGGGCGCGCGGTTGTCGCGGCACCGGGAGTGCCGCTCCTACGGGGCGGGGTGTGGGGGAGGCGCTGCTTGGTTGGTTGTGGGAGCGGCACTGGGGTTTGTGCCGCGATTCTTTTGTGCGCCCGGGCAGCGCGTCGGTTGCCCCAATCGCGCCCCAAGAGATGGTAGAACCCCAAACACTGAAGCACAATGCCGCCATTATGCCTCCGCGACGCCCGCATTCGAGCGATCTCCGCACCGGCCGCGTTTCGATGCCCGGCCATGCCTACCTGGTGACCACTGTCACCGAGGATCGCGACCCTATCTTCCGAGATATCTGGTGTGCGCGCGTTCTGGCCCGCGCACTGCAATACCAAGCGGCCAAGGGTCATGCGCACACATTGGCATACGTGGTGATGCCAGACCACCTGCACTGGCTGCTGCAACTCGGTGAGCGTCAATCCTTGTCCCAGGTTGTGGCGGTGACCAAGCGCTGGAGCGCGGAGCAAATTAATCGCGGGCGCTTCCAAACAGGTCCGCTTTGGCAAGCCGGCTTCCATGACCATGCGGTGCGCGCAGACGAAGATCTCAGAGCCCTAGCCCGCTACGTAATCCACAACCCGGTGCGCGCCGGGCTGGTCGGCTCGGTCCTAGAGTATCCGCACTGGGACGCGATCTGGGTGTGACAACAACGCACTCCAGTCGCGGCACCAAAGAGTGCTCCCCACACCCCGCCCCTAGGAGCGGCACTCTCGGTGCCGCGGCGGCAGCGTGCGCAGCCACTGACGGGGTGCCTGGGCGCGCGGCAGATCGCGGCACAAACAGCAGTACCGCTCCCACAATCGGTGGGCCAGGGCTGATCCCAAACCCCGCCTCGTGGGAGCGGCACTCTCGGTGCCGCGATTGACGCGTGCGCAGCCACTGATGGGGTGCCTGGGCGCGCGGCAGATCGCGGCACAAACAGCAGTGCCGCTCCCACCGCAAAGCGCACGTCAACGAATGGATCGGGTGTCCCCGTCGGATCAGGGCCAAAGCTTGAGTGTGGTCACGATCAGGGCACCGACGCTCACGGTGATGCCGAAGGACCAGAACATGAAACGGTCGATGCGCCGAGTCAGCTCTTCGAAGCGCTTATCCGTGGCTTCGAAGCGCTTCTCCATCTGTTCCTGAATGGCATCGAAGCGCCGCTCCATCTGCCCCTGCATGGCGTCGAAACGCTTATCGGAGGCCTCGAAGCGCTTCTCCATGGCATCGAAGCGTTTCTCCATGGCATCAAAGCGCTTCTCCATCTGTTCCAGAATGGACTTCAGTAGCTCGCGCTGGTGCTTGAGCTCCTCCTCCACGCGCACCATGCGCTCGCGCAGCTCGATCTCGTAGACCGCCGGCGGTTTGCCGAGGGACTGCTCCGCCAGCCACTCACCGAGGTGGTCCTTGATGAATTGGATGTCTTCCTGCGCCAGAGCCATATCTGTCGACGCGTGCTGCCGAAAACGCCAAGTCTAGCAGAGCGCACCCCCCCTCGCCGTGGGGGCGGCACGCGCAGTGCCGCGACCGGCCGCCGGAGACAGCATCCCGGCCGCATCGCGGCACCGAGAGTGCCGCTCCCACGACCAGGGGTGTGGGAGTGGCCGGCTGTCGCGGCACATATAGCAGTGCCGCTCCCACAATCGGTTAGCCAGTGCCGCTCGCACAACCAGCATCCAGTGCTGGTCGCACTGGAGGTCGGGAGGGTGGTGCTGCTGCAGGGAAACAGGGGGAAGCGTGGTGGTTATTTTCGGCGGAAGCGGTTGAAGAGCTCGCGGGCGAGGTTGCGGTCGAAGATGGCGACGATGGGGTCGTCGGTTTTGGCGGTGGCTGTTTGTTGCTCGGCGGGGGTGAGGTCGGGTTGGTGTCGGAGTTGGCCTTGTTGGTCGTTGATGACGGCGCGGACTGTGGGCTCGCCGATCTCTGGGGCGCCGTCGGCGTAGCCGTAGACTAGGGAGAGGTCGCAGAGGCCGTTGATGAGCCGCGGGATGCCGCGCGCGTGGCCGTGGATTAAGTCGATGGCCTGGTCGGTGAAGAGGGCCGGGTCGCCGCCGACGCGCTGCAGGCGGTGGCGGATGTAGCGCGGCGTCTCCTCGGGGGTGAGCGGTTTGAGGTGGTAGTTGGCGCCGATGCGTTGGGCGAATTGGCGCAGGTCCGGCCGTTCTAGCTTCTCTTGCAGCTCGGGCTGGCCGGTGAGGATGATTTGCAGGAGCTGGTCTTTGTCCGCGTTGATGTTGGAGAGCATGCGCAGCTCTTCTAGGGTGTCGACCGGCAGGTGCTGGGCCTCGTCGACGATCAGCACGACGCGTTTGCCGGCGGCGTATTGGTCGATGAGGAAGGTCTCGAAACGCTGGTGCAGCTCGACGGGGTCTTGCTGCTTGAAGTCTTGGCCGAAGGCCAGGAGCGCCCATTTGAGCAGCGCGTCGCCAGCCTTGGCGGTATTGCTGATGAGGCCGACGGTGACGTCGTGCTTGAGCTGGGTCAGCAGGTGACGGAGCAGCGTGGTCTTGCCGCAGCCGACCTCACCGGTGATGACGACGAAGCCGGCGTGGCCTTGTACGCCGTATTCCAGCAATGAGTAGGCGGTGCTGTGCTGCCGGCTCAGGTACAGCATGCTGGGGTCGGGCAGCAGGGAGAAGGGCTTTTCCGTGAGCTGGTAGAAGGCTTCGTACATGGGTGCTGGTCCGGCGGGTGACGGGGCCGATCAGGCCAAAGGCTGGACGGCGCAGGCCGGTGGCGCTGTTGTGGCGGCTGATCAGCGACGGCGCAGGGCCTGGCGCTGTCGGGCGGGCCTACGCGGAGAGCGCGTTGCTGCGTGGGTACCCGTAACCGTAATAAGCCGCTGGCCGATCTTGGCTCTTGTTCAGGACGGTGCCGAGGATTGGGTGCTCACCGATGAGCTCGTAGGCGTGGCGCAGCTCCTCGGTTTGGGTCTGGCCCTCCTCGACGACGAGGAGCAGTGCATCGAGCTGCGGGGCGAAGGCCATGACGTCGTCGCCGCCGAGGATGGGCGGCAGGTCGACGATGACGATGGGCTTGGGCTGCCGGTTCTTCAGTGCCTCCACCAGCGCCCGTATCTTGGGCGCCGTGAGGAGCTCTGACGAGGATGCGTAGGCCCGATCCGCGGGCAACACCAACAGGCGCTCCATCCCAGGATGGACGAACAGCTCGGCAAAGTCTTGTTCGCCCTCCAGGTAGGCACTGAGCCCCGGCAATGGCTCGCTGTAGAGCGCCGCGCCGACCGACGGGCGGCGCAGATCGAGATCCACCAGGATCACGGATTGGTTGACTTCGCGAGCCAGACTGATGCTGAGGTTGATGGCCGTCAGGGTCTTGCCGTTGCCCTCGCTGGGGCTGGTGACACCAAGCAAGTGCCATTGGTTGGCCCGCAGTTGTCGCAGCACCTGCGTGCGCAGCAGCTTGAAGGTCGTGAGCACGGCGTCGCCTTCGTCGCCGGTGATGATGCGATTGGCGCGCAGGTGGGCAGGGTCTAACGGCCGCACCGGGGCATCGGCGGGCGCAGCCGCGGTTGGCGCAGCCGGCGCTGGCCCGCCCTCCCCGGCCGAGGTTGGCGGTGGGGGTGCCGTGGCCGATCCCAGCGCCGACTGGCGCTCGGTGCGGGCGCGCTCGAGGGCTTGTTTGATGCGTTCCATCAGCGATTACCAGTAAGTGACGACGGGCGCGCAGTCGGGCTGCGCGGGGACGGAACCGCTTGGGTTGATTCGCGGGGACAAGGGTCTTGGGCGCAGGCTGGCGGGGCGCGTATGAGCCCGGCTCAGGCGACGCCCATATCGGCAATTCCGAATTTACGCAACAGCTTAAACCAAAGCACGTCCAGCGGCGTCACGAATACATGCACAGCGAGCAGGACCAGGGCGGCGGCGATGATCAGGCCGGCCAAGAGCAGCAGTGAGTTGAGCAGGCGCCGCCGGCGCTCGGCGGCTGTCTCGAGGTAGGGGATGACCGCCAAGGGCGGGGCACCGGTGACGGTGCGGACGGCCGCGGCGCCGTAGATGCGGCTGTCCAGGGCCTCACGCACAGCGACGTGCCCCACCCCGCCGGCGACGCCGAACACAACGCCCAGGAAGACGATGGCCAAACGGTTGGGCTTGACGGGCTTTTCGGGGAGCAGCGGCGGTTCGATGAGGGAGAAGCGCTCGGCCTTGCGCTCGGTCTCCAGGCTCTCGGCGAGTTCGGCCTCGAGGCGTTTGTTCTCGACCTCTTTGTATTTGGCCACCGCATTATCGTAGTCGCGGGTGAGGGTGCGATACTCACGCTCACTCTTGGGCCCCTGGGCGATCCGGTTCTCCAGCTCCTGCAGCTTGGTGCGCAGCTCGCGGCCGGTCTGGCGCACGGAGGCGAGCTCGCTGTCTGCGGCGGCGAGCTGGGCTCGGAGCTGCACATAGGCTGGGTTGTCGGCGTCTTGCGCCCACTGCTGGGAACCGCCCCGGGAGCGCGCCGCGCTGATTTGTTCTTGTGTCAGCGTGATTGCGCGCTGCATGCGCGTGACGTCTGGATGCTCCGCTGAGTAGCGCTCGCGCAGCGCCGCCAGCTCTGACTGTTGGTCGGTGAGACGCCGATTGAGCTCGGCGAGGTCGGAGCCGCCGCCGACCTCACTGCGCAAGGCCGTGAGTTCTCGCTCCAGCTTGGCGCGGTCCGGGTGGCTGGTGGAGTAGCGCGCGGCCACGGTCACATACTCCGCCTCCAGCGCCTTGAGGCGGTCGGCGGCACTGAGCACGCGTTCGCCGGTGGCGGAGTAGAGCTTGCTGTAGGGGTCAAGCTGGGCAAGCTCGGATTCCAGGTAGATCTTGCGCTCCTGCAAAGTACGGATGGCCTGCTCGTTTTCGCGCAGGCGCTCTTCGGTGCGCTGCAGGAGTTGGAGGTTGAGGCTCATCAGCTCGGGCAGACTGTCGCCGTGCTCCTCCTTGAACAAGGCCAGCCTGGCCTCGAGCGTCGCGATGCGCTCGCCCAGCCGGGTGGCTTCCCGTTCCAGAAACACGGAGGCCTGCTGTGCGGCTTCCTGGCGGTTGCGGATGTTCTCGTTCAGGAACAGGGTGGTGATGTCGTTGGTAACCTGCTGCGCCTGCGCGGGGGCGCCGCTCTCAAAGGCGAGCGAGAAGGCGATGGTGGCCTCCCCCGGCCGGCCGGTGCGTGGATCGACGACATCGGCGCTGATCATGTTGAGCTTGAGGTCCTCGCGCATCTGCTCCACAGCCGAAGAGAGTCCGATACTGGCGACCAGATCTGGGTAGAGGTTGTAGCGCTCGATGATCTGGCCAAGGTTTTCGAGTGTCATCACCCGCTGACTGATGGTCTGGATCCGCTGCGAGGCGTAGCTGGTGACCGTGGAGCGCACCAGGTCGGTGGGGATCTCCTGCTGCTCGATCAGGATGGTGGCGCTAGAGCGATACACGGGCGGGATGGCGAGCGCCACGATGACGGCGAGTGCAAACACCAACACCGCCGGCACAATCAGCTGCCACTGCCGGCGCTTGAGAATGGCCAGGTAGTCGTTGAGGTCCTGCGGCTGTTGGGTGTCGATGTCCATAGGTCCGTTGGGGAGGCTGCCCGCGGGCGGCGTGGGTCTAGTACAAGGGGTGGTCGCCGTGGGCTCAGTCGAGCAGGGACCAACGGGCCAAGGGCTCGCGCGGCCAGGTGTAACGTAGGGTCAGGAAGACGGCGTTCGATTGGGCAGCGTCCGCGAAGATCTCGCGCTCCTGATGGCGATAACGGTAGGCAAGGTCGACCTGCCACCAGTCGCTCAGCTTGTGGCGGAGACGTGGGCTGAGGCTCACGAAGTCGCGGTCATTCAGGTTGGTCTCGCCGTCCGGGTTGCGGTTACGGTAAGCATTCAGGTCAAACAGTACGCCCCAGCGGGGAGTCAGCGGATGCTCGAGCCGCAGCGAGCCGCTGGTGGTATCCAAGAGGGTACCGGTGCTGCTGGGGGCGAGCGTGCGGTTGACCGCGAAGACGAGCTTGCCGACCTTGAAATCCTTTTGCAGCCGGAGCTGGGCCAGGGGGCCGGTACTCTCACTCGACTCGATCCCACGGAACGTGGGTGCCTCGGTGTCGGCACGGCGGGCGCCGACGAGGCCTGTCAGGGACAGCGTCGGCGACCAACGATAACTCCCGCCAACGAGGAAGCCGACGGTGTCGGATTGGGTGGCGATCTGCTCGGCTTCATACCGGTCATACAGCACGCGGCCGAAGAGCTGCGCGCGCTCGCTCAGCGCATAGCTGGTGCCCAGGGAGACGGTGGCGAAGGTGTAATCGAAGAGTGGGATGACGTCGACATCGTCATAGGCGACATCCGCGTAAGAGGCGGTGAGGTCGAGCGACGCGCGCGGGGTGATGGCATAAGACCACGCAGGCCCGACGAACAGGCGCCTGCGGCGCTTGTTGACCTGCACCAGGCCCGAGGTGGCCTCTTCGCTGGTGAGTGTGGAGTCGTAGTCCAGCCCCAGGTCCAGGGCCAGGCGATGGCGCTCCAGCCGGCGTGCGGTCTCCAGCGCCAGCGTGCCGTCGACGCTGTTGAGGTCCGTGGCGTCGGTGTATTGATCGGCGCGCACTTGCGTGGCCACGGCGATCTCGCTCACTTCGGTGCGGCGGCCGAGATCCACGTCGACCAGCGCCCGGGTGCCGAAGGAGCTGATCGGATCGTCCACGGACAGGCGGACGTTGTCGTCGTAGAACAGACTCACACTGGCGCTGGGCTCGATGAACCATTGCTGGGCGGTTGCTGCCGGGGTGTGCAGCCCGAGGGCTATTGCGAGCGCCGGTGCGGCGAGCGTCAGGCCGAGTGGGACTGCGCTGGGGAGGAGGCTACCGCCGGGGCGCGCGCCGCCGCTGGGGCGACCCAGCCACGCGCAACGGAGCCGGCGGCGCCTGGTTAGGGTGCCCATATGACCCGCGACCCCCGGCCTGCCTAGGGCACGACGACGACGTCGCCGGCGCCCAGGGTAATGTTCTGTTGCAGGTTCCTGCCACGGGCGACGTCGTTGTAATTGAATGGGATCGAGACCTCGACGCCGTCACGCTTGCGCAGGATGTTGATGGCGTTGCGGTTGGCAAACGGGGTTAGACCGCCGGCCATCGCGAGCGCCTGCATGACGTCGACGTTGCGGCTGATTTCGAAGTCACCCGGGTTGTTGACGCTGCCGAGGATGTAGATCCGGTTGCCTGGGATCTGCTCGAGCGTGACGGTGACGACAGGATCGGGGATGTAACGCCGCAGGCGCTCGGTGATGTCGCCGGTGAGCTGCTCGACGGTGCGGCCCTCCGCCGGCAGGTCACCCACCAGCGGAAAGGAGATGCCGCCGTCTGGGCGCACCAGGACCGGCTGTGCCAGTGCGTCTTCATTCCAGACGGAGACCAGAATGATGTCGCCCGGCTGCAGGCCGTAGCCGCCGGGGCCGATGCCGCTTTGGACATCGAATGGCGTGACCGGCAGCTCGGCGGGTTCACCGGGCCCACCGGGCGCGGCGACAGCTGCGGGTGATGCCGTTGCGGATGCCGACTGTTGACCCGGCAAGCGCGGCAGGTTGGCGCACGACATGAGCGCTGGCGACAAGGCCAGGACACCGAGCAAGGGCAACAGTCGAGAGCGGAGGCCGCCGGCGTGTCTGCTCCGGCTCGAAGCGCTGGTTCTGGGAAACATTCCGTGAAAGTCCGTCAGTGGATACATCTCGCGAGGCTGCGCCTGAGACCGATGACCGGATAGGCCGATGACCGGATGGGGCGTCGGCACGACGCCGGTTTGTGATTTGCCAAGGCCGACGGCAGAACGCCCGCCCCGCCGAGGTCGACTACGTCTTGGCCATTAGACCTGCTGGCAGCCAGTGCAGCATGTGGCACCAGGTGGGCCCAAAACGCAATGCATGTGCAACCGTCTCGCGTTGGGCAACTACTCGCGGCCTTGGCTCGCGGCCTTGGCTCGTGGCCTTGGCCCGTGGCCTTGGACGGGCTGGGCGCCAAGCCCTTAAATCCCCCATGCGCACAGCGGGTACCATTGTAGCGCCGATGCGCACCGCTGTCGCCCTGGGCAGGCCTGCGGACGGGCCAAGGATTGAGGCGCAACCGCTGACGCCAGGGGTGCCAATCGGATTCGGGGCACTCGGGACCCGGCCCTTAGCAGTGACCGACGTGCTGGTGCTGCACGGTGGCCTTGGCACCGTGCCGGCGGCGAGTGGCTGCGGCACGGATCAGCCGACCCGGCGGTTGATGATGCCGGTGGCGAGCAGGTAATCGGCAATCTCGCATGCGAGGTCGTGTGGGGAGCGCTCACCGCCGCGCAGCACCAGCTCCGGCGATTCCGGAGCCTCGTAGGGATCGTCGATGCCCGTGAAGTGCTTGATCTCGCCGGCGCGTGCCTTCTTGTACAACCCCTTCGGGTCGCGTTGCTCGCAGATGGCGAGGGGCGTGTCGATGAGGACCTCGATGAACTCGTTGGGCTGCATGATCGCCCGGATGCGGTCACGATCGATGCGGTAGGGGCTGATGAACGCGGTAAGGGCAATGAGTCCAGCATGGCAGAAGAGCTGCGCCACAGCGCCGATGCGGCGGATGTTTTCCTCACGGTCGATGGCCGTGAAGCCGAGGCCGAAGCGTGCGGCGAACGCTTCGCCGTGGGCGTCTCGCAGCATCGCCGGACCGGCGTTGAGACCGTGGCGGACGTTGTCCCCATCCAGCACCGCGCTGCGGAATCCGTTTGAAGACAGCAGGTGGTCGAGCGTGTTTGCGACCGTGCTCTTGCCGGAGCCGCTGAGACCGGTCAGCCAGATCACACATCCCTTGTGGCCGTTCAAGCGCTCCCGCTCCTCGCGGGAGACCTGGTGTTCGTGCCAAGTGACGTTGGTACTGTCGAGCATTGTCATCGAGACCCTAAGTTGGTGAGCCGCATCAAAGAGCTGAGGAATCGAAAAGTTTTCTGCGCCGCGTCGTGTGCGAGGTGTGCGTTTAGAAAGGGCCGCGGGCCGAGGTGCGATTGATGGCTTCAGGGTTGCTCGTTCGCTCCATGGCCGTCTGCACTTGCCAAAGGCAAGCCGGGTCGGGCCGACAACCGGGTGGTTCGTCAGTCCACCGCGCCGCCTAGGTGGCCACGGGTGACGCCGATCCCGAGTGGCGCTGACCCAAGGGCAACGGTTGCGAGCAACCAAGCTCCCTCAGAAGCTCGCAAGCGCACTGTGCCGCAGGGCTTTGATCGCAAGTCCATGAACTTCCGTAGGAGCAGCGCCCTCGTGGGAGCGGCGCCCTCGCCGCGATTGGCAGCAATTCGCGGCGGGGGCGCCGCTCCCGCAGCAGGAACCCTACGCACGGCGTGCCCATCAACTTCTTCGCGCCTCCCCGCCGGAATCATAAGCAAAAATTCGGCCAATCCCCAAGTCCTCGTGCCGGCCATGGCATTTCCGCTTCCAAGCTCAAAGCCACCGCGCAAGTTTAGTGCGCGCGCGGCGCGCGCAACAGTCCCGGGGGCATCGCGACGCGACGATGTGATCCATGCCGAGTTGGCTGCCTCTGCACCAAAAGCGTGCGTGCTGGGGCCGCAAGCGGGTCGTCTCGGCGCAACAGCGCTCTATCGCGGGCAGCTACACCAGCATGTGTCCGTCCCTTATCTGGGACTCCCTGCCCTTGCCAAAGGGTGGTACGACGACCGAAACACGACCTGAGGCGGCTCTGGCCGAACCGTTCCTGTCGGCGCCCGCTAGACATCGTCACCCAAGGTTCACGCGCGAGGGTTGCAAATCGCTTGCCCGACCGGTAGCTTTGCGGCAGTGGGAAAAATCAGACGCAAGGTGTTAGGACAACCAACAACATTGAGGACGGGTCGTGGTCGGGGGCAGGACTGGGGCCTCCGAAGAACCATGCCTCACACTAGCCGCTCCCGGTCTGCTCAAGATCGCTCACTCATCGCTTCATCTAGGGGATCATCGACATGAAACTTTTTAACCGCATCAGAGGGGCCGCACCCGCAGGCATCCTACTTTTGGGTCTGGCTGCCTTCTCGGCTGGTCAGGCCCAGGCAGCAACAATCACGTTTGGGGGCAGCGGCACGTTAACCGGAACTGCCACCACGCTGACCGGAGACTTCACGACTACAGAGCTGCCCGTGTGCTCGGGGTCGGGTTGTTCGGTCACGTTCAGCTACAACATCACAGGCGGCTCCCTCACCGGCGGAACGTTTTTTGTAGGAAACCCATCTGACCCAATCATGGAACTGACGCTAGGGAACACTGTCGGCGCCATCGGATCTTTCACCGCCGTCGCCTCCACGATCCTCGGTGGCTCTTACCCAGGCACCCCAACGCCTACCATAAGCAGCGGCGCGCTTTTAACTCTCGGCGCTGCCCTTTTCGGAACCCCCCCAGCCCTAGGTAGCGGGTTCACGATCTCGGGCGCCGAATTTGAAGCTAATGTGACCGCTGTTCCACTTCCAGCCGCCGCTTGGTTGTTTGGCTCCGCTTTAGGGCTGGTTGGCATCATGGGTGGAGCGCGCCGTCGGGCGCAGCGGGTGCAGAGTACCGTCTGAACCGACTCATCGTCTTAGGTTTACTTCGAAGCCCGCGTTGCGGGCTTTTTTTTGGATCCCAACACGCGGTCGAGTGGCATGGTCGTCGACATTCGGCCTGACGGCTGGATTGCCGCGCTTGGCGGCGGATCAGAAGTGGGATAGCGCGACGTTGTTCCCGCGTTTTATTCAGCTGCCAGCCCCCTGTGCTGTGCTCGCCGTGGCGCAGAGCGCCAAGCGATGGGTGACACCGCAGGAGCGGTGTCACCAGGAGGTCGCGGGGTGTCATTAGCAGTTCGCGCGGTGTCACCGGGGGGCTCGCGCGGCATCAGCGGGGGCTCGCGCGCGTATCACCGGGGGCTCGTGCCGTGCCACCGGGGGCTTGTGTACTACCCGATGGGTCGCCCCCTATGTCAGGCTACTTGTCGCCTTGACTGACTTAAGGCGATTTCTGTCAACTTTCATACCATCTGACTTGTCTTGACGCCCGCCCTCGGCGTCGCGCTGGCGCTGCGTTGGCTTGCGATGCTCCCGCCAGCACGCCTTGAAGGCGACCGTCAATCTGGCGTCATCTGGCCGACGTCATCTGGCCGACGTCATCTGGCCGGCGCCATCTGGTATGAAACTCTCCGGCAATCGCCTAATGGCGCGAGATGTTTGCAGGTGGGTCAAGCGTCCGGAGCCCCGCTTATTGCAGGCGCCAACAGGGGCAGGACCAAGGGGTGCGGCCGCAGCATCATGTACATCAAGAAGCGCCGTGTCACGCAGACGACACAATCCCTTCAAGCGGCACCTCCGGCGCTGAGGACATCATTTCGATGCCGCCCCCTGATCTGTCCGAGACACGTGATCAACCAGGTGCAATGCACGAGAATGAGATCTCAAGAACCGTTGTCGACGGCGCGCTGACGGTACAGCGCGCGCTGGGTCCAGGGTTGCTGGAGTCGGTCTACGAGCTGGCCCTTGCGTACGAGCTGGCACAACGCGGACTGAACGTTGAGCGCCAAGTACCGACTCCGATCGATTATACCCGTCGCACATGGGTTTCCGGGAAAGCGAGGTGCGCTCCTCGTGCCCGAGCGCAAGGCACGCCGACGAGTCATAGCCTCACTATGGCGAGGAGGCGTAACGCTGCGATCGGGTGCGAGGGGCGTGCATCGCGACCGAAAACCTGTGTGCGACAGGTATAACAGGGCGTCCCGCTGGGCGAGGGTTTCCGCGCCGATCTGATCGTCGAAGGCAACGTGTTGCTGGAGCTCAAGTCCGTCGAGCATCTGACGCCACTGCACCGCAAGCAGATCCAGACCTATCTCCGCCTGACCGGCCTCAAGCTCGGACGACTGCTCAACTTCGGCGCCATGCTCATGAAAGACGGAATCGTCCGCTGCGTCAACGCGCTGGAAGAATGATGGGTGCGCGGCCGCGAAAAAGATATCTCGCGCAGAGACGCCAAGGCGCAGAGAAGAAGAGCAAGAGAAGAGCAGAGAAGAAGAGCAAGAGAAGAGAAGCGCGCTGGGAACATCGAGGAATGCTTTTTCTTCCTTTGCGTCTCTGCGGCTCTGCGCGAGCTTCTACTACTCGTCCATCTGTGCGAACGCATTCTTGCCGGTCGCAACTGCGTGCGACATCATTACGAGGCCGCACCCTTCGTCGTTTCTCACCGCCCGAAAGTGTCGCCTCCGGATAACAGCCTGCATTATCGGAAGGCCGCACCCCCCGAGGCCCTGGCACAGGGGGTTCGCGGCGCGTTTGCAGGGAGGTGTGCCGGTTCCCCAGTTAACCCCTGACCGCTGTCAATATGGGCTGACCTCCGTGCAGGCCGATCAGAGTGCGCCGAGGGCCTCGCGCGCTTGCTCGATGCCCGGGAACGACTCTGTCGCCGCCACGGCCTGGGTCAGGAACGTCTTGGCTTGCTGCAGGTCGCCGCGCTTGAGGTAGGCCATGCCGAGGTGATACTCCAGCTCTGGAAAGGGCTCGCCCATTGCCGCTGCCCGTTCCAGGACGTCGACCGCGGCGTCGTACTCGCTGCGTTGAAAGTGGACCCAGCCCAGGGTATCCAAGTAGACGGGCTGTTGGGAACGCTCGAACCGCCGTGCAAGCTCGAGTGCGCGATCCAGTGCTGCGGTGTCACCGCTGGCATTGCCTTGCTCCGCCAACAACATGGCGAGATTGTTGATGGCCACCTCCGCGTTCGGATAGCGCTCTAGGACCTCTTCATAGGCGGCCACGGCCTGCGCTGGCTCGCCGAGACGCTCCAGCAGGCTGGCGAGCCGGAACACGAGGAAGGCGTTGCGCGAGGTCGCCTCGACACCAGCGCTCAGCGTCTCTTTGGCGGCGCGCATCTCGCCGGCCTGAAGCTGATGATCGGCGAGGCGGTGATAGCCGCTCGGCGAGCTGGGATGGAAGCGGATGGCATCCTGATACTGCGCGCGCGCCTCCGCACCGCGGCCGGCGCTGCCAAAGATGTCGCCCAGCAAGGTGATTGCGGTGTTGTTGTTGGGATCCTCGGCCAACAACCGCCGCACGCGCTGTTCGGCCTGCTCCGGCTGCTGCAGGCGCAGATAGCTGCGGGCGAGACCGATGATGGGCTCGGGGGCGAGGGGTGACTGTGCCAGGGCCTTCTCGAACTCATCGATGCTCTGCGCCAGCTGACCTTGGCGCTGCAGGGCCAGGCCTTTGAGATAATAACCGAGGGCGTTGTCGGGGCGTTTCTCGAGGATGCGCTCGGCGGTGCCCTCGATCGCATCCCAATCCTGCTGGGTCAATTGCAGCCGGGCGATGATGCTCTGGGCGGCTTCGTTGTCTGGGGCGCGCTCGAGCAGGGCGTCGAGGACAAGCAGTGCGCCGTCGGTGTCGCCGCTGCGGGCGCGCAGCTCGGCGAGCTCCAGGTAGCTCTCCGGCGCATCCGGCGCACTGTTGATGGCGGTCTGCAGGTTCTCTTGGGCGATTGGCAGCTCATCCAACTGGATGTGCGCCCGTGCGAGCAGGCGCAGCGCCTGGAGCGATTCGGGCTGGTCGCGGAGGATGGTGCGCAGGTCGGACACGGCGCGGTTCGGCTCGTTTCGGTCGAGTGCGACGGCGGCGCGCACGAGCAGCGCATCGGCGTTGCGGGCATCGACGGAGAGCGCCTCGGCCAGCAGCGCTTCTGCTTGCTCGGCTTCGCCAGCGTCGAACAGGCGCGCCGCAAGCTTGGCACGCGCCGACAGCCCGTGTTTGCCCGAATCCTCGCGCGCAATGACCTCGCGGTAGGCCTGCTCGGCGGCATCCGCCTGGCCCGCAGACGCGAGGAGATCACCGAGGGCCAGGCGCAGCTGTGGGCTATCCGGGGCGGCCGCGACTTGGTCCCGCAGCTCCGCCAAGGCCTGTTCTGCCCCCTTGGCCTCAGCAACGAACTGGACCAGCGTCAGTTTCGCCTGGACGGGGTCGGCAGCCGACGGGATGGCGTCGCGCAGGACGGTCTCTGCGTCGTCGAGCCGACCGCTGCGCGCGTAGACGCGCGCCAGGAGCACCCGATGCGCCATCTCACCCGGTTGTTCCGCGATGAGCTCCTGTACCAGCTCGACAGTCCGCTCGACGTCACCGGCGTTGTCGACGGCGGCGATCAGCGCCAGCTTCAGGCTGCGGTCGCTCGGGTCGGCGGCGACCGCTTGCTCCAACAGCGCCCGGCTGTCCGCTGTGCGGCCCTGCTCGCTCATGATGGCCGCGAGCAGCACCAGCGCCTCGGGCCCGCTGGGGTTTGTCGCCAGGGCTGCCTCAGCGTCTGCGGTTGCGCCGTTGATATCCCCCTGTTTCTGCCGAGTGGCGCCGCGGAGCGCGAGTGCGGTGGCTTCTGTCGGCTCGATGGCGAGGACTGCTTCGGCCTCTGCCAGAGCGTCTTCTAGGTGGCCTGCGCCGAGCAGGATGGTGCCTTTTTTCAGGCGAGCCTGGGTGTTCGCGGGGTCTGCTTCCACCGCCTTTGAATAGGCGCCGAAGGCTTTGCGCACATTGCCAAGCCTGAGCTCGACTTCGCCAAGGTTGAGCCAGGCCGGGGCATGCTTGGGATCGATCTGCAGCACATTCCTGAATTCCAATCGCGCCTTGACGTCGTCGCCTTGCTCGACCAGCTCCAGCCCGCGCTCGAAATAAGCGGTCTTCCTGTCTTCCTCTCCGCAGCCGGACAACCAGGCCGCTGCAACGGCGGCAATGACCGCAACGAAAACGAGCTTATTCATGGACACCTGCGAAAACGACACGAGGTTCAATTGGGTCGCTGCATGGCTCTAGGTTGCAGCATGGATCTGGGCGCGGTCGCCGCGCCGGACGAAGAGGCTCTCAACGACTTTAGGCTTTGCGACGACAGCGTCCGGGACGACAACGTCGACAGCTCTCGCAACCGCGGCGGCGGCGCCACCGGCTCGACGACTGCGGCAGCGCTGTCGGCGCCGGCTGTTGCGCGACTGGCCTGGCCGCTGACCATCGCTGGGCTGAGGGCGATCCCAGTCAGCTGCTTGGCCATGGTGGAATAGGGATCGATGCCCTTGCCTTTGAGGTACTCGGTCAAGACCCGGTGCGTGTAGCGCTGCGTCTCCCGGTACGTCACGAAGCCGTTGTGTCGGGCCAGTGCCCCCTCTCCAGCGTTATACGCCATGATGGCCTTACCGATGCCGTGGCGCCCGATGAGCAGATTGAGGTGACGCGTCCCGACGCGCACGTTGGTTTTGGCGTCGAACAGCGCGTCGGCGGAGCCGATGCCGTACATGGCCGCGGTCGCCGGCATGATCTGCATCAGGCCGATCGCGCCGGCCGGCGACACGGCGCGCGGATTGTAGCTCGATTCCGCCCGGATCACCGCGTGCACCAGACTGACGTCGAGGCGGTGCTGCCGCGCGTACTGTTCCACCAATTGATTAATGGTGGCGCGGCTCGGCAGAGGCCGTTTGGTCGGCCTCGGCTGTGCGTTCGTGGGCGTCGGCTCAGGATCGGCGACCCGCTCCGCCGCATCGCTTGCCGCGACAGGCTCGGCGCCCTGACCAGGGGTCGGGGCAACAGAGGCGACCAGTAAAATCACCGCACCGAGGACCGCGCGCCAGGCGGATTGAAGCTCACACGACTTGGACGGTGACGCCGAGCAACCCCGGCGCCATTTGGGATTCGATACAACCATGAGACGGCTCGTCCATTCACAGGGCGCGGAAAGTGTACCCCGGGGCGGAAGGATTTTCGAGCTTGGGGGGTTGGAGACACTGGGACAGGCCCGTTCGAGCCCGGACCAGACCGTCTGCCAACCGCCTTATTCACACGACCTTCAGCCCGCGGCCTTGGGACCATCAATGATGATGCGGTAGTGACGGTGGCTGCCGGGCAGGACGACGCGGAGCGGGTCGAAGCCGAGCTTGCGGATCTCGCGAAGGCGTCGATAGGGGCCGAGGGGGCTTTCTGCCGCCTGTAGCTCGTAGTTACCGGGACGCAGTGCGTGCGTGGTCAGCTGCCATTGCCCGCCCTGTTGGCGCAGGGTATGGCCGGCGAAGGGGCGCGCGAGCGGCTCGCCGATGAAGATGCCCTGCCCTGGCATGCGCACGCTCTTCCAATAGGCCTCGATCAGCGTCGCGCCGCTGACGTAGGCCGCCATCAGCACGGTTGGCGATGGGAACTTGGGCGGCATGTTGCAGGGCTCGACCACCGCGCCATAGCTGCCGGTGGCGCCGGCCTGCAGCCACTCCAGGCTGCTCATCTGTCGGCTGCCGAGCAACCGCCCGCCGGCGGAGGTCAGATGGTCGGCTGCAGCGCCGGGGAGGAAGCGGTTGGTGTGGAGCTTGGGCACCCGGGCCAGGCCGGTGAAGTAGAACAGCACATCGGACTTGTGCTCGATGGCGTCGGCGTCGATGCGCGCCAGCCGGATGGCGCTGCCGAGCACCTGTTCCGCCCGCTCGAAGTCCTGCCCGCGGACGCTGCGGGCCTTGTCGCTGGTGTTCACGAGATAGCCGGTGCCGCTGGGGCGGGTCGCATCGGCGGCGATGCCGCGGTCGATGAGCGCCTTCACGGCGGCAAAATCCGCGCCCGCTAAGGCCATGGCCGGACGCCAGCCGTGATCCGCGTGCGGCCGATCGCTGTCGGCGGCAAAGTAGGGACTCGAGCGGGTCGGTTGACAGCCGCTGGCGCAGAACGCGTCGTCGTAGCCGGCCGCAAAGGCGGTGGTGATTGACATGCAGCCGACCCGGTATGGCGCGGCCCAGGTCAGCGCATAGGCTTGAACGGGCTCCGGCGTCTGGGCCGTGACCTCGGCGTGGATCGCGGTGAACGCCTCCACCGAGAGGATCGCCCGCTCCGGCGGGAACCGGACGTGAATCAGGTTCTGCGCCGGAATGCCGCGTTTGGCTGCGTAATAGCGCCCGATCCGCCGGCTGAGCGGGTCGAGGTCGTTGACGATCACCGCGACCTGCTCGGCGCTCAGTGCCTGCTGCGGGAGCAGCACCACGGGCGCCTCACTCTGCTCGGCCGCCCGCAACACGAGAGGCAGCAATAGGACGACGAACAGCAGAAGCTGCGTTGGGGCCACGCAGCGGCGCAGCGTCGACTTGCGACGGCCGAACCAAGCCGCCAACGAGCCAACGCGGGCCCCGCATTGGCTGCTCAGCGCGCCTCTTGCCGCCGGGCCTGGCGCACGCGCAGCCCGGAGGGTTTGCCGTTGTCGGCATTGCCGGAGGCGGCGGTTGCAGGGGCCGCGACGGCTGCCGTCTCGCGAACGACGACGCCACGACGGATTTGCTCCAGGCGCGCTGGCGGTGGGACCAGACCGGCAGCCGCTCGGACACGCCGTCAGGGCCACGCGGCAGGTTCGCCGCCTATGCCGGCGCCTGCGGGGCTGAGCATGCCATGGTGGCGCAGCGTCTGGAGACGGGTCCCGGGGTCGACCCGCAGAGGCTGACAGCGGCGTGAGTACAGGCTCCCGCAGCGCTGGTGGTGGTTGCGCATTAGAGGCTCCGCACGGCAGCGCCGTATGGTCACCGGGGAGGTTGCCCCGGGGCGCTCGAAGCGCGTTGTCTGGGCCGTGGCCAACCCTCAGGGACGCGTCAAAAACACCGTGAACGGTTTTTCGGGACATGTGCAGGGGGCTGGCCGGTGCCAGCGTGCGAGCAAGCTTGCCTGGGAGACTACGCAATGCGCGAAATGCGCGAAAGGGCAGACGGCTCGGAGGGAGCGTTCTGGCCGTTTTGACGCCTCGCGTTTCGTTGCTCGGCTGGCGCGGCACCAAGAGTGCCGCTCCCACGGGGACCTTGGTGTGGGAGCGGCACTGTTGTTTGTGCCGCGATGCCGCCGGCATGCTGTCCCCGACGGCTGTCGCGGCACCAAGAGTGCCGCTCCCACGGGGACCTTGGTGTGGGAGCGGCACTGCTGTTTGTGCCGCGATGCCGCCGGCATGCTGTCCCCGACGGCTGTCGCGGCACCAAGAGTGCCGCTCCCACGGGGACCTTGGTGTGGGAGCGGCACTGCTGTTTGTGCCGCGATGCCGCCGGCATGCTGTCCCCGGCGGCTGTCGCCGCAATGGGAGTGCCGCTCTCACGGGGGGCGGGGGTGCGCTCTGCTAAACTTGGCGTTTTCGGCAGCAAGCGTCGACAGATATGGCTCTGGCGCGGGAAGACATCCAGTTCATCAAGGACCACCTCGGTGAGTGGCTGGCGGAGCAATCCCTCGGCAAACCGCCGGCGGTCTACGAGATCGAGCTGCGCGAGCGCATGGTGCGCGTGGAGGAGGAGCTCAAGCACCAGCGCGAGCTGCTGAAGTCCATTCTGGAACAGATGGAGAAGCGCTTCGATGCCATGGAGAAGCGCTTCGAGGCCTCCGATAAGCGTTTCGACGCCATGCAGGAGCAGATGGAGAAGCGCTTCGATGCTATGCAGGAGCAGATGGATCGGCGCTTCGATGCTGTGCAGGAGCAGATGGAGAAGCGCTTCGATGCCATGGAGAAGCGCTTTGAGGCCGTGGATAAGCGCTTCGAGGCCACGGACAGGCGCTTCGAAGAGCTGACTCGGCGCATCGACCGTTTCATGTTCTGGTCCTTCGGCATCACCGTGAGCGTCGGTGTCCTGATCGTGACCACGCTCAAGCTTTGGCTCTGATCCGAGGGCGAGACGCTGCAGGCGGTGGCGATATCATACCCGTCTCACACAGGTTTTCGGTCGCGATGCACGCCCCTCGCTTTCCCGAAAACCCATGTGCGACGGGTATCACATTGGCTGCGTCTCAGCCCCCTGCCCCGCCTTCTCTGCCACGAGGTGGGTAGCGCAGCGGCTGATCCAAGACATACCGCCGCCGAGCTGAATGCTCCACAATATCAGCTGATACTGAAATTCCACCGATGTTGTAGGGGTGAGAGGCATGACCGGGCGAACCGTACGAGAGTCCATCCAGGGGCAGTCGTTCAATGATGTGCTGAACGAGCTGCATGCGCACACCTTTTCCGGGTCACCCGGGGAGTCAGACCCCTTCACGCTGGGGGAGTTGGACCGCGAGTACATTGCCTACGCGCTGGCCCTCTATTACCAGTGCGGCCACTGTCAGGTGTACCACGGCAAGGTTATCGAGCGACTGCGGGTCAAGGCGGGGCTGCCGGACTGGTCCTGGCAGGCGGAGTTCGTGAAGATCGCCCTCTACCTACGTACCAGCAAGGCGAGCGTCTCGGAGGCGGAGTGGATTGGCTGGGTGGAGTCCTGGCGGCATTTCACCGGGCGCATCCATCATCGTCACCCCGGCCTCGCCTGTGCCACGGCGTACGCGGTGGGCATCGCCCGCGCCGATGAATCGCTGATGGACATGGCCTTCGAGTCGCTGCGGGACCGCTACCCGGACCCGGCGACGCTGCTCGGCGTCATTCGCGACATCGACCGGGTGGTGGTGTTCATGAAGGCGGCGACGTCCAAGAACCGCACCGACCCCATCGTTCGCCGTCAGCTCGGGACCTGCGGCGTTCGGGTTTAGCGTGGCTCAGGCGGCATGATCCTTGCTCACTTGCGTGCGCCCCGGGAAACACTGCCGGGGGAGCAGCTTGATGCTGCTTCCCGTGAGCACTAAGCTGCCGGCCATGCGCACGACGCCCACCATCGACGACGAGCTGATTCGGGTACGGAAGGATCTGGCAGGTACTGAAGGGTCTGGCTCATCTGCGGGGCGTCGGTTTCAAGCTGCCGGTCAATGAGGATACTCCTGGGCACCAGGCCGAGCTGCACTCCTTACAGGGCGATTTGGCTAGGTTTCCCGGTCTTGGCTGGCGGAATCCAATCGCCCAAACCCTCTAGGCCTGCTCACACCTCCTGCTGATCATCCTACTGATCTGGGCGGCAGCGCACAGGCCCCGACACGACAACCCCGCACGCCCGAGGCAAGCCCATGACCGACTCACCCCCCGTCAAAGAGTTCAGCGCACAGGTCGCCGTGCTCGGCGGCGGGCCCGGCGGCTATACGGCGGCCTTCCGCGCCGCGGACTTGGGGCTGCGGGTGGTGCTGATCGAGCGCTATCCGACCCTGGGGGGCGTCTGCCTCAACGTCGGCTGCATCCCGTCCAAGGCGCTGTTGCACACGGCGGCCATCATCGAAGAGGTCAAGACCATGGGGGCCATGGGCGTAACCTTTGCGCCGCCCGAGGTCGACCTGGACAAGATGCGCGCGGGCAAGAACAAGGTGGTCGCGAAGCTGACCACGGGCCTGGCCGGCATGGCCAAGCAACGCGGCGTGGAGGTGGTCCAGGGCAGCGGGCGCTTCGAGGCGCCGAACCGCATCGGCGTGGACGCCCGCGAGGGCAAGGTGTCCGTGCTCTTCGACAACTGCATCATCGCCGTCGGCTCCAGCCCCATGCGCATCCCCGGCTTCCCGCACGATGACCCGCGGGTGATGGACTCCACCGATGCGCTGGAGATTGACGGCATCCCCGAGCGCATGCTGGTGGTGGGCGGCGGCATCATCGGGCTGGAAATGGCGAGCGTATACGCGGCCCTCGGCAGCAAGATCGACGTCGTGGAGCTCAAGGACCAGCTGATGCCAGGGGCGGACCTGGACCTGGTGCGCGCCTTCCAGAAGGTCATCAAGAAGCGCTACGCCAAGATCATGCTGGAGACCAAGGTATCGCGCATGGAGGCCGCCAGCGAGGGCATCAAGGTGGAGTTCGAGGGCAAATCACCCGGCGAGGCCACCTACGACAAGGTGCTAGTGGCGGTCGGCCGCCGCCCGAACGGCAAGCTCATCAATGCCGAGGCTGCCGGCGTGCAGGTGGACCAGCACGGCTTCATCAAGACCGACCAGCACATGCGCACCAATGTGCCCAACATCTTCGCCATCGGCGACGTGGTCGGCGGCCCCATGCTGGCGCACAAGGCCACGCACGAGGGCAAGGTGGCCGCCGAGGTCATCGCCGGTGAGCCTGCGCTGTTCGACCCGCTGACCATCCCGTCCGTCGCCTACACAGACCCGGAGGTCGCCTGGATGGGCCTCACCGAGCACGAGGCCAAGGCGCAGGGCATCGCAGTGGAAAAGGGCGTCTTTCCCTGGGCCGCCAGCGGTCGCGCGCTCGGCATCCACCGCGAGGAGGGCCTGACCAAGCTCCTGTTCGACCCCGAGACCAAGCGCATCCTCGGCGCCGGCATCGTCGGACCCAACGCCGGCGAGCTCATCGGCGAGACGGTACTGGCGCTGGAGATGGGCGCGGACATGGAGGACATCGGCATGAGCATCCACCCGCACCCCACACTGAACGAGACCATCGGCCTGGCGGCCGAGATGGCGCATGGGTCCATCACCGACCTGCTGCCGCCGAAACGACGGGCTTAAGGCTGGGAGAAGAGGGGGCTAGGGGTTAGTGCAGCGATGCCTCAGACCGACGAGCGAGTGGGGCGGCGGTACGCCAGCGGCTCGTTCACAGGCCAGGGCCAAGGGCCGAGGGCCAAGGCGCGGACGCACAGACCTGGCATCAGCGGTTGCGGCCGCGGACCGACGAGTCGTGCTCATCGGTATCGAACCCGAATGGCAGCCGACCCCGATCCCGACGCCTTTGGCCAGTGCGACGCCCCGTTGAAACTTGACTCAGCTGCAAGCATTCGGCGCCGACCAGCGATCGACTGCTTGGCTGCGGAAATCCCGAAGCCGGTTGCCCTCGTTGTCGTTGTCGTCATCGTGGTCGTCATCGAGCGTCTGCGGTGGGCGATTACGACAACGACCCGAGCCCCGAGCCCCGAGCCCCGAGCCGTAGGGTGCGCGACCGCAAGGTTGCGCACCGGTCGCACCGACGCCCGTATCGCCTGCGGTGCGCACGCTTCGCGCGCACACCCTACGAGGCTAGGGGCTATGCGCTCTCTTTGGCCCTTGGCCCTCGGCGCTGGACCTGTGCTTCGCTTGCGGCAACGAGCGGGCTGCGGAAGGGTTTAGTCGGCCGTTCGCTTCGCAATGTCGCTGAGGCGCGTCTCATCGTCGCCGCCCGGACCCTGGCGCCTGCCGTTCCGATGCGGGTCGATCAATAGGTCAATGTTTTCCATTGTCGGCGCCATCGCCTGGCCCGGAAGTGGCCGCACTGGCGGTGGCCAGGGTCTTGCGCAGGTCCGCCTCCATCTGCGTCAGCTCCGCCGTTGCCGCGGCGCGTGCGCGTTTGCCCTGGTCGGCGATCTGCAAGCTCTCCTCGATGGTCTCGATGAGCGCCTGGTTGGCCTGTTTGACGGCCTCGATGTCGAAGACGCCACGCTCGATCTGCTTGCGTGCCTCGGCGTTGGCGGTTTTCAGATTCTCGGCGTTGGCACGCAGCAGGTCATTGGTCAGGTCCGTCGCCGCCCGCACGGTCTCAGCGGCGCGCCCGGAGCGATAGATGGTGATGGCCTGCGCCAGCTGCTGCCGCCACAGGGGCACGGTGTTCACCAAGGTCGAGTTGATCTTGTTGATGAGGCCCTTGTCGTTCTCCTGCACCAGGCGGATGCTGGGCAGGGCCTGCATGGCCACCTGACGGGTGAGCCGCAGGTCGTGCACGCGACGCTCCAGGTCGTCACGGGCGCCGCGCAGGTCACGCAGGTTCTGGGCCTGCACCATGTCGTCGGACTGCTCCACCTCGGCGGCGAGCTTTGGGATAGTCTCGGTGTCCAGGAGCGTGAGCTTGGCGTCGCCGGCGGCGATGTAGTGCTCCAGCTCGCGGAAATAGTTCAAGTTGGCGTCGTAGAGCCGGTCCAGGCTAGTGACGTCCGTCAGCAGCCGGGTCTTGTGCCGTTCCAGGTCAATGCTGATGCGCTCGATGTGATCGCGGACCTCCTCGTACTCCTGCAGAAACTTCATAATGGGCTTGCCGGCACCGAATAGCCGGGCGAAGAAGCCCCGCTTCGCGTTCGGGTCTAGCGCCTCCACGTCGAAGCCGCGCAGCGTGCCCACCATCTGGCTCAGCGTGGCACCGGCGGTGCCCGTGTCCTTGGTCCGTACGCCCTCCAACATCTGATCGGATACCTCCGTCAGCTGCTGCTGCGCCTTGGCACCGAAGTGCATGATGGCACTCGAGTCCGTGAGGTCGAGCTCCGCCAGCAGCTGTTTGATGTGCTGCTGCTCCGCCGGCGGGGCGTCGTCTAGCGCGACGATCTCGTTCACGGGCAAGGCCGCGGTCTCATGCGCTGCCGCACGCATCGCTGCCTGCGTACTTGACTCCGCCGAAGACGGCTCGTTCATGGTCGATTCACTCCAGCATGCGTCCGTTGGATGATCCGCCAATTCTCCCACACCGGCGTCGGTTGGCGCGCCTGCGCGCGCGTCAACCGCGCGGCTGCGGGTGCGTCCAGCACCGGCCGCCGGGCCCGTCCGACCCTCCGTGCTTGGCATGCGATACTGCAGCGCCCACGCACAACCGCTGGAGCTGCCCATGCCCGACAATCCCCCTGCCACGGCCCGCTGCGCCGACGGCACCGCCTCGAAATCCCCATCGCACGTTGCCACCAGGGCCTTGGTGGCGACCCTCCCCGCACTGCTGACCCTCGCTTGCTCCGGGTCCGGCGAGGACGTGCGTGTGACGCTCTGCAAGGACATCGTCGCCGTGCGTGCGAGTACCAAGCCCATTTTCGAGACGCCAGATATCCGCACCCGCGGCTATCAGGGTGCAGAGGTGCGGCTTGCCTACCGCCTCGGCGACCAAGCCGGTAGCGCCACCTGCGTCTATGCCTATAACGCGGTGGACGACACCGCAGACCAACTGGCGAATCCGCTCAATGCCTTCGCCACCTCGCCGGAGCGGGTGGTCCTCGACGGGCAGACACTGAGCCGACCGGCACTGGCGGAGGCGGTGAAGCAGGCCATGCTGAAGCAGGGTCGACAGTTTCTCAAAGAGGCGAGCGACCAGGCGCGCAACGCCATCACCCAGTAATGCACCCAGCAAGGCCCATGACTGCGTTATGCCCACGCGGACCTGGACGCCGCCGGCTATACTGCGCGCTGGAAAACCAAACAGGCGTTTGATTCGGTCAAGACCAGGGGCCAACTATGGGCCTGTGGCAAGACACTGCGCCTACCGGAAAGACAACCTCCATGTTCCTTCGTCTCCTACTTGTTCTGCTCATCCTCGCCGCATTGGTGGGCGGCCTCGCCTACCTGAAGTACGAGCAAGTGACGGCGCAAATTGCTCAATTCTCGGCGCCTATGCCGCCGTCGTCGGTGGCGGAGACTCGCGTGGAGAGCCACCGCTGGCAGCCGCAGCTGAATGCCGTCGGCAACGTCAGCGCTGTGCAAGGTGTCATGGTCAGTAACGAAGTCGCCGGGCAGGTGCAGGCCATCCGCTTCGAGTCCGGGGACCGCGTGCGCGCGGGTCAGGTTCTGGTTCAGCTCGACACCACCGTCGACGAGGCAGACCTCGCCGGTCTGCAGGCATCGCTGGAGCTGGCCGAGCTCAAGCTCGGACGCAGCACCAAGCTGCTGCGTGACCGAGCCGTTTCCCAGGGCGACTTTGACGAGGCCAACGCGGAGCTGTCACGGACGCGCGCCGCGGTGACCGCCAAACAGGCGCTCATCGAGAAGAAGACCATCCGCGCACCCTTCAACGGCGTGCTCGGCATTCGCCAAATCGACCTCGGCCAATACCTGCGGGAGGGCTCAGACATCGTCGCACTGGAGGCCCTGGACCCGGTGTTCGTGGACTACAAGCTGCCAGAGCGCCACTTGGCAAAGCTCACGGCGGGCCAGCTCGTGCAGGTACGGGTGGCGGCTTATCCGAAAGAGGTCTTCACCGGCCGCATCCAGGCCATCAGCCCCAGCGTGGACCAGGGCACGCGCAATGTGCAAGTACGCGCCCAGTTACCGAATCCCAATGGCCGGCTCCGCCCGGGCATGTTCGCCAAGGTGGCTACGCTGTTACCGATGCGCGAGCAGGTGCTGGTGCTACCGCGTCGGGCGGTCTCCTTCAACACCTACGGCGACTCGGTATTTGTCATTCAGGAGCAACCCGCGGCCGACGGTGCAGACGACGCCAGAACCGAGCCCGACGCCCCGGATGCCTATGGCGATAAGCTGGTGGTGACCCGCAGGCAGATTGCCACCGGCGCCGTACGCGATGATCTGGTGGAGGTCACCGACGGTCTCAGCGAGGGCGACCGCGTGGTACTTGCAGGCCACCAGAAGCTCCGCAACGGCATGGAGGTGCAGATCGTGCAGGATGCCGGCATGGCACCGGCCGAGCTCCAGCAGGCCGCGGCGGCGCCGGGCACGCCAGGGCAGACCGCCCAGGACCCGGCCCAAGCTGCCGCTGGTGACGGCTTATGAGCTTTACCGACATCTTCGTCCGCCGGCCGGTGCTGGCGAGCGTGGTGAGTCTGTTGATCTTCATCCTGGGGCTGAGGTCATTTCTCGACCTCGAGGTGCGTCAGTACCCGGAGACCAGGAACACGGTGGTGACCATCGCCACTGCCTACCCGGGTGCCGGCAGCGACCTGGTGCAGGGCTTCATCACGACCCCCTTGCAACAGGCGGTGGCAGAGGCGGACGGCATCGATTATCTGACCTCCACCAGCACCCAGGGCCTGTCGAGCATCGAGGCGACCCTGCGCCTCAATTACGACCCGAACGCGGCCATTGCGGAGATTCAGGCCAAGGTCGCGAGCCGCCTCAATGTGCTGCCGGAGGCGGCACAGAATCCGGTGATCACCTCCACCACCGGCGATTCCACCGCGCTCATGTACCTCGCCTTTTACAGCGAAGAGCTAGGTCTGCCGCAGATCACGGACTACCTGCTGCGGGTGGTGCAGCCGCAGCTGCAGGCGCTGGAGGGCGTGGCGAAGGCGGAGATCTTCGGCAATCAGACCTATGCCATGCGCGTCTGGCTGGATCCGGACCGTATGGCGGCGCTAGGGGTCACCGGCGAGACGGTGACCCAGATCCTCGCCGCCAACAATTATCTGGCCGGCATCGGCAACCTGCGGGGCGACATGGTGCAGGTGGATCTGGCCACCAACACCGACATCAGCGACGTCGAGGACTTTCGCAACTTGGTGATCCGAGGCGATGACAGCGCCTTGGTGCGCCTGCGCGACATCGCCACCGTGGAGCTCGGCTCGCAAGACTACGATTCGGCAACCCTGTACAAGGGGATCCCGGCCATTTTCATCGGCATCGAGCCGACACCGGGTGCCAACCCCCTCGACGTCGCCGCCCGGGTACACGCGGCCATGCCGGAGCTTGAAGTCCAGTTCCCGGAAGGGCTCAACGCCCATGTCCCGTACGACGCCAGCGAGTTCATCGAGGAGTCCATCCGCGAGGTCTTCAAGACCCTTGCCGAGGCGGTACTCATCGTGTTGTTCGTCATCTTCCTGTCCCTAGGCTCGATGCGGGCAGCAGTGGTGCCCTCGGTGACGGTGCCACTGGCCATCGTCGGGGCGGCCTTCCTGATGCTGCTGATGGGCTTTAGCATCAATCTGCTCACCCTGTTGGCGTTGGTGCTGGCCATTGGGCTGGTGGTGGATGACGCCATCGTGGTGGTGGAGAATGTGCACCGGCACATCGAAATGGGCAAGCCGCGGCTGCAGGCGGCCATGGACGGCGCCCGCGAGCTGGCGCTCCCCATCGTGGCGATGACGACGACCCTGGTGGCGGTCTACGCGCCCATCGGCTTCATGGGCGGGCTCGTGGGCTCACTGTTCGTAGAGTTCGCCTTCACGTTGGCGGCGGCGGTGCTGATCTCCGGCGTGGTGGCACTGACGCTCTCGCCCATGATCTCTGCGCGGGTGCTACGCCCAGCGGGCAACCAGGCCCGCTTCGAGCAAAACGTCGAGCACTTCTTCAACGGCCTGGCGGGACTCTACGGCCGAACGCTGCGCTGGTGGCTCAAGTACCCGAGCGCCACGGTGCTGGTGGCACTGGTGGTGATCGCAAGCATCTGGGCCATGTACAGCTTTGCGGAGAAGGAGCTAGCGCCGACCGAAGATCAGAGCATCCTGTTCTTCATGGCAACGGCCCCACAAACGGCCACCGTGGACTACAACAAGCGCTACGTGCGCCAGCTCCAGCGCACGTTCGAGCAGGTGCCCGAGTACCAAGAGAGCTTCATCATCGCCGGCTTCATGGGCGACCCATCCAGCACCTTCGGCGGCTTCAAGATGCCGCAGCCGTCGGCGCGCGAACGCTCGCAGATGGACGTGCAGCCGGAGCTCCAGGGCTTGCTCGGCGGCATCGCCGGTTTCGACACCGTTGCCTTTCCGCGCCCCAGCCTCCCCTCCCCCGGCCAGGGCATCCCCGTGGAGCTGGTGCTGATCTCAGATGCACCGATCGAAGCGCTGGCGGGCTACGCCGACGAGATCATTGGTCGGGCCATGGGGAGCGGCAAGTTCATGTTCCTGCAGAAGGACATCAACCTGACCCGCCCGCGCACCATCATCGAGGTGGACCGGGACCTCGCCGGCGACCTCGGCATCAATATGCGCCAGCTGGGGCAGTCGCTTGCGACCATGTTGAACCAGGACTACGTGAACTGGTTCAGCCTCGGCGGGCGCAGCTACCAAGTGATCCCGCAGGTGCCGAACGCCGCCCGGAACGACCTCGACCGAATCCAGGACTACCAGATCGCCACCGCTACGGGCGAGTCGGTGCCATTGTCCACGTTGGTGAGCGTGCGGGAAGAAGTGGTGCCCTCCAAACGCGTCCAGTTTCAGCAGCTCAACGCCGTGACCCTCTCCGGCGTCATGCTGACCTCCCTCGGTGAGGCGCTCGAGTACCTAGAGACGACCGCCCGCGAGGTCGCGCCAAGCAATGTACGCTTCGACTACAAGGGTGAGTCGCGCCAATTCAAGCAGGAAGGCGCGGCGCTGGAGCTGACCTTCTTCTTGTCCATTCTGGTCATTTATCTGGTCCTTGCGGCACAGTTCGAAAGCTGGCGCGACCCCTTCGTGATCCTGATGTCCGTGCCACTCAGCATCGCCGGTGCCATGGCGTTTCTGTTCCTCGGCTTTGCGACCGTGAACATCTACACCCAGGTCGCCCTCATCACGCTCATCGGCCTCATCGCCAAGAATGGCATCCTCATCGTCGAATTCGCCAACCAGCTCCGCGAACGCGAGGACCTGTCCAAGCTCGACGCCGTCGTCAAGGCGACCATGATTCGCCTGCGGCCCATCCTCATGACCACCGTGTCCATGCTCGTCGCCATGATCCCCCTGCTCATCGCCACCGGCCCCGGAGCCGTCAGCCGGTTCGATATCGGTTTGGTCATTACGACGGGCCTCGGCATCGGCACGTTGTTCACGCTCTACATCGTGCCCGGGATGTATGTGCTGGTGGCCTCTGCGCAGACCCAGCGCGAGCTGGAAGCCGCCGCCACCGCGCGGGCCTGACTCAAACCGTGCCGGAATGGCCCGGTAACCCGCGCACCACACGCGCCCAGTCGACCTCCGCGCCGGGGCATACCGAACAGCGGGTGCGGCCCTGTAGTTCGTGCACGGCCGGACGGCCGTACGCGCCGTGCTCCAAGCGGTACTCCTTGACACCGTGTCGCTCGTAGAGCGCAAGCTTGCGGACTTGGTCATGGCCGGCGGTAGCCGGCGACAAAACCTCGATCAGCCAGTCCGGCGCGCCCTCGTCAGCTGCCGCAACCTCTTAGCTGCCGGAGACTTCGGCTAGGGCGCCGCATCCATGACCTGCTCCCCCCAGGCAGCGAGGTCGTCCAGCAGGTGGCCACGCCCTGGATCGGCGGCGGCCTCGGCGCGGAGCTCACCGATGCGCGCGTCGAAGGCATCAATGGTGATGGAGGCACCCGCCTCGGGGTCGGTGAGACGCTCGAAGCGCCAGGCATCCCAGTCTTCGCGCTCGGCTGCGCTCAGCGTCTCAGGCCAGCTGCGCGCGCGCATGCGAAACAGCAGGATCGGCAGCCGCGGATCCTGAAAGCGAGGCTGCTCGGCGGCGAGGGCCTCTGGAGATAAGGTGTGCAGGCGCGCCATCTCGCGGATGTCGCCGTCGCTGAAGAAACCATCATAGAGCCTGCGCTCGGCGTCCTTGGGGCCGCGGTCCGGCTCGCGTCGGTGGACCTCGTGGACCTTGCCGGCGATCTCTACCGCGTGCTGCTGAACGAAGGCCGCGTGCTCGGCCACCCTAGCGGGGTCGATGTGCCAACGCACGGCGGCCTCCGCGCCTAGGGTCTTCAGCGGCGCAAGCATGGGCACACCGTTGGTCTTTAAGCCCTTTAGGGGAATGCGCTCGACGCCCTCCGGTAGGTCCTCGGCCGCGACGAATAGCCGCGACCGAATCTGTTCGGCCGAGAGGTCGAGCAGCATGGCCGGCTCCATGCGCAGATCGAAGCAGTAGCGTTGCTTCGGATTGTCCTCAGCGGTGGCGACGATGGCCACGGGCGCGATGCAGCCCTGTGCCGCCGGGTAGCGCTGGGAGACATGGAGCAGGGGCTCGCCGCGGGCGAGGAGCGCGTCGACGGTCTGGCGGCTGCGCAACGTCAGCGCGTAGCCAAAGAGCCGCGGTTGAGCCTGCTTCAGCAGGCGCGCCAGCGCGATGGTGGCACGCACGTCGGCCAGCGCATCGTGGGCATCGGCGTGCTCGATGCCGTTCGCGGCGGTGAGGTCTTCGAGCTTAAAGGAGGTGACGCCGGGCTCGCGCTCGGGCCACTGGATGCCCCCCGGGCGCAGCGCGTGTGCAAGGCGCAGGGTGTCGATGAGGTCCCAGCGGGAGTTGCCGTTACGGTGCGTGTGGGCGTAGGGCTCCAATAGGTTGCGGTAGAAGAGATACCGTGTGACCTCGTCATCGAAGCGCAAGCTGTTGTAGCCCACGCTGCAGGTGCGGGGCACGGCCAGTTCCCGCTGAATGGCGCGTGCGAACTCCGCCTCGGGCATCCCATTGCGGGTGGCACGTTGGGGGGTGATACCGGTAATGAGGCAGGCATCAGGGTGCGGCAGCAGGTCGTCCGCCGGCCGGGCGAAGATGACCAAGGGTTGGCCGACTTCGGTGAGATCGGCATCGGTGCGCAGCCCGGCAAATTGACAGGGGCGATCGACGGCCGGAGTGTTACCCCAGGTCTCGTAGTCGTGCCAGTAAAAGGTCTCGGGCAAGCCTGTGCCTGCGCGCTTGTGGTTGCCGGCGGCGGAGTCCGAGCGGCGCTGCGGCCGGTGGCGCCCGCAGCGCGTCCTTGGTCGCCCTAACTGCCGGCACGCGGACCAATCTTCTCCTTGATACGCGCCGCCTTGCCGGTGCGTCCGCGCAGGTAGTAGAGCTTGGCACGTCGCACATCGCCGCGGCGCTTCACTTGGATCTCCGCCACCGCCGGGCTGTAGGTCTGAAAGACCCGCTCGACGCCCTCGCCGTGGGAGATTTTGCGCACCGTGAACGCGGAGTTGAGACCGCGGTTGCGCTTGGCGATGCAGACGCCCTCGAACGCCTGCAGACGCTCACGATTCCCCTCCGTCACCCGGACCTGCACCACCAGGGTGTCGCCGGGGGCGAAATCGGGGACGGACTTACCCATTTGCTCTTTGTCGAGCTCTTCGATGATGTTGCTCATGTTCGCTATGGCTCCTGTTCCGCTGCGGTGCCGCCGCGGCCCCGCATGTATTCATCCAGCAATGCGCGATCGTCTGCGTCCAACCCCTGGGCACGCAGCAGGTCCGGGCGCCGCTCCCAGGTCCGGCCGAGGGCCTGCATGCGGCGCCAGCGCTCAATGGCCGCATGGTCGCCGCTCAACAGGACCGCCGGCACTGCGCGCCCGTCGATCATCTCCGGGCGCGTGTAGTGCGGGTAGTCGAGCAGGCCCTCGCCGTAGGAGTCCTGCGCTGCCGACTCGGCATGGCCCAGCGCTCCCGGCAGCAGCCGGATCACCGCGTCCATGACCACCATCGCCGCCAGCTCGCCGCCGCTTAGCACATAGTCGCCGATGGACCATTCCTCGTCGACGCAGGCGTCGATGAGGCGCTCGTCGACGCCCTCGTAACGACCGGCCAACAGAATCCATCCTGGGTCGGCGGCGATGCGACGCATGTCCGCTTGGGTCAACCGCTGCCCCTGGGGGCTCAGATAGGCGACGCGGCTCTTGCCTCTCGTGGCCCGAGCGGCAGCGCGACTGGCCGCTTCGATGGCCGCCCGCAGTGGCGCCACCTTCATTACCATCCCTGGGCCGCCCCCGTAGGGCCTGTCATCGACCCGGCGCTGGACATCTGCGGCAAACTCCCGCGGGTTCCAGGTGACGAGTTCCGCGATGCCGCGCCTCAGTGCCCGGGCGACGACACCCTCCGCGTCGAGGATGCGAAACTGCTCCGGGAACAGCGTGATGACGTCGAAACGCATGGGCGCTCCTGCTGCGGCCACCGTCGCGTTTTTCCGGAGCAGGTCAGCTCAGAAGTCTGGATCCCAGTCCACCACAATGCAGCCCTGCACGAAGTCGACATCCTTTACCACCTGCTGCCAGACGAAGGGCAGAAGGCGTTCGCGCTCCCCCTGTACCACCATGACGTCATTGGCGCCGGTCGGCAGTAAATGGCTGACCCGCCCGAGCGCCGTGCCGTCCAGTGTCCGCACCGCCAGCCCCTCCAGATCGACCCAATAGAACTCGTCCGCCTGCGGCGCTGGCAATTGAGCGCGCTCGACCTCGATCGGGCGGCCGGCCAAGGCTGCGGCGGCTTCGCGGTCGTCATAGCCCTGGAGCTTGGCGATGAGCGCATTGCCGTGTCGTCGCCCCGCGAGGACGACCATCGCCGCGTCGTCAATCAGCCACGGCTGGTAGACGAAAATGTTGTCCGGTGGGGCCGTATCCGAGATCACGCGGACCCAGCCACGCACCCCATGGGGTGCCCCGATGCGCCCAAGCGGGATACGCCTGTTGGCTCTGGCCGGTGTTGCGGCTGCCTCCTCCGCGGGCTCCATGGTCGGTGTTTGGGAAACTGAGGATCGGCAGACGCCTGTTTTGAAGCCGCAGATGCCGGGGCCGCCATTTCTGGGGCCGCCATTTCTGGGGCTACACAGGGGCGACGGCGGGCCCTGCCGGGCGGTGTCTGTGATCCACTCAGGCCTCCAGCGGCGACGCCTCTGCCTGCTTGGCCGCCTCTTTCATCAGATGGACCACGCGCTCGGTTGGCTGGGCACCTTGGCTGATCCAGTGCTCGGCACGGGCGCGATCGAGCCGCAATCGCTCGGCACCACCCTTGGCGCAAGGGTCGAAGAAGCCGATGCGCTCAATGTTACGGCCGTCGCGACCACGGCGAATGTCTGCAACGACGATCTGATAAAACGGTCGCTTCTTGGCGCCGCCACGGGAAAGACGAATCTTGACCATCTTGGGTTTCCGGTTGACCTGCCTGTTCAACGAGTTTCGGGACCGCCACCGCGGCCGGAGCGTCGCGCGCCGCGCCGGAGACCGTGACCGCGCGTGACGCAGCAAAACCCACAATGATACACGAGTAACAGGATACGGGAACGACAATTTGGCATCGACGCCTTGAGGCCGTGACCGGAGACCAGCCTGGGGTGCCCGCCGCGGCACGACGACGCATGAACATCAACGTGAACAAACCTGCACCCGTTATGCCGCTTCCTCCGCGTTCAGCGGTGGCGGAAACCACGTCGCGGCGATTTCACGGTGCAGCTCAGCGATGCCGAGCTGCACATCGTCGACGAATTGGTGCAGCTCCGCCTGGCTGAGGGCCGTGAGGTCCGTGCCATCCAGCAGCCGCGCAATGCGGCCGACCTCACGCAGCGACGCGTCGTTGCGGGGCAGGTGCTCGAGGCCAAGGCGCGCATGCTCGATACACCAGCGCACAGAGCGCGGGA
This sequence comes from uncultured Thiohalocapsa sp., assembly GCA_964524185.1. Lineage (GTDB taxonomy): Bacteria > Pseudomonadota > Gammaproteobacteria > Chromatiales > Chromatiaceae > Thiohalocapsa. Next base: position 47,132 of record CAZGCI010000005.1, on the reverse strand, counting down.
ACTGCCGATTTCTGAAAATGAATCGCAAGACAGGCCCGCGCTGCACGCGGATCTGCTCGCTGCGACGATACATCTGATACGCCGTCAACGATTTGAGTACACTCACCCACTGGATATTGTCGTAAGGTCGGGCCCCGTCCGCGTCTGGCAGCAGCGCTGCCGAGTGCACATCGGCGATGCGCGTGGTCATGTCCGCGCGCTCCAGGTAGCGACCCAGACGCAGGAACTCGAAGCCCTGATCGTGCAGCATGGTCCCGTCCAGCAGGCCGGTGAGCGTTTGGCAGCGCAGCACCAGCTCGCGTAGGTAGGCGTGGCGGCCCGTCTTCGCGAGGCCCTTCTGCAGCTCACCGGACGCGAACAAATGTAGGCCGTTGATCTGCTCCCAGAGCTCTCGCGGCACGATGTCGCGGATGGTCCGGCAATTCTCCCGCGCCGACCCTAAGGCCCGCAGGATCGATCCCGAATGCTGCTCGTCTGCCAGCAGAAAGCGCACCACCTGCCGTTCGCCGTAGTCTTTGTGGCGCTCCTCAAAGAGCGCGTTGGCCCCGGTGATCTCCACCAGCGGACGCCAGCCCGGGGCAACACCCTTGGGCAGGTCCAACAGCAAATTGGCGTTGACGGTGATGATGCGGGCGGTGTCTTCGGCGCGCTCGATATAGCGGGCCAGCCAATACAGATTCTCGGCGACACGGGAGAGCATGGACGGGTCTCCTAATGATCTGACGCTGCTGCGGACGGGGGCATCCAGCCTGGACCGACACAGGTTGCGACCGTCTCGGTCGCCACCCTGAGCCGGCTAGGCCTGGGCTTGTTCCTGTGACTGCGTTTGCGACTGGGCCTGCGGCTGCTCGCCGGCACCTGCAGGGATGATCCAGGTGTCCTTGCTGCCGCCGCCCTGGGAGGAGTTCACCACCAGGGAGCCCTTGCGCAAGGCCACCCGGGTGAGCCCGCCCGTGGTGACACTCTGACGATCGGCCGACAGGATGAACGGCCGCAGGTCCACATGGCGCGGTTCCAGTGCGAGCTTGATGACGGTCGGCACCGTGGAGATCCCCAGTGTGGGCTGGGCAATGTAGTTGCGCGGGTCCTTCTTCACGAGCTGCGCAAACTTCTCATGCTCCGCCTTGGTCGCCGCTGGCCCGACGAGCATGCCGTAGCCCCCGGACTCGTTGGCCGGCTTTACCACCAGTTCGGCAATATGCTCCAGCACATACGCCAGCGCTTCGGGGTCCATGCACCGATAGGTTGGCACATTGGGGATAATGGCGTCCTGGTCCAGGTAGTATTTGACAATCTCCGGCACGAAGGCGTAGACCACCTTGTCGTCCGCCACGCCGGCGCCCGGCGCGTTGGCCAGCGCCACGTTCCCGGCCTTCCACGCCCGCAGCAGTCCGGGCACACCGAGTATGGAGTCCGGCTGGAACGCCTCCGGGTCCAGAAAGAGGTCGTCGATGCGCCGATAGATGACGTCCACCCGCGCTGGACCGTCGACGGTGCGCATGTAGCAACAGTCGTCATCGTCGACAAAGAGATCACGGCCTTCCACCAGTTCTGCGCCCATCTGCTGAGCCAGGTACGAATGCTCGAAGTAGGCGGAGTTGTAGATGCCGGGCGTGAGCACCGCGACTTCGGGGTACTCCGCTGGTCGGGGCGAGAGGGCCGCCAATGTGTCGAAGAGCTGGCTCGGATAGTCGTCCACGGGCAGCGGGGCATAGTGCTCGAAGAGTTCCGGCAACACGCGCTTGGTCACCAACCGGTTCTCCAGCATGTAGGACACACCGGAGGGCACGCGCAGGTTGTCTTCGAGCACGTACATGGTCCCGTCGCGGTCGCGCACGAGATCCGACCCGCAGATGTGCGCCCAAATGCCGAGCGGCGGATCGACGCCAATGCATTGAGGGCGAAAGTTCACCGACTTGGCCAAGACCTCTTTGGGAAAGACCTTGTCTTTGACGATGCGCTGGTCGTGGTAGAGGTCGTCGATGAAGAGATTCAGGGCCTGCACGCGTTGCTTGAGTCCTGCCTCCACCCGCCGCCATTCCTGCTCCGGGATGACGCGCGGCACCACGTCGAAGGGCCAGGAGCGATCGATCAGGCCGCCTTCCTCCGAGTACACCGTGAAGGTGATGCCCATCTCCTTGATGGAGACCTCCGCCGCCTGTTGCCGAGCGGCCAATTCCTCGGCGCCAAGCGCTTCGATGTCCGCCGCCAGTGCCTCGCAGCCCGTGCGCGGCACGCCCGGTGCCTGCATCAGTTCGTCGTAGAAGCCTTCGCAGGCGTAGTTGTCCCAAGTGCCCTGTGCCGTCACGTGCGCCCCCTGGTCGCTTTTCAACCTCAAAGCCGTTGACGGCTGCCACCGCCAGACGGAACACCGCGGAAAATCCGCCCGGCGACATGGTGCCGCCGGGCACAAGGTTGCTCAAATCCGCGCGGACAGGCAACCGATATGGATACCCGCCAGGCGTTGGCGATGACCCGCAGAGGATTGCGGATTATCAAGTACCCATACCAACTGTGATGCTATTGTCACCCACGGAACCATCCACTCCTCCTTCCGCCGCCCCGGCTCGCCGGTGCGGCGTTTCTTTTTTGCGCATCGCGCCGAGGCTCAGACATCGGACCGGCCCAACGGGGGATCTGCGCCCCCGATGGCCACTGACCTGGCACGGGCCGCGGCCTAGTCGTCACCGTCCGGCATCGCGTCATCCGCCACGTTGTCCGATGCCGCCACCACGGCCCGCAGTCGGCCCCGCGCCAACCGCAGATCGATAGGCTCGCCCACGGCAACGGCGTCCGCCGAGCGCAGCACGTTGCCATCGGGCACGCGCGTCGCGATGGCGTAACCGCGCCGTAGTACCGCAAGCGGACTCAGTGCGTCCAACCGCGCGCCCGCCGTGCCCAGGCGCTGCCGACGGCTGACCACTGCATGCCTCGCGGCACCCTGCAGTCGCGCGGCCGCGGCCGCGACTCGCAGGCGGCGCTCATGCAGCCGCCGTTGGGGTGAAGCAGCTCGCAGCCGCGCAATTTGCCGTTGCAGACCGTCGAACCGGCGCTCCAGTCCGCGCTGCACGGCGACATCCAGTCGGCTGCGGAGCCGGTCAAGGGACTGAGCAAGCTGCTCCAGGCGCGTCGCCGGCGCCTGCACTCGCAGCCGCCGCAGGGCGCCGGCGAGACGTTGCGCTGCGCCGACGCGACGCACCGAGAGCATCGAGGCCAAGCGTCGCTGCAGCTCCGTCAGCCGCTGACGGAGGTCCTGCACGGACGGCACAGCGACCTCTGCCGCCGCCGACGGCGTCGGCGCACGCCGATCTGCTGCCAGGTCGGCGATGCTGAGGTCGATCTCGTGGCCGATGCCGGTGAGGACTGGAATGTCCGACGCGCGAATCGCGTGCGCAAGTGCCTCAGCGTTGAAGGCCATCAGGTCTTCCAACGAGCCGCCGCCGCGCGCCAGGATCAACAGGTCGCACTCCGCACGGCGATTGGCGCGCTCAAGTGCATCGATGATCGCCGCCGCAGCGCCCTCGCCCTGCACAGGCACTGGATAGATCAGCACCGGCACCAGCGGCAGGCGCCGGCCCAGTACCGTAATTATATCGTGTACAGCTGCGCCGTTGGCGGAAGTGATCAGACCAATTTGCGCCGGCATGGTGGGCAGCAGCCGTTTTTTGGCTGCGTCGAAGAGCCCCAGTGCTGCCAGCCGTCGCTTGCGCCGCTCCAACTCCAGCCGCAGCGCACCCTCGCCAGCGGGCTCAATGTGCTCCACACGCAGCTGGAACTCGCCGCGGGCCTCGTAGAGCGTGATACGCGCCCGCAGCAACACCTGCTGGCCGTTGGCCGGACGGAACTCCAGCAGCCGGCGCCGCGGGCGAAACATGGCACACCGCACCTGCGCGCCGACGTCCTTGAGGGTGAAATAACAGTGGCCCGAAGGTGGCTCCGCCAGATTCGAGATCTCCCCCTGCACCCACAGCAGCGGCAGTGCACCCTCGATGATGGCCCGTGATTCGGCGTTGAGACGGGAAACGGTCCAGATATCCCGCTGAAAGTCGACGATCTGCTCGGCGCCGGCGGCGAAGGTCATGCTGTGACTGCGGGGGCTCCGTGAAGACGGTGGGGACTACTCGCGCTCGGGCTCGGGCTCGAGTTCAGGCTCCGTCGCGACGATGACGCATGACGCGAGCGAGGCGAGGCGAGGCCTGAGACCGATACGCGACCGGGTCGCCAGCACGCCAGCGGGTCGTTCACGAGCACGGGCCAGGGACTCAGGATAGGACTCGCAACCCTGCGCTCAGCGGTTGCACCTCGGCCCTCAGCGCTTGGCCCTTCCGCCTCGCCCTTCCCTCCGCCGACGCCCGGCACAGCAGGCGACGCCGAAAACCTGACCCATCTGCAAACCGCCCCGGTCGAGCAATCGAGCTTCCAAACCGCCGGGCGGCATGAGTTTACCGCGCCGTGTTGAATTCCTATGATAAGGGGTTAACTCAACGGCACCCAAATTTCCGCCGGAGATCCACCATGCGCCTGCTCGGTGAAGCGCTCACGTTCGACGACGTCCTACTCGTGCCCGCCCACTCTCGGGTCGTGCCGAGCGAGGTGGACCTGTCCACCCAGCTGACCCGCGGCATCGGGCTCAAGATTCCGCTCCTGTCGGCGGCGATGGACACGGTCACCGAGGCCAGACTCGCCATCGCGCTGGCGCTGGAGGGCGGGATCGGTATCGTGCATAAGAACATGTCCATCGAGCGTCAAGCGCGCGAGGTGCAGACGGTCAAGCGCTATGAGAGCGGCATCATTCGCGACCCCATCACTGTCGATCCAGAGATGACCATCGGGGAGGTGCTGGCCATCACCCGCGCCCACAACATCTCCGGGGTGCCGGTCACCGAAGGCGGGCACTTGGCGGGCATCGTCACCGGCCGGGATCTGCGCTTCGAGACCCGCATGGACGCCCCTGTGTCGGCCATCATGACGCCACGCGAGCGCTTGGTCACGGTCAAGGAGGGCGCCACCCGCGAGGAGGTTTTGGGCCTGTTGCACAAATACCGCATCGAGAAGGTGCTCGTGGTCAACGACGCCTTCGAGCTGCGCGGGCTCATCACCGTGAAGGACATCCAAAAGGCCGCCGACTTTCCGAAGGCCTCCCGCGACAACCGCGAACGTCTGCGCGTCGGCGCCGCAGTATCGGTGGGCGCCGGCACGGAAGAGCGCGCCACGGCCCTCGTGGAGGCCGGCGTCGATGTGCTGGTGGTGGACACCGCCCATGGCCACTCCCAGGGCGTTCTGGACCGAGTACGCTGGATCAAAGAGCACTTCCCGGACGTCGAGGTCGTCGGCGGCAACATCGCCACCGGCGACGCCGCCCGCGCCTTGGTGGAGGCCGGCGCGGACGCTGTAAAGGTGGGCATCGGGCCCGGCTCCATCTGTACCACCCGCATCGTCGCCGGCGTCGGGGTGCCGCAGATCACGGCCGTGGCAAACGTGCACGAGGCGCTGACCGGCACCGGCGTGCCGCTGATTGCCGATGGCGGCCTGCGCTACTCCGGCGACGTGGCAAAGGTCATCGCAGCCGGCGCCAACAGCGTCATGATCGGCAGCCTCTTCGCAGGTACCGATGAGGCGCCCGGCGAGGTGGAGATCTACCAGGGCCGCTCGTACAAGTCTTACCGCGGCATGGGGTCGCTGGGCGCCATGGCGGGCAAAGAGGGCTCCAGTGACCGCTACTTTCAGGAGCAAACGGAGCCCGGCAAGTTGGTGCCGGAGGGCATCGAGGGCCGCGTTCCCTACAAAGGCAGCGTGCTGAACGTCATCACCCAGCTCATCGGTGGCCTCGCCTCAAGCATGGGCTACACCGGCTGCCAAACCATCGAAGAGATGCGCACCAAGCCGCATTTTGTGCGAGTCAGTGCCGCCGGCATGCGCGAGTCCCACGTCCACGACGTACAGATCACCAAGGAAGCGCCGAACTACCGCATCGACAACTGACGGCAGAGGGGGCAACACCATCACACGCTCGCACCGGACCGGACCCGACTCCCCCTTCCGCGCTCCTAGCACCTAGCACCTAGCATCACCTGTGAATATTCACGCCGATCGCATCCTGATTCTGGACTTCGGCTCCCAGTACACACAGCTCATTGCCCGACGGGTGCGTGAGGCCGGTGTCTATTGTGAGCTGCACCCCTGGGACATGGACCAGGCTGCCATCCGCGACTTTGCGCCCAGCGGCGTCATCCTCTCCGGCGGCCATCAGTCGGTGCACGTCGCCGAGACGCCGAGGGCAGATCCGCTGGTGTTCGACCTGGGTGTGCCCGTGCTCGGTATTTGCTACGGCATGCAGACCATGGCGGCGCAGCTGGGGGGCACCGTCGCCGCTGCGTTAGAGCGCGAGTATGGTTATGCCCAGGTTCGGGCCCGGGGCCATTCCCGGCTGCTGCGGGACATCGAGGACCACACCACGCCCGAGGGCTACGGCCTGCTCGACGTCTGGATGAGTCACGGCGATAGGGTGGAGACGCTCCCGCCCGGCTTCAGCGTGATTGCCGAGACAGCCAATGCCCCCCTTGCCGGCATCGCCGACGAGTCCCGCGGTTTCTTTGGCGTGCAGTTTCACCCGGAGGTCACGCACACACCCCAAGGCGAGCGGATCATCGCCCGGTTCTGCCACGAGATCTGCGGGTGCGGCGATCTCTGGACGCCGTCCAACATCATCGACGACGCCATCGCCACCGTGCGCACGCAAGTAGGCAGCGATGAAGTACTGCTGGGGCTCTCAGGCGGCGTCGACTCATCCGTAGTGGGCGCGCTGCTGCACCGAGCCATCGGCGACCAGCTCACGTGCGTGTTCGTCGACAACGGCCTACTCCGGCTCGGCGAAGGGGATCAGGTGATGGCCACTTTCGCTCGGCACATGGGCGTGCGGGTAATCCGCGTGGATGCAGAGGATCAGTTCCTATCGCGTCTGGCCGGCGTCGAAGACCCGGAGCAGAAGCGCAAATGCATCGGCAATACCTTCATCGAGGTGTTTGACGCGGAGGCCGCGAAGCTCCCCGGCGTCAAGTGGCTCGCCCAGGGCACCATCTACCCGGACGTCATCGAATCCGCCGGCGCCAAGACGGGCAAGGCCAAAGTCATTAAATCGCACCACAATGTCGGCGGTCTGCCTGCGGACATGCGACTTGGCCTGGTGGAGCCCCTGCGCGAACTCTTCAAGGACGAGGTGCGCAAGCTCGGTCTTGAGCTCGGGCTGCCGGCGGAGATGGTGTATCGACATCCGTTTCCCGGACCCGGGCTCGGCGTGCGCGTCCTCGGCGCAGTGGAAAAACCCTATGCCGACACGCTGCGCCAGGCGGATCACATTTTCATCGAAGCGCTGCGTGAGGCCGGTCTCTACGACCAAGTGTCCCAGGCCTTTGCCGTATTCTTGCCGGTGCGCTCGGTGGGCGTGGTCGGCGACAACCGCCAGTATGCGCATGTGATTGCGCTCAGGGCCGTGGAGACGGTCGACTTCATGACCGCCCGCTGGGCCCACCTGCCCTACGACTTCCTCGACCACGTGAGCAGGCGCATCGTCAACGAGGTCCAAGGCGTCTCCCGCGTGGTGTACGACGTCACCGGCAAGCCGCCCGGTACCATCGAGTGGGAGTAAGCCGCGCGCCGGTCCTGGAAACGGCGCCCGACAGCGCGGTCCAGCTGCAGTCAAACGGCCTCGCGCAACAGCGCCACGCCGCATCGACCTCCAACGCCGGCTCGACTTGCAGACCGACAAACCTGGGCAAGGGCCGACTCCGCGTGCACGCCGGCAACACGGGTGCGAATGGCACCACTGCCTGAAGAGGATCTCCATTGGATGCGCCGGGCCCTGCAACTGGCGGCGCGTGCTGCGGAAGAAGGCGAAGTGCCCGTCGGCGCCGTTGTGGTCCGCAAGGGCCAAATCCTGGGCGAAGGCTGGAATCGGCCCATCGCCGCGCATGACCCCACGGCCCATGCCGAGATCCAGGCCCTGCGGGCGGCCTGCGCACAGGTCGGCAATTATCGACTGCCCGCCACCGAGCTCTACGTCACCCTTGAGCCCTGCCCCATGTGCGCCAGCGCCATCGTCCATGCACGCATTGCCCGGGTCATCTACGGCGCCGCAGACCCCAAGGGCGGTGCCTGCGGTAGCGTGTTCGACCTGCTGCCGTCGGACGCACGCTTCAACCACCGCACGATCTGCGAAGGCGGCCTGCTGGCCGCGGAGTGCGGCGCCCTGCTGCGGGAGTTCTTTGTGGCACGTCGCAGCAGGTAAGGCAGCCAGATCCCGACGGAGCCGTTCAGCGCCCTTGGCGTCGCGCTATCCTCGGCCGAGACCCAATGCTCAGCCCGCCCGTGCCATCAACCTCGTCGAAGGGGCGGTGCTCCGAGCTTGCCTGGGTCGCAGCGAGTTGTGCACAACCAGGGCTTGACACGGCACCGAAACACCGTTCTCTCCAAGACGGCCATTACAATTCGGTAATACGCTGTAGCTGCCTGAGCCACCGACAAAAACCGTCTGGTCAAAATTCGGCCAATCCAACAGATCCGGCACAAATGACTGAGCCGCCGGACCCGCCTGGAAGTCATCCACAGGGTTATCCACAGGCCCTGTGGACGCCCTGACTTTTTCACGATGCAGCGACAATTTGACGAAGATCAAAGGGAATGCGCATGAACAGCGCTTCACAACCGTCTGTTTGGTGCGGCGCAACAGGACCGCTCGGCCAACACGCGTTTGATCCGCCGCCTGCCGTCCGAGACCGCTCGTGGTCCGACAAACGGCGCTGCCGCATGGGCGGGGTGCACCCGGAAGACCGCGCAGATGCGCTGGCGCGTTTGTCCGACTCCGCCCACCCCGCGGGATGTACCCTGACGACCGCCCAACTGCTCCTTCTAATGACATGCCGAACCGCCCTGCCCCCACCGAACTGCTGACCCGTCTGCGCAACCTGTTCCTGCAGGGCATTGCGCTACTGGCGCCGCTGATTCTCACCATCGCGCTCATCATCTGGCTTGGCCGCTCGGTGGAGCTGGTGGTCGGCGGCGCGCTGCAGCAGCTCCTCCCGCCGCACTGGTACGTGCCGGGGCTGGGCCTCGCCGCGGGTATCGTGCTGACGCTGGCGCTCGGGCTCCTCGCCAACCTGTTCTTGGTCCGCTGGCTGCTGAATGCCTTGGAGCGGGTGTTGGATCGCATCCCGCTGGTGAAAAGCCTGTTCCAAGGGCTGAAGGATGTCTCGCGATTCTTTGCCCAAGACCGAGACAAGCAGCTCGGTCGGCCCGTCAGCGTGACAATTCCCCTCGGCGATGATGAGATTCAGCTCGTGGGCTTCGTCATGCAAGACCGCGTGACACTCCCCGGCAAGAGCGACGCCGGTGACGACAAACCACCCAGCATTGCCGTCTATCTCCCCATGAGCTACCAAGTGGGCGGCTACACCCTCTACCTCGACCCTGCACGGGTGACCCCATTGAACGTGGGTACCGAGCAGGCCCTGCGTGCCGTGTTGACGGGGGGGTCCCTCAGCGGCAGCCAACCCAAGCACCCTAAGCCGCACAAGGGACCGCCACCCGCACCGGCAGCCAACGCGGCCCAGGACTGAGCTGCCTGCCCCATGGGGGCACAGATCCAACAACGGACACGGTCGGACCAGGGCCGTCGTGTGCACCGCGCAGACAGGCGCGAGCGCTCCACGCGGGGCACGCGCCTCCGACAGGGGTCTGCGCGTTGCGTCTGAGTCGCGAGCGCCTGTCAGCTCTCCCAGTCGGCGAGTTCCCGCAGCAGCGCGGTGGCATAGCTGCCGGCGGGTAGGCTGAAGGTGAGCCGCACCTGATCCGGCGCCTGCCAATACAAGCGCAGCGCTTCGGGATACAAGGCCAAGGGCCGACGCTCCTGCTTCAGGCCGGCGTCTGCGAGGCCCCGTTGCCAATGGGTGAAGCCGGCCGCAGCCGCTGCCTCCAGCGCCGCCACCTCGCCCGCCGTCAACGGCGCGCCGGCGCCGAACAGCGGGCCCGTGGGCTGGGCGTCCCCGCTAGCGACGCGCTCGTGGATGCGCACGTCGATCGTCTCTGCAAGAAAGTGGGAATGGCTGCCGCGCAGCTGTAAGCGCTCGCCAGGCAGGGCATTGCGCCAATCACCCCGCTCGACGCGCACCGCAACCACCTCATTGAATAGCTGGGAGCGTGCGGCAGAGAGGTAGAGGCCGAGCAAGTGGCGGTCGGGGCCGCGGCTATGCGCGGTGGGGTCGCCGCCGAACATGGCTGCGGCCCGGTGTAGGTTGCCGTCGTCCCGACCGAAGCGCTGGGGGCCGAAGTAGTTCGGAACGCCGAGCTGGGCGATGGCGTCGACGCGCGCGGCGAGCGCCTCCGTGTCGCCGCTGACATCCCGCAGCACCAAATCGAAGGCGTTGCCGGCGAGCAGGCCCCGGCGCAGCTTGCGCTGATGGGCGTGGACTTCGAGCACCTCGATACCGTCCGGCGCGAGTGACGCCCAATCCGGTTCTGACCGGTTGCCCAGGTGCACGGAGAACCACTGGGTGGTGACGGCATTGCGGTCCTTCAGACCAGCATAGCCCACCGCCTTGTGCGGCACCCCGCCGAGCCTCGCGAGGCGGCGCGCGACCCAGTCGGTGTTGGCGTTGGTCTTGCGGATTTTGAGCAGACGGTGCTCACCATCACCGTCCGGGCCGAAGGCGAGGATCTCATCAACGACGAAATCCGCGGGCTGTGCGCGGATACGACAGCAGATGAGGGGCTCGCCATGCGCCCGGGGGAGTGCGCTGAAACGCCGCCAGCCCGGCGCTTGGGGGGAAGCGCCTTGCGGCGCCGATTCGGTATCGGCTGCGGCTGGCCGCTCTAGGGTGCTCACGACGCGTCCAGCAGCACCACGGCGAAGGCGGCGATGCCCTCGCCTCGGCCGGTGAAGCCCATACGCTCGGTGGTGGTGGCCTTCACGTTGACGCGCGTCGGCGGGCAACCCAGGTCGGCAGCTAGGGTCTCGCGCATCATGGCAATGTGCGGAGCTAGCTTTGGCTGCTGGGCCGCGATCGTCAGGTCCGCGTTGTGCACCAAAAGACCACGCTCGGCAAGGGCGTCCATCACCCGGCCCAACAGGATGCGGCTATCGATGCCAGCGTAGGCGGCGTCAGTATCGGGAAAGTGATGTCCAATGTCGCCGAGCCCGGCAGCGCCGAGCAGGGCATCACACAGGGCATGGATGACGACATCGCCATCAGAGTGCGCGGCCAGCCCCTGATGATGCGGGATCTGGACTCCGCCCAGCACCAGCGGTCTGCCGGTCTCGAAGCGGTGGGCATCGATGCCTTGGCCGATCAGCATGGGGCTACGTCCCGCTGCGCGGCGGTGATGAGCCCAGTCGACCGCGGCCCGGCGTGACAAGGTTGTTGCGGCTGCATCATGCGACGACTGCCTCGCCCCGCTGCTGCTCCAAATAAAAGGTGGCCAGCGGGAGATCCTCTGGCCGGGTGATCTTGATGTTGTCGGCCTGGCATTCGATGAGCGCCGGCTTGAGCCCCAGGAGCTCCACGGCGCTGGCATCGTCGGTGACCACGAGACGCCGGGACTCGGCGTGGTCCAGCGCCCGGCGCAGCAGCCCCAGGCGAAAGGCCTGCGGCGTATAGGCCCGCCACAGGGCACTGCGGGGCAAGGTCTCCGTCACCTGCCCGGCCTCGGCGCGCTTGACGGTGTCGGCGATGGGCACGGCGAGCAGCGCCCCCACGGGCTCACCGCGGAGGGCGGCAAGGAGTCGGTCCAGGTCCGCCCGGCGTAGACAGGGACGCGCCGCATCGTGCACCAGCACCCAGTCGTCGTCCGTGGCCAGCGCCGCGAGGGCAGCAAGGCCGTTGCGCACCGAGTGAGACCGCTCGGCGCCGCCGGGGGCACGGCGCACGTCGGGGTGGTCTGCATAGGCACTCACATCGGCCCACCACCCGTCATCGGCACCGAGGACGACGGTGCAGCCGGCAATATGCGGATGCTCTACGAATGCGGCGATGGCGTGGTCGATGACAGGTCGCCCGGCCAGTGCCAGATATTGCTTGGGCACCGCGGCACCAAAACGCCGCCCAACGCCGGCCGCCGGGATCAATGCCCAGTGGCGGACCGCGCCGCTCATGCTGCTGCCACCGCGCGAGCAGCAAGCCGCACCCAGTGCCAGGACAGGCTCACGGACTCTCCTCTTGCTTGCGCTTCTCGATGACCTGCAGGAACACCTCGCCGCGTTGGATCATGCCGAGCTCACTGCGTGCGCGATCTTCGATGGCCTCGAGACCCGTACGCAGGTCCTCGACCTCCGCTGCCAGGGCGAGGTTGCGGGCCTCCAGGCGCCGCAATTCCTCGCGGTGGTCGTCGATCTGGGCACGCAGGATATGCAACTCCTTGATGCTGCCATCACCCAACCATAGCCGATATTGCAACAGGCCCAACAGCAGCAGTAGGCCGAGAATCACCCAGCGCATCATGGGCGCGGCCTCCGCTGCTTGCTCATGGCGATCAGGGCTGCGGCGGTGTCACAGGTACCGAAAGGCCGAGCGGCCGGGATACACAGCCGCATCGCCGAGCTGGTCCTCGATGCGCATGAGCTGGTTGTATTTGGCCACACGGTCGGAGCGCGACAGGGAGCCCGTCTTGATCTGCCCGGTGCCGGCAGCCACCACGAGGTCCGCGATGGTGGTGTCTTCGGTCTCGCCGGAGCGGTGGGAGACGACTGCGCTGTAGCCTGCGTCTTGCGCCATCCGGATGGCGTCAAACGTCTCGGTCAGGCTGCCGATCTGGTTCACCTTGATGAGGATGGAATTGGCGACGTGTTTGTCGATGCCTTCCTGAAGAATCTTGGTGTTGGTGACGAAGAGGTCATCCCCCACCAGCTGGACCTTATCGCCGAGCCGGGCCGTGTGGTCCTGCCAGCCGTCCCAGTCGCCTTCCGCCAGGCCGTCCTCGATGCTCAGGATGGGGTACTTGTTGCACCACTCCAGCAGCAGGTCCGTCATCCCGGCGGCATCCAGCTTCCGGCCCTCACCTTTGAGGTCATAAACGCCATCGGCGTAGAACTCCGAGGCGGCGACATCCATACCGAGGAAGATGTCCTGCCCGGCCTTGAAGCCGGCCTTCTCGATGGCTTCCAGGATCACCTCGATGGCGGCCTCGTTGCTCGGCAGGTCCGGCGCGAAGCCGCCTTCGTCACCGACGCTGGTCGCAAGACCACGGCCGTGCAGCACGGACTTCAGCGCGTGGAAGACCTCGGCACCGAAGCGCACCGCTTCGCGAATGCTTGGTGCCCCCACCGGCAAGATCATAAACTCCTGGAAGTCGACGCTGTTGTCCGCATGCTCGCCGCCGTTGATGATGTTCATCATGGGCACCGGCAGCGTGTGCGCGTCCTCGCCTAGGTATTGGTACAAGGGCAGCGAGGCCTCCTGCGCAGCCGCGTGGGCGGCGGCCATGGAGACACCGAGGATGGCGTTGGCCCCGAGCCGGCTCTTTGTGTCGGTGCCGTCGAGGTCGATCATTCTGCGGTCGAGCGCCTCCTGCTCGGTCACCTCCATGCCGGTGACGGTGTCCTTGAGCTCACCATTGACGTTGGCGCAGGCGTTGAGCACGCCCTTGCCGCCGTAGCGGGCCTTGTCGCCGTCACGCAGCTCCAGGGCCTCGCGTGAGCCGGTGGAGGCCCCAGACGGCACAGCAGCGCGCCCGATGGCGCCGGCGGCGGTCAGGACATCGACCTCGATGGTGGGGTTGCCGCGGGAGTCGAGCACCTCGCGGGCGCGGACATCGACGATCTCGGACATGGTCTAGTTTCTCCCGATTGAGTCGCGATTAAAGCAGGGGCAAAAGTTCGGGCGTAAGGAGCCTGTTCGGGCCCTACTCAGACGTTACGATGGATCCCCGCGGGGCCGTCTGCCGATCATCGAAGCCGGATTGAGGGGCCGGTTCCGGGGTGCTTTTCGGGGGCAACTCCGGGCCCAGCGTCGGGCCCAGCGTCGGGCCCCAGCGTCCGGTGTTCGCTTGACGGGCCAGGACGCTTGTCGCCGCGGAGTGTGCACCGGAAAAGACACAGTCCGCGCCAGGGCCTCGGCCCCGTCGGCGGCAAGGCCGTCAGGCGACCCGCTCTGCGGCAGCCCCCGCGGCACGTCGATGCTGCTGTGCCAGCGCCGCCTCGATGAAGCTCTTGAATAACGGATGGCCGTCGCGCGGCGTCGACGTGAATTCTGGGTGAAACTGGCAGCCCACAAACCACGGATGATCCGGTATCTCTACGATCTCCACCAGCCTGGAATCCAGCGACCAGCCGGAGAAGCGCAGGCCCGCATCCTTCATGACGTCACAGTAGCCATTATTGAATTCGTAGCGATGCCGGTGGCGCTCGCGGATCTGATGACGATCATAGACCCGGCGCGCTAGGCTGCCGGGCTCGAGTCGGCAATGCTGAGCGCCGAGTCGCATGGTGCCGCCCTTTTCGGCGGCGGCGTTGCGGATCTCGCGGCGCCCCTCTTCGGTTTGCCACTCGGTGATCAGCGCAATGATCGGGTGTGGCGTGCTTGGGTCGAATTCCGTGCTGTGCGCGCCGGTGAGACCAGCCACGTTACGTGCGTACTCGATCACTGCGACCTGCATCCCTAAGCAAATGCCCAGATAGGGCACACGGCGCTCGCGGGCGAAACGCGCGGCGGCGATTTTGCCCTCGATGCCGCGCTCGCCGAAGCCGCCGGGGACGAGCACTGCATCGATGTCGGCTAGGCACTCGGTGCCGGTGCGCTCGATTTCTTCGGCGTCGAGGTATTGGATCTGGACCCGTGTGCCCGTGTGCACGCCGGCGTGGGCCAGTGCCTCGGACAGAGATTTGTAGGCCTCGGTCAGGTCCATGTACTTGCCGACCATGCCGACGCTGACCGAGTTTTGCGGGTGCTCGAAGCCGTCCAGCACCCGCTGCCACTCGCCTAGGTTTGCCTCTGGCACCGCCAGCCCGAACTGCTCCACAACGAGGGCGTCCAGGCCCTGGGCGTGCAGGAGCATGGGAATGCGATAGATGTTGTCGGCGTCCACCGCGGAGATCACAGCGTTCTCCGGCACGTTCGTGAAGAGTGCGATCTTGCGGCGCTCGTCGTCCGGCAGGTGCTGCTCGGCGCGGCAGAGGAGCACGTCGGGTTGGATACCGATGGAACGGAGCTCCTTCACGGAGTGCTGCGTGGGCTTGGTCTTGATCTCACCTGCGGTGCGGATGTAGGGCACCAGCGTTAGGTGGATGAACATGGCAGCGCGCGGGCCTAACTCGACGCGCATCTGCCGAATGGCCTCCAGGAAGGGTAGCGACTCGATGTCGCCGACGGTGCCGCCGATCTCGACGAGGGCCACGTCGGCGTCGTCGGCACCGAGCCGGATGCTCGCCTTGATCTCGTCGGTGATGTGCGGGATCACCTGGACCGTGCGGCCCAGGTAGTCGCCGCGGCGCTCCTTGCGGATCACGCTCTCGTAGATCTGGCCCGTGGTGTAGTTGTTGTTGCGACCCATGCGGGTGCGGAGGAAGCGCTCGTAGTGGCCGAGATCGAGATCCGTCTCCGCGCCGTCGTCCGTGACGTAGACCTCCCCGTGCTGAAACGGGCTCATGGTGCCCGGGTCCACGTTGATGTAGGGGTCCAACTTGATCATCGTGACCCGCAGCCCGCGGGCCTCCAGCAGTGCCCCCAGGGACGCGGACGCAATACCTTTACCCAGGGACGACACGACGCCGCCGGTGACGAAGATGAGCTTGGTCATGGTTTCCTGAAGACCTGTGGGGGATCGAGACCGACCCGGAGGATGCCGGCACCCGCCCGGCAATGAAGGTAACAAATAACCCTCCTCGCCTCAATTGCGTCCGAAAAAGTGACGTAATGGCGACAACCTGTCGCGAATTGCACGCATAAACGGGGTTTTAGCGCGCTTCACAAGCCGAAACCGGACACGTATACTCCGCGGCGTTCGTATACTACGGACTCCGGGGACAACCGACGGCTCGTCGACGGCACCGAGCCAGCCACGAGCGGCTCCCCGGCACGCTGAACTCACACGAGAATCCTTCTGGAGCGTCAGATTATGCAAAAGCTTGCCAAGATCGTCGGCATTGCCGCCATCGCCGGAGCAGCCACCTTCTCCATGAGCGCCGCTCATGCCTGGGGCGGTCCCGGCTACGGCGGTCCCGGCTATGGGTCCGGCTGGGGTGACGGCGTCGGCGACATGTTCAGCGACATGTTCGGCGACGGCTACGGCGACTTCAACATGAACATGTCCGGCGGTGGTCGCGGCTACGGCCGTGGTCGCGGCACCGGGTATGGTCGCGGTTCCGGCTACGGCTACGGCTACCCGGGCTACGGCTACGGCTACCCGGGCTACGGCTATGGTGGCTACCCAGCCTATGGCTACGGCGCGCCGCCCATGCCCTATGGCATGCCGTACGGTGCTCCGGCCGCACCTGCTGCCCCGGCCGCCGAAGAGGCCAGGTAAGCTCGCGCAGCCTTCGTCTGCCACTGGCCGCCGTCCTGCGGCGGCCGCACGAGCCGCGCCCCCGGGCGCGGTTTTTGTTTGCGCCGCAATGCCATCGCGCAAACCGCTCGCTTGCGTCAACGTCTTGCCCGCCTAGCCGCCAGCTTGCCGAGCCCGCCGCCGACTCACTCGCTAGCTATCTATGCCGCTGGTGCCCATCGACCGCTGAGGGGCAGCCGCCGAGCCGTTTCCGGCCCGCCATACCTGGGCTTGGATGGACCGTGCTTGGCAATAACACCAATAGAGGCGCGTGAAAGCGGCGAGAATTGCACTTGATGCATGTCAACCTGAGTTGCAGAATGGAGGCGTCAACCAGCTAGGTACAGTGCCTTGAATCAACGCAAAGTCATCTCCTTCGAAACCATCCGGGTCGCCTGCAAGAACTGCACCCTCTCGCAGCTGTGTCTGCCCATGGGCATGTCGCCGGAGGACGTAGACCGGCTGGACAGCATCGTCAAACGGTCGCGGCCACTCCACCGGGGCGACCACCTTTTTCGCAGCGGGGAGCGTTTCCGCTCACTCTACGTCGTCAAGACGGGCTCGGTGAAGACGTACACACCGAGCGAGGAAGGCGGCGAGCAAGTGCTCGGCTTCCACCTCCCGGGCGAGATCATCGGCCTCGACGCCATCGACCAGGACACCCACGCCTGCTCGGCCAAGGTGTTGGAGACCTCCGCCATCTGCGAGGTGCCCTTCCAGCGCTTCGAAGAGCTCGCCGCGTCCATCCCAAGTCTGCAACACTCCATGTTCCGGCTGCTTAGCAAAGAGATCGGCCACGACGCAGAGATGTTGTTGCTGTTGGGCAAGAAGAACGCCGAGGAGCGGCTCGCAGCCTTTCTCGTCAGCATGTCGCAGCGACTCAGCAAGCGGGGTCTGTCGCCGACGGACTTTTACCTCAGCATGTCGCGCCACGAGATCGGCAACTATCTCGGCCTCGCCGTGGAGACCGTCAGTCGCCTGTTCACCCGCTTTCAAGACGAGGGGCTGGTGAAGGTAGACCGCAAACACGTGGAGATTTTGCAGCTCCCAACCATCGAGACGCTCGCTGGCGCTGCACCCGCCGCCAGCAGTCGCAAACATTCGAACTGACCCAGGCCAGGGGGCCAAGCCACTTCGCGGTGCGAGGGCCGCGCCCCAGCAGGCGTCCGTTGGCTCCCACGCCGTTGGCTCCCACGCAGGCCCTAGTCGCCGAGACACCGTCGCTCGGCGGATGCTAGCGTTGCGCCGGCCCGGCGGCGCGTCTGCCAGGCCCACTCCCCTTTTGGCTGCGCGGTTATCCGGGTCGCTGCCGTCATTCAGCCATCAGCGCCAGCATCATCGTGAGCACCGGTGTCCTAGGATGCTGGACGCCGCCGCTGCAGACAGGCGCGCCCCCCTCGGCGCCACAGGGTAAAACCCATACAATTGTCCCCGTTGGCGGGCGCCCCGCTGCCCGCCCCTGCCCGATGGGAACGCCGCAGGCGCCCAACCCAACCAGACTGACGCCACAAGGAGTCCCCATGCATCATCCCGCAGTCAAGACGGTGCTGGCCCTACTGTTTCTGCTGGTCCCAGCATTTGCGTTCGCAACCGAGGGCGGTGAGCGCTTCAACCTCACCGCCAGCTGGGTCGGTTACACGGCGCTCGGGATCTTTGTCGTCGCCTACGCATTGGTGATGGCCGAGGAATTCACGCACCTGCGCAAGTCGAAGCCCGTGGTGCTGGCGGCGGGCATCATCTGGCTCGTGATCGGCTACTACTACACGGCGCACCATGGCGACTACCACACCGTCGAAAACGCGGTGCATCACAACATCATGGAGTTCGCCGAGCTGTTCCTGTTCCTCCTCGCGGCGATGACCTACATCAACGCCATGGAGGAGCGACAGGTCTTCGAGTGGTTGCGCTCCTGGCTGGTCCGCAGCGGCTGGAGCTACCGCAGGCTATTCTGGACCACGGGCTTCCTGGCCTTCTTCATCTCGCCGGTGGCGGACAACCTCACCACCGCCCTGCTGATGTGCGCGGTCGTGATGGCCGTGGGCGCGGACAACCCACGCTTCGTCGCCCTTGGCTGCATCAATATCGTCGTTGCTGCCAACGCCGGCGGCGCCTTCAGCCCCTTCGGCGACATCACCACACTGATGGTCTGGCAGAAGGGGCTTATCGCGTTCCAGACCTTCTTCCTGCTGTTCATTCCGTCGCTGGTCAATTACCTGGTCCCGGCCTACTTCATGCAAAAGGCCGTTCCGGACGGAGCGCCGCCGCCGAGCGACGAGATAGTCAAGATGAAGCGCGGCGCCAAGCGCATCGTCCTGCTATTTCTGCTCACCATCGCCACGGCCGTCAGCGCGCACAACTTCTTCCACCTCCCGCCGGTGCTAGGCATGATGACGGGGCTCGCGTACCTGAAGTTCTTCGCGTACTACATGTACAAGACGCATGAGATGTCGACCGTGAAGGTCGGTACCCTCGAGGACAGCATGCCCTTCGACATCTTCAACAAGATCGCCCGGGCGGAATGGGACACCCTCCTCTTCTTCTACGGGGTCATCCTCTGCGTTGGGGGCTTGGGCTTCATCGGCTACCTGGAGCTGGTTTCGCAGTTCGCCTACATCGACGTTGGACCGACCTTCGCCAACACCATGGTTGGCCTGCTGTCGGCCGTCGTCGATAACATCCCGGTCATGTTCGCGGTGCTCACCATGAACCCGGACATGTCACAGGGCCAGTGGCTGCTCGCCACGCTGACGGCCGGCGTCGGCGGCAGCCTGCTCTCCATCGGCTCCGCGGCGGGCGTGGCACTCATGGGCCAGGCCAAGGGGGTCTACACCTTCTTCGAGCACCTGAAGTGGACTAAGTACATCGCGCTCGGCTATGTGGCGAGCATCCTCGCCCATCTGATCATCAACTTCTGGACCTTCTCGAAGCCGGCGTTGGGTTGAGGCGCCCGTCGGGGTCCGTTCCCGCTCCTGCAACAGCGCGCAAGTTCCGATCCAGCGCCTGACGCGCCGAGCCCGCCTGAAGCCCAACCGGCATTCGCATTGCCTTACGCATTCAAGCGGTCAACCTCACTAGGAAAGGATCATAGGGCCTGCTGAGACCACCATCATCGGGCAGCGGCGTCAGCCTCGCCCGCGTGCTCTGCCCGCCAGACACAGCAGCCGCTGGCCTTATGGATGGCGGCGAGCCGGGCCTCGTGGGCGGCCAGCTCGCCCGCATTGGCATGCACGACCCGGAGCTTGCCGCGGGGTACGGCAATGTGGCGGACCGCCTCCCGCCGCAGCCCGCTCTCGACATGCTCCTCCCCGCCCAAATGCAAGCTCACCTGGCCACCGGTCATGGCCAGGTAGACATCGGCGAGGATGCGGGCGTCGAGCAGGGCGCCGTGGAGATCGCGTTCGGTGTTGTCGATGCCGTAACGCTTGCACAGGGCATCCAGGCTGTTGCGCTGCCCCGGGTGCAGCCGGCGGGCGAGCAGGAGGCTGTCCGCCACCGAGCAGACCTGATCGATGGCCGGCGCGTCGGTACGCCAGCGCTTGAGCTCGTGGTTCAGAAAGCCGATGTCGAACGGCGCATTGTGGATGACGAACTCGGCGCCGCTGCAGTAGTCGAGGAACTCTTCAACCACGTCGGCGAAGCGCGGCTTGTCGGCCAGGAACGCGTTGGTGATGCCATGCACCGCCGCGGCGCCGGCGTCGACTTCGCGGTCGGGCTGCAGATACTTGTGGAAGTTGTTACCGGTTGGACGGCGCTCGATGAGCTCGACGCAGCCGATTTCGATGATCCGGTGGCCCGCCTGCGGCTCCAGGCCCGTGGTTTCCGTATCCAGCACGATTTGGCGCATGACAGTTGTGAGTGCTCCGATGGTTCAAACGCAGTTCTCCGACAGCTGGCCTTAGCGCCAACACTGACTGACAGCCCTTGGCCCTTGGCCCTTGGCCCCTCAGCTTAGCCAAAGCGCATCCCTCACCTCAAAGGCCGATTCGATCCTATGCCGGACACCCCGCCGAGCCTAGACCTGCAACTGCCGCCGCTGGCGGACCACGGCCCCCGTCGTGCACGCACGCTGATGATTCAGGGCACCGCCTCCGACGTCGGCAAGAGCCTGCTCGTGGCCGGTCTGTGCCGCGCTTACACCCGGCGCGGGCTAGTGGTGCGGCCATTCAAGGCGCAGAACATGAGCAACAACGCTGCCGTCACCGAGGACACGGACGCCCCACCCGGTGCGGATGGCGAGCGGCCCCGCGGCGAGATCGGCCGCGCCCAGGCGCTGCAGGCCCGCGCCTGTGGCGCGCCGCCGTCGATTCATATGAACCCGGTGCTGCTGAAGCCCCAGACCAACATCGGTTCGCAAGTTGTGCTGCGCGGGCGGGCGCTGGGCAACTGCCCGGCGCGCGTCTATCACCAGATGCGCCAGGGCATGATGCCGGCCATCCTCGACAGCTTCGAGCGCCTCTGCGCCGAGGCCGACCTGGTGCTGGTGGAGGGTGCCGGCAGCGGCGCAGAGATCTATCTGCGCGCGAGCGACATCACCAACATGTATTTCGCCGAACGCGCCGACGTCCCCGTGGTCTTCGTCGGCGATCTGGACAAGGGCGGCACCATGTCGCACCTGGTGGGGACCTGGCTGCTGTTGGACCCCGCCGATCGCGCGCGCGTCGTCGGCTACCTGGTGAACAAGTTTCGCGGCGATTTCTCGCTGTTCGAGCCCGCCTGCGAGACCATCACCCAACACACCGGCTGGCCCTTCCTCGGCGTCGTGCGTTGGTTCGAGGGAGCCTCGCGGCTACCCGCCGAGGACTCCCTCGCACTGGAGCGCCCGGCGGAGCAGGCCTGGGCCGACACCGGCAGGCTGAACATCGCCGTTCCGCGGCTTTCGCGGGTCGCCAACTTCGACGACATGGACCCGCTCGCCGCCGAGCCCGCGGTGAATCTGCGCTGGCTGATGCCGGGCCAGGCACTGCCAGCGGACACCGATGTCGTGATCCTGCCCGGCTCCAAGGCCACACGCGCGGATCTGGACCTCCTGCGCAAAGAGGGCTGGGACATCGACATCCTCGCCCACGTGCGCCGGGGTGGGCGGGTGGTTGGACTCTGCGCCGGCTTCCAGATGCTCGGGCGCGTCGTGCGCGACCCCCAGGGCATCGAGGGTGCACCCGGCGACACGCCCGGGCTCGGCTTGCTCGACCTTGAGACCGAGATCGGCGGCGATAAGCGCCTGATCGACCTCGCCGCCACCGACGGCATCAGCGGCTGCCCGGTGCAGGGTTACGAGATGCACATGGGCCGCACCACCGGCCCCGGACTGCAACAACCCTGGCTGCGGCTCGCCAACGCCGACGGCAGCAGCCGCGCGGAAGGCGCCGTCGGTCACCAAGGCCGCGTCATGGGCGGTTACCTGCACGGCATCTTCTCCGGCGACGCCTTCCGCGCCCACTGGCTGCAGCAAATGGGTGCCAGGGCCGCGCAGCTCGACTTCCACGCCCGCATCGAGCAGGCGCTAGACGACCTGGCCGACCACATCGAGGCCAATCTGGACCTGGATGCCCTGTTGCAACTGGCGCGTTGATCGTCTTTGACCGGCACGGCGGACCGGCGTCACCCGAGTTGCCGCGCCCGAGCGTCTTGCCGATACTGACGCCCGGAATCCATCTGGAGTGTCGACGTTATGTCTCTGTCCCTGCGCGACCCGGAGCCGCACACCTACGGCGACTACTGCACCTGGCCGGATGACCAGCGCTTCGAGCTCATCGACGGCGTCGCCTACGCCATGGCGCCGGCGCCCACCCGGCAACATCAGCGGCTCGTATTCGAGCTGGCGCGCGCGGCCGCCGACGCACTGGACGGCAGCGGCTGCGAGGTCAACGTCGCCCCGTTCGATGTCCGCCTGCCGGACGGGGACGAGGCCGACGCAGCGGTGCGCACCGTAGTCCAGCCCGACATCAGCGTCGTCTGCGACCCGCGCAAGCTGGACGACAAAGGCTGCCGTGGCGCACCCGACTGGGTCATCGAGGTGCTGTCGCCCAAGACCGCCGGCCACGACCAGGTGCGCAAGCTCGCGCTCTACGAGCGCCATGGTGTTCAGGAGTACTGGCTGGTGCATCCGGTGGACCGGCTGGTCATCATCTACCGGCTCGCCAGCGGCGCCTATGCCCGCCCAGTGGTGCAGGAGCTGCGGGGGCGGTCCGACTGCCGTGCCTGCCCCGGCGTGGACATCGACTGGGAGCAGGTGCTCAAGGGGCTGCCAGACCTTACCGAGTAGGCCCTCAGCGCCGCGTGACGAGCGCTTGCGCGCCTTGACCAGCCGGTGCGTCGGATAGAGCACGAAGCCGAGCCAGGGCACGCCGGCGCTGACGGGACGGACCTGCGCCGAGCCCGCATGCACCTTGAGCCGGAGCCCCGCCAAGCGCTTGATCCCGAGCACCCCGCGAGCCGGGTACGGTATGAGATCCTGCCGGGCGTTCGGAGCAAATCACATTGCCAAGCCGGGGCGCCCCGGCCGACATCTGATCGTCGATCGCATCGGGCCGGACCGAGACGTGCAGGTGATTCGCGCACTGCACGACGCGATGGACAGGGGAACGGGGCCTTGACGACATCGCCCTGGCTAAAGGTCGGCATAGGCCTCGGCATCGGCCTGCGAGTGCCATTCGTCGAAGGTGCGGAAGGGGTCGTCCGCGGACGCGTCGGCGTGCTTGGTTAGGATCACGCGGCCGGCTTCGATGCGGTACTCCAACGCGTCTCCAGGCTCAAGGTTCAGCGCGGCACGCACGGGCTGCGGAACGGTTGTCTGCGCCTTGCGCGTCAGTTTGCTGGTAATCACCATAACACCCGCGGGTAAGGAATATCCTTACCGCACAGTAATCGCGGCACGTTGCCGGGTCAAGAAGCTCGGGAAAGCAGCAAGCCCGCGGCATCAACCGCCCAGGATGTACCCGAGATCAATCGTCGCGGCCCTCGGTGGCGATCCACCAGCCGACTAGGCCGGACTTGCGGTTGAAGGTTCCCAGCTCCTCGCGGGCGGCGCCTTGCGCCATGCCCTGCTCGCCACGGACCATGGGGCGGCGGACGATCTCGCCGTCGATGAGCTCGACGCGCTCGTCCGGTTGGACGAGCAGATCGGCGACGGTGTAGCGCTTGAGGGCTTCCATCGGCTGTTCTAGTTGGCGGTTCAGCGTAAGCGGCGATCAGACACGGGCCGCGCCCGAAGCACGCCAAAAGCCGAGCGCAGCCGGCAGCTGGAAGCGACCGCCGCCCCGGCCGAATGGCGGTCAAGTTGCTCGCGCAGCGCACCGTTGCGAGCGCGTGCGGCTTGGCCGCGGCGCCGATGCCCTTACCTGCTTGCAGTGCAGCCACCCTCATTGCAGCCGCGCATTGTTACCGAGCTTCGGCCACCGCAGATTCCGCGACCCATGCAACCAAAAGACACCACGACCAACGAGGCTTTCAAGGGCTTTACCAACCACGACTGCCCGTTCCTGCCCTGTCACCCAGGCGTCAAGCGGGAATTCAACTGCCTGTTTTGTTATTGTCCCCTCATCGCGTACGAGTGCCCGGGACCCTACCAGGTGTTCGAGGACAAGAACGGGCTCAAGCGCAAGGACTGCTCTGCCTGCAGCCTGAACCACGACGGCTACCAGGCATCCTGGGCCTTCATCCAGAAATGGCTGGAAAAGCCCGTCATCTGGGACGGACACGAGCAAGACCCGCGCTACCTGCGCAAGCTCAATCGCGGCTGAGATGCTACCGGCTTAGCCCGCTCCTACAGCCGACGCCGTCTCGCGAAGGTCGGACTGGGCACCTTGATGCGTCCCTGCGCCTCACGAGCAACGCGATCCGCCCGACCGAAACCCCGCCCCGCGGGCCTCACCGGAAACCTATCCCAGCCCATCGGCAGTAACGCTATGACAGACCGCACCGCGCTCCTCCACCAGCACCTGAGCCGCCGCATCCTGATCCTGGACGGCGCCATGGGCACCATGATCCAGCGCCGATCGCTTACGGAGGCCGACTACCGCGGCGAGCGTTTCAAGGATTGGCCATCGGACCTCAAGGGCAACAACGACCTTTTGGTGCTGACACGCCCGGACGTCATTGCCGACATCCACGGCGAATATTTGGCCGC
The DNA here is from genome assembly GCA_964524185.1 of uncultured Thiohalocapsa sp. Lineage (GTDB taxonomy): Bacteria > Pseudomonadota > Gammaproteobacteria > Chromatiales > Chromatiaceae > Thiohalocapsa. The sequence goes on along the minus strand of CAZGCI010000005.1, from coordinate 22,483 downwards.
CGGTGCGGACATCGTCGAGACCAACAGCTTCAACGGTACTCGCATCGCCATGGCCGACTACGGCATGGAGGAGCTGGTCTACGAGATCAATCTCGCCGCCGCCCGCCTCGCTCGCGAGACCGCGGATGGCTACAGCACGCCGGACAAGCCGCGCTTCGTCGCCGGCGTGCTCGGGCCGACCAACCGCACCGCGTCCATCTCGCCGGACGTGAACGACCCCGGCTATCGCAACGTCAACTTCGACACCCTGGTCACGGCCTATGCCGAGGCCACCCGCGCGCTCATCGAGGGCGGCGCCGACATCATTCTGGTAGAGACCGTCTTCGACACCCTCAACGCCAAGGCGGCGCTCTTTGCCGTGTGGCAGGTGTTCGACCAGGACGGCATCGAGCTGCCCATTATGATCTCCGGCACCATCACGGATCAGTCCGGGCGCACGCTGACCGGCCAGACCACGGAGGCCTTCTACAACAGCCTGCGCCACGCCGCGCCGCTCAGCATCGGGCTGAACTGCGCCCTCGGCCCCAAGGAGCTGCGCCAGTACGTCGAGGAGCTCTCGCGCATCGCCGAGTGCCGCATCTCCACCCATCCCAACGCTGGCCTGCCCAACGAGCTCGGTGGCTACGACCTGGGGCCGGAGGAGATGGCTCAAGAGGTGGTGGACTGGGCGCGCCAGGGCTGGCTCAACATCGTCGGCGGCTGCTGCGGCACCACACCGGAGCACATCCAGGCCATCGCCGAGGGCGTCGCCGGCATGGCGCCGCGGCAGGCGCCGCAGATCGAGCCCGCCTGCCGGCTGTCCGGCCTGGAGCCGCTCAACATCACGCCGGAGATCGGCTTCGTCAACATCGGCGAGCGCACCAATGTCACCGGCTCGGCGCGCTTCAAGCGGCTGATCAAGGAAGGCGACTACGATACGGCCCTGTCGGTGGCCGTGGAGCAGGTGGAGAACGGCGCCCAGGTCATCGATGTGAACATGGATGAGGGCCTGCTGGACGCCGTCGAGGCCATGCAGCGCTTTCTCAATCTGGCCGCCGCGGAGCCGGACATCTCGCGCGTGCCGGTGATGATCGACTCCTCCAAGTGGGAGGTGATCGAGACGGGCCTGAAATGCGTGCAGGGCAAGGCCATCGTCAACTCCATCTCCATGAAGGAGGGCGAGGAGAAATTCATCGAGCAGGCCAGGCTCTGCCGGCGCTACGGCGCGGCTGTCATCGTCATGGCCTTCGACGAGGTGGGCCAGGCAGACACACAGGCGCATAAGGTCGAGATCTGCACCCGCGCCTACAAGCTCCTCACCGAGCAGGTCGGCTTCCCTTCCGAGGACATCATCTTCGACCCGAACATCTTTGCGGTGGCCACGGGCATCGAGGAGCACAATAACTACGCGGTGGACTTCATCGAGGCCACGCGCGCCATCAAGCAGACACTGCCCAACGCCAAGGTCTCGGGCGGCGTGTCCAACGTCTCCTTCTCGTTCCGCGGCAATAACCCGGTGCGCGAGGCCATCCACGCCGTCTTCCTGTACCACGCCATTCAGGCTGGCATGGATATGGGTATCGTCAATGCCGGCCAGCTCGCCATCTATGACGACCTGCCCGAGGAACTGCGCGAGGCGGTGGAGGACGTCATCCAGAACCGCCGCGACGATGCCACCGAGCGCCTGCTGGACCTGGCCCCCAAGTACAAGGGCGACGGCGCCGTCGCCGAGAAGGCCGAGGACCAAGAGTGGCGGAGCTGGCCGGTCGAGAAGCGCCTCGAGCACTCCCTGGTCAAGGGCATCACCGACTTCATCGACGAGGACACCGAGGCCGCTCGCCAGAACGCCGACAAGCCGCTCGAGGTCATCGAAGGCCCGCTCATGGACGGCATGAACGTGGTCGGCGACCTGTTCGGCGCCGGCAAGATGTTCCTGCCGCAGGTGGTCAAATCCGCCCGGGTCATGAAAAAGGCCGTCGCCTACCTGTTCCCGTACCTGGAGGCGGAAAAAGAGGCCAGCGGCCAGGCCGGCAAGAGCAACGGCAAGTTTCTCATCGCCACCGTCAAGGGCGACGTGCACGACATCGGTAAAAACATCGTCGCCGTCGTGCTGCAGTGCAACGGCTACGAGGTGGTGGACCTGGGCGTCATGGTGCCCGCGGAGACCATCCTGCAGCGCGCCCGCGAGGAGCAGGTGGACATGATCGGCCTGTCCGGGCTGATCACGCCATCGCTGGACGAAATGGTGCACGTGGCCAAGGAGATGCAGCGCTTGGGTATGGATATGCCGCTGCTGATCGGCGGCGCCACCACGTCCAAGCTACACACGGCGGTCAAGATTGCCCCGCAGCGCGAAGCGCCGACCATCTATGTGGTGGATGCCTCGCGCGCCGTCGGCGTGGTCAGCAACCTGCTGAGCCAGACCCAGCGCGAGCGCTACGTGGGCGAGATCGCCGCCGAGTACGCGCGGATGCGTGCCGAGCGCGAGGGCCGCGGCAGCACCCGCAAATTCATGCGTCTCGACGACGCCCGCGCCAACAAGGTGGCCATCGACTGGGCGGACTATACGCCCGAGCGCCCGGCGATCCTCAGCGAGGACGCAGCCCTGCCCGACGGCCTGGACCTAGATATGCAGCTGGAGCGGGTCGGCGATGGCATCATCCTCACCATCGACGACTATCCGCTGGAAGACCTCAAGCACTTCATTGATTGGTCGCCCTTCTTCAACGCTTGGGAGCTCGCCGGCAAATACCCGGCCATTCTCGACGACGAGATCGTCGGCGAGGAGGCGCGAAAGCTGTTCGCCGACGCCCTGCCCTTCCTCGAGCAGATGGTCAAAGAACGCTGGGTCAAGGCGAGCTGCGTCTGCGGCTTCTTCCCGGCCAACAGCATCGGCGACGATGACATCGCGATCTACTCGGACGATAGCCGCAGCGAAAAGGTCTTCGAGCTGCACATGCTGCGCCAGCAGATGTTTCGGGCCGCTGGCAAGGGTCAGCCGAACATCTCACTGGCGGACTACCTGGCGCCGGCGGACAGCGGCAAGCAGGACTGGATCGGCGCCTTTGCTGTCACCGCCGGCATCGGCATCGACGCGCATGTGGCGCGCTTCGAGGCCGACCACGACGACTACAGCTCCATCATGCTGAAGGCCTTGGCAGACCGCCTCGCCGAGGCCTTCGCCGAGCGCCTGCACCAACTGGTGCGCACACGCCTGTGGCGCTACCAGCCGGACGAGCAGCTCGACAATAACGACCTGATTGGGGAAAAGTATATCGGCGTCCGCCCGGCCCCCGGCTACCCGGCCTGCCCCGACCACACCGAGAAGGGCACGCTGTGGGCGATCCTGAAGCCGGACGAGCGCATCGGCGTCACCCTGACCGAGAGCTTCGCCATGCTGCCCACCGCGGCCGTGTCCGGCTGGTACTTCTCGCACCCGGAGTCGCGCTACTTCGGGATCGGCCGCATCCAGAAGGATCAGGTGGAAGACTACGCCGAGCGCAAGGGCATGACCCTGGAGCAGGCCGAGCGCTGGCTCTCGCCAGTGCTGGGCTATGACCCCTAGCCCGGATGACCTCGGGGCTTGCACGGGAACGACCCGCGTCGGGGCAGGACCGTCTGCGGCAGACACAGCGGCCGGCGCAGTCGGCGCGCTCGATGATAGTGGTCGACGCTAGGGGGGTCGCGCGACTCGTGCTGTCGATGCTCCAGGCATCGGCGCGCTGCACTGGGTTATAACAGCCGCCCCTCCGCCAAGGCTCGCAGCTCAGAGGCCAAATCCGCCGCGCCTGCGCGATGGTGCGCAACCATCTCCCGCCCCAGGCTGAGCCAATGCTCGCAGCCCGTCGCCGCGACAGCCGCCAGCTGCTCCGTGCCGCCACCTTCACGCCAAGCATCGTAGGCGGGCAGCAGGCCTGGGAAGAGATGCTTACGCATGGCGTTGAGGTTGCCGACGTAAAAGTGCAGCGCCGGTGCATCAGCCTGCTCGGCGAGGTGTGGCAGGGTCACCAGGGCGTCGGCCAGGTGGTCGCGCACAGCGCGGGCCATCAGCTCTGCGGGCGTGCCGACGATGGCCGCGAGCATGGCGTTCCAAGCGCCGTCATCCAGCAACTGCCCTGCCTCGTACTCGCCCTGCTCGTGGAGCAACGTGTTGTCGATCTCGCGGTCGGTCATGGCGTCCAGCGAGCTCTCCAGGTCCGCATCGAAGTCGTAGCAGGCAAAGGCGCGCCCGAGTGCATTATCCGGGCGATTCCAGCGCCAACTCTCCAATTTCTCCCACAGCATCCGGCGCAGGGATTCCCGGCGCAGGAAAATGCTGTTGCCGAGGGTCATGGCCGGCGGGGCGGTGAGGTCGCGGGCGTACTCGCCGGCGGCGACGTAGACGGTGTAGCCGGCGCGACTGACGCGCTGTTCCAGCCGCCCGAGGAAAAAATGCGGCTTGGCGCGATTGCCAAGACCGCTGCTGTAGACCAGTCCGGCTTCGCCGAGCGACGCGTTGATGGCGTCTGCGTCGAAGGGGTCGAAGGCGCGCCCATTCACACTGACCGGGCGCAGCTCAGCCTCTTCTAGACCCTCCCAGAGTTGCTCGCGTGCCTGAAGCCAGTCGCCCACCGCGTCCTTGCCCAGGGGGGCGCCGTAGGGCAGCTTTTGCTCCCAGCGGTAGTATTCGCGCATCTTCATCAGGTACACGCACAGGGAGTAGTCACCGCCATGGCGTGCGTCGGAGACATGGCAGTTGTACTGCACGGCCTCGGCAAGGGTTGCGAGCTCATTCGGCTTCATCCGGGCTACCTCGAAGGGCACCAGCGCAGGACCAGCGCCGGTGGTAGTCACTATTCCTGAGTAAAATTGTCGGGTAAAACGGTAGCAGTTCAACCCGGCCGGCGGCAACAAGTTGCACCCTCGCGCCGGAGTGTTGGGGCACGTGCTTCCGTCCCCACCTCCCCTGCGGCAACACAAAAGCACGACACGGAGCCTTCCATCATGGCGCTGCGCATCAAGAGCCATTGGCAAAACGAGGACATTGACCGCTCGCTGACGGACATCGGCGGCGCACTGGCCTTCATCGCTTTCCGCATTGGCACCGACAAGGCCATCACCCTGCACTGCGAGCGCTTCGTCTATCGCGACGACGCCCAGCGCATGCTGGTCATCCAGGAATACCTCATCTTCCTGATCCAGATCGCCGACCGGCTAGCCCACCAAGTGCTGGACGATGATCAGCGACGCGAGCTCATCACCGCCATAGCGAGGAAGGCCGTCGAGCATGTGCAGGACAACAGCCAAGACCTATTGGGACCGGCCGACTACGGCTCGCCCTTCATCCAGCGGCTCAACGAGCGCTCTGGCGAGTATGCCGAGTTCAACTTGGACGCCGACGGGCCCTCCTACAGCTTCCTACGCCACCTGGGCTTCGAGATCCAGCAACTCATGGGGCTCCAGGACGAGAACCGCTGGGTCATCGATCAAGTCATGGACAAGGACGGCTGGGATGCCTACAAGCGTTTCCGGAAGGCGTTCAGGGACTTGTTCGAGTAGCCAGCGCGGCGCCCGGTGCCGGCCGTCGCGGCAGCCGACGCGACCAGAGGACGCCGGCCAAAATCAGCGCCAGGCCGACCAGATGTCCGAGCGTTGGCTGCTCGCCGAGAAAAAGCACACCAACCAACACCGCCCACAACGGAATCAAGTAGTTGAGCTGGGATGTAAAGGAAGGTCCCGCGCTGCGGATGAGCCGGAAGTACAGCACCATGGCCGTCGCCGTTGAGAAAACCCCGAGGAAGGCCAGCGCAAGCAACAGGTCGGCGGTCAGCACATCGGACCGACTCTCAGCAACGCCGCCGAATCCCCCCAGCATCCCAAGCGGTACCGACAGCAGTGCCGCCAGCCCAATGGTCGCAGCGGCTGTAGTCAATGCATCGCTCGGTGGCCGCAGACGCGCCAGGATAGCGGAGGTGCCGTAGCAGAGGGCCCCGGCGAGCACCGCGAGCATCGGCAGCAACGGCTGCGCCTCGCCCCCGACCGCCAGGAGCGCCTCCGGGCCCACCAGCACCACCACGCCCGCGAAGCCAGTCAGGAATCCGGCCACCCGGGGGCCGGTTAGCCGCTCGCCCGGCACGAAGACGTGCGCAAGTCCGAGCGTTGCAAGCGGCATGATGGCCATCAGGATGCCCGCAAGACCGCTGTCGATGGTCTGCTGGCCCCAGGTGATGAGTGAGAACGGCAGCAGGTTACCCAGCAGGGCAATGAGACCGAAAAACAGCCACAGCCGCCCACCCCGCGGCAGGCTACGGCCCATGAGCCAAGCAATCAGCACCAGCAGCGCGGCCCCGATACCGAGCCGGACCGTCACCACCCAGGCGACGGGTAGCGCGCCCACGGCCACCTTCGTGAATAGGAAGGCCGAGCCCCACATGCCCGTGAGGGCGGCCAGGCTCAGCCAAGCGCCCATGCCATGACGGAGTCCGGTGACACCCACGTCCAACTCGACTCGTCTCACGCTGGCATTGGAGTCGCTTCACTGGCGACCCTACAGCCGTCGGCGTAAACCGCGCTCACAGCAGCACCAACACGAGCGCTGCCGCCAGCAGCAGCCACTGGGCCCCGTTGATCGTAACGCTGAACCGGTGCAACCGGTTGAATCTATCATCCTGCCCAGCGTCGCGAGCCGCGTTGATGCGCGGCATCAACACTTGGCGAGCGAACCAAAAGCCGGTCGCTGCCAGGGCTGCACACAGCGCTGCAAGCGGCTGCATGCCGAGCATCAGTGCCAACGCTGCCACCGCCGAGACGATACCGATGCTGAGGTAATACCAGGGGAAGACCTGGCGAATGAAGCCGCCGGCGGTCTCAAAGGGCAGCTTGGTGAACACCAGCGGTGCCATCACCGCCGAAAAGAAGGTCATTCCGCCGAGGGCGAGTGCCAGCGTGAGGCCGGCGATGACGTGGAAACCGAGTGTCAGGCTCATGCTGGATACTCCTGGGTTGGCGGCGGCTCTACCAGGCCGCGCGATGACGGTGACGACCACAACGTGGCTGCGACGGTTGGATCAGGACCGGCGGTGAAGCAGGAGGGCAAACGGATCACCCTAATCCTGGCACCCGTCGCACCAATAGGTGGAGCGCGGCTGACTACCGAGGCTTGCACGGCGAACGGGCGCGCTGCAGCGGTGGCATGGCAGGTCGCTGCGGCCATACACCCAGAGACCGCCGCGACCAACAGCAGTGAAGCGCGTCGTGCGGGCCCCGCCGCCCAGGTTCTCCCCCAGCAGCTCGGCGGCGCATTGATACAGTGCCACCAATGCCGGCTCGCTCAAGTCGGCAATGCGCCGCCGCGGTGACCGCCGCTGTAAGAAGAGCACCTCGGATTTATAGACGTTGCCGATACCGGCGGCAACGCGCTGATCCAGCAACAGATCGACCAGCAGCGTCTGCGGTGTGCAGAAGGCCCGAATGCGTCGTAGCAGCGCGTCGTCGCTTACGCCATCGCGGATCAGGTCGGCGCCAAGCCGTGCGCTCTGGTCCGCGCGCCGGAAACCATGCAGCCGAAGCCATTGCACCTCCTTGGCGTTAAAGCACACGAAGTCGCGCTCCGTCGTGCAGATCACAATAGACGCTTGCCGGCGCGGCTTGCGCCAGGCGGCGCCGCGCGGATAGGCGTGCCAGGAACCGTACAGACCCAAATGACTCCGCAGCTCCGCACCATCAGCAAGGGTCACGAACAGATGCTTGCCCTCGCTGGCGACACGAACGACCCGGCAGGCACCCAACGAGGGGCCGAAGGCGGGATGCACGCGCACGCCTAGGACCGCACGGTCCTGCAGTGCCGCATCCAAGTACGCGGCCAACTTATGGATCGTGTCACCCTCGGGCACGTCTCGGCTTTGCAAAAAAAACCCCGCCCAAAGGCGGGGGAACACGACAAGGAGTCAGAGAGCTTCGTTGAAGCTCGCCTGATTGGAGCGGGTCACGCAGGGAAAGTTCTCAACGCCGACGCCTGCATAACCCGGCAGTCAAAGCGGACTCGCTGAGCAAAAACAAACTGTGCTTAGGTGGCGACGTGGCTTGCCCATTGTGCTATGGTCCTGCAACCGAATCGGACGGCACGTGCCACCCCAGCGCGTCCCACACGCTGCCCGACGAGCCCTAACGACTAGAACCACCGCAGCCTGCCCGCGCATGGCGTGAGCGCCCTTGGTAATGCCTCCGGTGTCGGCTCTGTGAGGAACATTCTCTGGTGCGATTCGACGCAGCCGCCGAACGGTGTTGATACCCCTTCAGCGCGGACGTCGCGTCATTTGACTGCTGCAGTAGCGCAGCCCTTGATGGCGGCACGCATGCAGCCATCTGGCAAAGGCGGCATTACAACGCAATAAGTTTCCGATCAGCGCCCAGTCCATAGCGCATCGCAACACGCGATGCGGAGGTTCGGGCCCAGACGACCGACACGCCTGACGTCACGCCGCCCCAAATCGACCCTCTTCCAGACGGGCCCCATGGCCAGCTCTGACGGAGCCGCATCCACTTGCTTAATGTAAGACCGAGCAGCGATATTCTGCGCCGCCGCAGAGCATCACCCCCGGTGATACATCCGCTGGTCGCTGGTCCGCGATTGGCTCCTCGGCGGCCACCACCGGTTTCCACACACCAATTCCCCGCAACCCAGGCCAATCGGTCTGCCCACCGCTCCCGCTCGCCGGGACCGCTCTGCGCATCACAATGAGGTAGTGAATGAGCGTACGCATCACAGGAGACATGCTCGCCCTCGACCGCAAGCTCGTCCGCCGCGTCAATCGACTGGCGGAAGAGCTGACTCAGTCGGCACCGGACCAACAGTTAGACCTGCAGGTTCGCCTCGCCGAAGAGTTTGACCAGGTCAGAGGGCACCGCGTCCGCTGCGAATTGGTCGCCATCCTGTCCGCTAAGCGCCAAATCATCGTCCGCGAGGCACAGAAGAAGGCCGAGGAATCCATCGACACCGCATTCAGCGGCCTAAAGACGAAGCTGCGCCGACTCCGCATCCGCAGCCTGGGTAAGGCTGGCGCACCAGAGGGCCTGCGCGCCACCGGCACCTGACACCATCACACCCCGTGGCCCCACCGCGTGCCGCTGCCGGCGGCGGCACCCGCTGTGCACGTCAGAACAGGCGCAGGCCCGACAGACCAGCATCCACGGCGATCACCTGCCCCGTCACGGACGGCGCGTCCCCAAGCAACCACGCGGCGGTGCGTGCCACATCCTGTGCCGTGTTGATGCGCTTGAGCGGATGGCGCTCCGCCGCTGCCCGACGCTTATCCTCCGACCCCAGCAGCCTTTCAGCGAGCGGGGTGTCCGTCAAGGTTGGAGCGATGGCGTTCACGCGAATGCGTGGTGCCCACTCGGCGGCTAGCGAGCGTGTCAGCCCCTCCACAGCCCCCTTGGCCGCAGCCACCGCAGCGTGGAAGGGCATGCCCGTCTGCACCGCAACCGTGCTGAACAGCACCACCGACGCGGCATCGCTGCGCTTGAGCGCCGGCAACACGCCGTGGAGTGTGCGCACCGCGCCGAGCAGGTTCAGTTCCCATTCTTCGTTAAAGTCCTGCTCCTTGAGCCGCTCAAAGGGGCGCAGCCGGATGCCGCCGGGGCAATAGGCCACCCCGTCGAGCTGTTCCGGCACCGCCTCCGTCGGAAAGGGCTCCGTGCGCGCGTCCCAGCGCAGGCCTTTGGTGCCGGGAAGGTCGGGAGCGCCCTCAGGGTTGCGCGACAGGTGGGTGACAGAAGCGCCCGCCGCAACGAGGGTCTCCAGCAGCGCCGCCCCGATGCCGGAGCTTGCGCCAACGAGCAAGTAGTGCTTGGCCATGGTTTAGAGTTGCCTAAGGTTTTGAGAGGCCGAGGACATGACGTCCGTGCAAATCATAAACAAGAACCGTGAATTCCCCCTAATCACCTCGTCAAAAACAGAACAGGCGCACAAGCGTGGCCGTTCTGCCCAAGACAAACCGGCGAGATATACCCGTTGCACGTAGCTTTTCGGGTAAGCGAGGTGCGTCGCTCGTGCCCGAGCGCAAGGCACGACGACGAGTCATAGTCGGCACGATGGCGAGGAGTCGTAACACAGCGATCGGGTGCGAGCGGCGTGCATCGCGGCCGAAAACCCATGTGTGACGGGTATAACGTCGCTGTCGCGCTGGAATTCGACCCATGCCCCCTCACGTTGCGTAAGGCCTGAGGCAGATTTCGCACCTCCGGCAAGCCGGTTCGAGTGAACTGGCGAGAACGCGTCCGCAGCAAGCCGTTGTCGTTCCCGAGGAGGCGGACGACCACAGGCAGCACCCCGACCAGGCCTAGTGGCAACACCGGCCCCCTGGGGCCGAGATCTATCGCAGCACCACCCGTTTTAGAACCCAATCAGGAGCGTGTCCATGAAGATCGGCATCATCGGCGGTACGGGCTTCGTCGGCAGCTACATCCTGGATGCACTGACCGCCGCGGACCATAGCCTGCGGGTGATGGTGCGCCCAGGCAGTGAGCAAAAACTGCCGTCGCTGCCAAAACTCGAGGCCGTCACCGGCGACGTGGGCGATGAGGCCAGCGTACGGGCCTGCTTCGAGGGCTGTGACGCGGCCGTCTACCTCATCGGCATCCTCCGCGAGCAGCCTAAGCGCGGCATCACCTTCGATGCCCTTCAGCGTCGCGGCGCCGAGCGCGCCATCGCCGCCGCCGAGGACCTCGGCGTGAAGCGTTTCCTGCTGATGAGCGCCAACGGCGTCGACGACGCCGCCACGCCCTACCAGACCACCAAGCTCGCAGCCGAGGAGGCCCTGAAGGCATCCACCCTGGACTGGACCATCTTTCGGCCGTCGGTCGTCTTCGGGCCCCCTCGGGGGCGGATGGAATTCTGTACCCAGCTGAAACACGAGCTCATCGACGCTCCAGTGCCGGCACCCCTGTTCTACGAAGGCCTGCTGCCCACCAACGCCGGCGCCTTCGAGCTCGGCCCGGTGCATGTCGAAGACGTGGCTGCTGCTTTTGCCAAGGCGCTGAGCACGCCGGAAGCCGTCGGCGCCACGCTGGAGCTGTGCGGACCGGACGCTTGGTCTTGGAAAGCAATCCTCGCTGGCATCGCCGCCGCCACCGGCAAGAAGAAGCTGATGCTGCCAGCACCCGTCATGTTCATCGGCCCGGTTGCAGCCATCATGGGCCGCTTCGAGTGGTTTCCCGTCACACGCGACCAACTCACGATGCTGCTCGGCGGCAATACCTGCGTCGAAGACGGCTTTGCGCCGCTGGAGATCACGCCCAAGCCGTTCGATCCGGACACCCTCGCGTACCTCGCCGAGGCCGCCTGAAGACTGACCCCAGCGCGCCACTGGGCCACGCACTGCCACGGGCAAAGCGCCGGGGGCCAGCTACGCACCTGTCGGGCAGTCGTTTACCTCGGCCCTTGGCCCTGTCACCAACTGCAACAGAACGGGACATCGAAAACTTTACGCATCTGCAGGCCGCAGGTGCCGTCAATCCAACTACCCGGCATCGCTGTCCTTCGGTCGCTGCTGCTCTGGTCGCAGCCTCGGGGTGAAATAAATGTCGGCGTCGTCCAGGTCGACGTCCCTGCCGTCGCCATCCACCAACGGCTGCTCGTAGTCTTTCCAGCCGCGCAAGCCAGTCTTGAGCGATGCGACCTGTCCATAGCCCAGCACCTGCATGGAGTTGGCGGCAAGCACGCTGCGATAGCCGGAGCGGCACACCACCACCACCTCCCGATCCCGCGCTTGCACCAGCTCAGGCACCGTTTCCTCGTAGTCCCATTCGCAGGCCGACTCCAGGATACCCCGCGGGACGTTGATGGAGCCGGCGATGTGCATCGCCTCGAACTCGTCGGGCTCGCGCACGTCCACCACCAACAGGTCCGGATTCTCCGCTAATCGCTCTTCCAGATCCCAGGGCATGATCTCGCGCACGTCCGTGAGGCAGTTGCGGATCAGCTCGAGAAAATTCTTCATCGCTTACTCCCAAGGCGCTTTTGCAGGCCGCCCGTTGTAGCCGAAACCGAACCCAAACGCGGTGAAGATCATCAACGAAGGCGGGTAAGGCGCTCAATCGCGCGCACAGAGCCCCTGCTCCACCGCCATCACCGCTGCCTCCACCCGCGAGTGCACCGCGAGCTTGCGCAAGATGGCTTTCACATGCAGCTTGACGGTGCCGTCGGAGATGCCGAGCTCCCGCGCAATGGCCTTATTGCTCTGCCCAGCCGCCAGGTGACACAGGATTTCCTGCTCCCGCGGCGTCAGCTCCGAGTGCGACGCTTGCGCTGGGGCCGCCGGCGCGGGCTCCTGGCGGACGGCACGGGCGAGTATGCCCGTTAGCTCAGGCGCCACGACGGTTTTACCGGCGACGATGTCGGTGAGGGCGGCGACCAGCTCGTCGGGCTCCATGTCCTTCAACAGATAGCCGTTGGCGCCCGCCTGCAATGAGGTGATGAGATCCTGCTCCTCGGTGCTGGTGGTCAGTATGGCCACCCGCCGGTCCATCTCTTCGTCGCGAATCTGCTTCAGGATCTTGAGCCCGCCGGGGCCAGGCATCCGCAGGTCCAACAAGACCACATCCGGCGCGCAGTCGCGTGTCAGCCTAAGCCCGACGTCGGAGTCGCCCACGGCGTCCACCACCTCGATGCCCCGGCGCTCCAGGAGCTCCAGCAATCCCACGCGGAAGAGGGCGTGATCATCAATGAGCAGCACCCGCATCAGGCGGCTTGCTCGGTCAACGGCGCCCGGCCGGTGCGCAAGGGCGTGAAGGTCACCTCCACCCGAGTGCCCTCGCCTGGCTCACTCTCGATCTCCAGATGGGCACCAATGCGCCGCGCGCGCTCCTCAAGGATGGACAGCCCGATGTGCTCACCCGGACGCCCGGCGGCCTTGCGCCGGGCGCTGAAGCCGACGCCGTCGTCTTCTACCAGCAGCACGTAATCGCCGTTCTGCTCCCGGGTCAGGAGCACCCGAACGGTCTGGGCGTCGGCGTGCTTGCGTACGTTCGTGAGCGTCTCTTGCACGATGCGCACCAGCTGCATCTCCTCCGTGGGCGTGACCTCAAAGGGCCGGCAGTTGAGCTGCAGCACGGCGTGGATCCCCGTCTGTTTGCCGAAGCGGCAGGTCAAGTCCTCCAAGGTGGGGATCAGGCCGCGGCGGTCTACCGGGGCGCGGAAGCTCGAGAGCAGCTCGCGGAGCTCGCCGTGGGCCTCATCGATGCCGTTGCGGATGCGCGTCAAGTCGACACGCGCCTCGGGGGCGATATCCGCGTCGCGCAGGGCATCGCCCAGCATGCGCACCTGCAGCCTCAGGCTCGCCAGCGTCTGCGCCAGCGAGTCATGCAGCTCATGGGCCAGCGAGGCGCGCTCCTCCACGATGGACAACCGCCGGGCCTCGTTGTCAGAACGGTGCTTGGCCAGCGCCACGCCGATGTGCTGGCCGATGGTGCTGAGCAACTCCAAGATGTCCTCGCGGTCACTCAGGCCCGGGCGGTCCACGAAGATGCTGTAGGCGCCAAGGAGCTCGTCATGATGCTTCAGCGGCACGGTTACCACCTCCAGTGCATCGCTCACGAACATGCGCCGGCCGTAGACCCGCGAGCAATAGCGCAGATCGTTGTCACAGACGATCTCCCCCGGACACAGCACGGTGCCGCAGAGACAGAGCTCAACCGGCTGCATATCCTGCTGGCGCACCAGGTCATCATCGAGCCCAATGGAGCCCACCAGCCGCATCTCACCATCTGCCGCAACCACGCGCACCGTCGCCGCACGCCCGTTGACCATCTCCTTGAGCACCCGCAGAAAATGTAGCAGGAGTGCTTCGAGTGTGTCCGCGCGGGTGATCTCGGCGGCGACGTCGTAGAGGATCTTCAGCGATGCGGTCTTCTGCGCCAGGCGTTGGGTCTGGCGGGCGACGCGGCTGTCCATGTCCTCGTAAAGATCGGTCAGCTCCGCGTTCAGGCTGCCGATCCCGCGGGCCATGGTCTCCAACACGCCGACATTGGCGAGCGCCCGGCTCGCCCCCGGCTCACCCTGACAGACCCGGGAAACGGATTCCTCCAAGCTCACCAGCGGCTGCAGCAATTGGGTCTGGAGTCGGTGCGCGGTGAGCACCGCGGCAGACAGCCCCATCGCCAAGAAGGCAAGGCAAACGAGCTTCGGCCAGGCCAGCCCGGGCATGGCCATATTGACCAGCAGCAACACCAGCGCCGCCACCAGCGTGACGGCCACGCCCAGTAGCGGCGCGAGCAGGCGCGCTGCGCGCAGGATCTCGAGGATACGTCGGCGACGATTGTCGCCCTGAGGGGACCAGGACTTGAACAGGGGCTCGAGCGGAGGCTGGGCTGTCATGGCAGGGGCGTTGCACCGCGGGCAGGATCTGCCGGGCATGCTAGCAGACAGGCACTCCGCGGCGAGCCGAAGCGAGCCGCCGCAGGGTGCGCCGGCGAGCACTCCGGCATGCGCCGCTGCGGGCAGCCGCTGCAGCGCCGGGGCCTCGCCGCCACCGGCACGCCATGGCTCAGCGACGATCGCCTTCGTGGCGGTCGACGACGTAGCCGACGCCGGCACCAACGCCGGCGCCGATGGGTCCGCCAACCACACCGCCGATGGCGGCACCCGACACCATGCGCTGCTCGGCGGTGTTCATATTCGCGCAACCGCTGAGACACAGCGCCAGCGCAAGGATTGAGGCCAAAACGGTCGGGGAGGTGGGCATGGGCTGCCTCCTGTTCGTGTTGTCAGTCACTCCCGGGATAATCCACAAGATACCGGAAAGCCGACGCCTCGCGCTCGGAAAGACGCCCCCGCGCCGCCGTCGCGAAGGGTGTCAGTGCCGAACCGGCGCGAGCGTCAGCGGCAGCCGGGCCAGACAGGCTTGGTAGCGCGCCGTCAGCTCGGGCTCCGAGTCGGCACCGATGAACAGCGTCGCAAGCTCGTAACTGTAACTATCCTGGTCGCGCAGCTCCGAGAGCCGCGCCCCCGCCGCCACCTCCAGCTGGATGCGGCTGCCTGGCACCGCCGCCTCCACCGCGGCAATCTCCTCGGCCGTCGGCACCCGCAACACGCGCGCATCCTCGAAATGCCGCAGCATGAACTTCGCGGCAAGCTTGTAGCGGCCGCGCCCTTGCAGAAACTTGGGCTCCCGGCCAAGCCCCAGATCCAGCATTACCCGGTGGTGATACTGCCCGTCCACCAGCCGAAAGAGCGGCGCATGCGACTTCGACAGCCGGGCGTTGATCTCCAACAGCGACAACCGATCGGTGGCCGGGTCCCAAAAATGCTCGATGTTGAAGGGCGCCGTGTCGTAGCCGATGTGGCGCATCACGCGCTGCGTCACCGCCGTCATGCGCGCCTGCACCGACGCCGGCAACTGGGAAGGATACTGGTAGCGGTCGAAGGACGAGCCCACGGGCCCGCTGCGCAGCGAGTCCACATTGCCATAGACGTAAATCTCTCCGCCGTAGGCATAGCCCTCCTGGGTCACCTGGTGGCCCTGGGAGATGATGCCCTCGGCGATGCAGTACCGGCCATCGACTGCGGCAACCTCCGGCGGCAGGTCCGCATGCCCCAGAATGAGATTGAAGGGCTCGGCGTAACGGCCGATCTTTTGGCGGATGATGGGCAGCGCCTCGCGCAGATCCGCCTCGCCCTCGATGCGAAACCCCAGGTGCGAGAGCACCGCCTTCACGGGCTTCAGCCAAAACGGGAAGTCCAGCGTACACCGCGCCAAGGGGTCGTCCGCAAAGGGATCGATGGCACAGAAGGGCGGCACGTGCTCCGGCACCACCGCCGCCTGCCGCAGACGGCTCCAGTATTTGTGCTCGCATTGCAGCACCGCCTCCAGGCTTGGGCCCGGCAGGCCGACGGCGTCGCGCAGGATGGGCAGCACGGTGCTGACCGGGAAGTCCCAATAGCCGATCACCGCGTCCACCCGCTCCGGAAAGCCCTGCAGGATGTGCCGCCCCTCCTCCAGCAACCGCGCTACCGGGAAGCGCTCCTGCTGCTTCAGCTCGGCGCGGGTGAAGAGCGCATGGAAGCGGATCTCGTCCGCGTCCGGCAGCGTTTGCAGCTGCCGCAGATGAAAGTCGTCCAGCCCGACGACGAAGACATGCCGCATCGCCTCCCCTCCTACGACCGCGGGCCATGCCCGTACCGAAGACCGCGGTCGCCCCAGCCCCGATGCGTCGAACGGCGCCCCCAAGCCTCAGTTTAGCCGCCGGTGGCGCTCCGGCAACGACAAGCAGGACAAACGCAGCGCGTCTTCATGCTCGGCGTCGTCGCCGGCGAACGCGCTCATCGTGTCGCCTACGCCGGCATCAACTGACCATACCTGGCGTAAGATGCGCTCACCCCTGCGCCTTCTGCTCCCGACGCCGGCGGTGCAGGGCGGGCTCGGTGTAGCCGTTGGGCGCGTCGCGGCCTTGGAAGATCAGCTCGCAGGCGGCATGGAAGGCGACGCCGTCGAAGCCCGGCGCCATGGGACGGTAGTGGGGGTCGCCCTGGTTTTGGCGGTCCACGACCTCAGCCATGCGCTTGAGTGTGGCCATGACCTGGTCTCGTTCCACCACGCCGTGGTGCAGCCAGTTGGCCAGCATCTGGCTGGCGATGCGCAGGGTGGCGCGGTCCTCCATGAGCCCGGTGTCGGTGATGTCCGGCACCTTGGAGCAGCCGATGCCCTGATCGATCCAGCGCACCACATAACCCAGGATGCCCTGGCAGTTGTTGTCCAGCTCCTGCTGAATATCCTCGGCGCTCCACTGCGCGGGATCCGCCAGTGGGATGGTCAGGATGCTCTGCAGCTGGGCACGCGGGCCGCCGGCGGCCAGCTCCGCCTGGCGCGCGGCGACGTCGACGGCGTGGTAATGCAGCGCATGTAGTGTCGCGCCCGTCGGCGACGGCACCCAGGCGCAATTGGCACCGGCTCTGGGGTGGCTGGCCTTGGTCTCCAGCATGGCACGCATCTCGTCCGGCATGGTCCACATGCCCTTGCCGATCTGGCCGTGGCCTGGCAGGCCGCAGGCCAGGCCAACGTCCACGTTCCAGTCCTCATAGGCCAGCAGCCAGGGGGCGGTCTTCATAGCGCCTTTGCGCAGCATGGGACCGGCCTCCATGCTGGTGTGGATCTCATCTCCGGTGCGGTCCAGGAATCCCGTGTTGATGAAGATGACCCGCTCCGCGGCGCGGCGGATACACGCCTTGAGGTTCACGGTGGTGCGCCGCTCCTCGTCCATGATGCCGATCTTGAGCGTGTTGCGCGGCAGGTCCAGGGCGTCCTCGATGCGCGCGAACAGGTCGACGGCGAGCTGCACCTCGTCTGGGCCGTGCAGCTTGGGCTTGACGATGTAGACGCTCCCGGCGCGGCTGTTCCGCACGCTCCCGAGACCCTTGAGGTCATGCACGGCGGCAAAAACGGTCACCATGCCGTCGAGGATGCCCTCCGGGATCTCGTCGCCGTCGGCCGTGAGCACGGCGTCGGTGCTCATCAGGTGGCCGACGTTACGCACCAGCATCAGTGCCCGCCCGGGCAGGGTCAGCTCACCGCCGTCTGGTGCGGTGTAGACGCGGTCCGGGTGCAGCCGGCGCTCCTGCATCTCAGCACCCTTGCTGAAGCGCGCGGTCAGGTCGCCGCGCATGAGGCCGAGCCAATGGCGATAGACGCTGACCTTGTCCTCGGCATCCACGGCGGCCACGGAGTCCTCGCAGTCCTGGATGACCGTCACCGCGGACTCTAGCAGCACGTCCTTGACGCCGGCTGGGCTGGTGGCACCAATGGGGTGCGCGCGGTCGATGCCGAGCTCCACATGCAGGCCGTGGTGCGTGAGGAGCACCGCGGTGGGCGCCTGCGCCGAGCCCTGATAGCCGGCGAATTGGTCCGCGCGCGCCAGCGGGGCGCCGCCCGCTAGGAGCTGGCCGTGCTGGACGCTGTAGGCGGATACGCTGCCGTGGGAGGCGCCGCCCTCGATGGGAAAGTGCTGGTCTAGAAAGGCCATAGCGGCCGCCACCACGCGCTCCCCGCGCACGGGGTTGAAGCTGCCGCCTCGCTCGGCGCCGTCGGCCTCAGGGATGGCATCGGTGCCGTAGAGTGCGTCGTAGAGGCTGCCCCAGCGGGCATTGGCGGCGTTCAGCGCGTAGCGTGCGTTGTTCACCGGCACCACAAGCTGCGGGCCGGCGATGCGCGCAATCTCCGGGTCCACGCCGGCGGTGGTCACCTGAAAGTCCGGCCCCTCGGGCTCAAGGTAGCCCATGTCCTGCAACAGCACCCGGTAGGCGGCGGCATCGATGGGCTGCCCGGCACGAGCCCGGTGCCAGGCGTCGATCTCCGCCTGCAGGTCGTCCCGGCGCTGCAGCAACGCACGATTGCGCGGCGCCAGCTCCGCGACGATGTCGGCGAGGGACGCCCAGAAGGCGTCCGGCGCGATACCGGTGCCGGGGGCGATCTCGTCGCGAATCAGCGCATACAGCGGGGTCGCGACCTGCAGGCCGCCGACGTTGATACGGTCGGTCATGGTTCTGTTGCTCCAGCCAGTGGTGGCTCGGCAGGATCATCGCCGAGTCACCCGCTAGGATTCGGCAGAACCTCATCGCGGCGCAATATCAATGGAATGAATTATCTCAAGCCAAGCCATCGAGCCAACCAATAGTGGCGTCCGCGCGGGCCGCTTGCTCAGCCCGACGACGCGGCATCCTGCTCGGCCCAGAACGCCCTGATCAGGTCCCAGGCCGCCTCGGCGGTCTCGACGAACTGGAACAGCTCGCGGTGTGGCGGGTCGATGGTGCCCTCCTCCACCAGCGCATCGAAGTCGATGATGCGCTGCCAATACTCGCGGCCGAACAGCAGCACCGGCACCGGGTGCACCTTGCCGGTCTGGATCAGCGTCAGGGTCTCGAAAAGCTCGTCCAGCGTTCCGTACCCGCCCGGGAAGACCACGAGCGCCCGCGCCCGCAGCACGAAGTGCATCTTGCGCACGGCAAAGTAGTGGAACTGGAAGGAGAGCTCCGGCGTGACGTACCGGTTCGGGCGCTCCTCCCGCGGTAGCACGATACTCAAGCCGACGCTCTTGCCTTCCGCATCCTGCGCACCCCGATTGGCGGCCTCCATGATGCCGGGCCCGCCGCCGGTCACCACCACGTAGTCCCGATGGCCGTTTTGCTGGGACACCTCGGTAATCATGGCCGCCAGCCGCCGTGCTTCGTCGTAGTACTTGGCTTTGTGGACAATGCGCCGCGCCACGGCGACACGGCGAGCAAGCTCTGGGTCGCGCGGCGCCGCGGCGGCAGCGTCTTCGGCGGCGCGCAGCTGGGCCTGGGCGGCCGCCGGTTCCGGAATGCGGGTGCTGCCGAAAATGACCACCGTGGAGTCGATGCCCTGCTCCTGCTGTACGAGCTCCGCCTTCAGCAGCTCCAGCTGCAGCCGCACGGGCCGCAGCTCGGCGCGGCGCAGAAAGTCGATGTCGGCGTAGGCGAGGCGGTAGGAGGCCGAGGCCATCTGCGGGCTCTCCACCGCAAGGCCCTGGGGCGCCTCTTCGGCGGCGCTGGGCCAGGGACTGTGCTGGGAGCTGTCGGGAGCATGCGAGGTCGTCATACAGAAGGCTCGTTGTGGTGGTCAGCGCCGCACTGCGGCAGGGTATACCCCTTGCGCGTGGGTGTTCGGGACAGCGAGGCGCGTCGCTCGTGCCCGAGCGCAAGGCACCACGACGCGTCATAGCCACCACGATGGCGCGGCGTCGTCACGCAGCGATCGGGTGCGAGCGGCGTGCATCGCGGCCGAAAACCCTTGTGTGACGGGTATCATAGGTGGGCCGTCGGGCGCGAGCATGCCGGCAGGGTCTTGTGCCGGCCGGCGCTGCCGCGTGCCGCTGGGTTTTGCGCTCAGAGCGTGCAGACCCGCCCCTGCTGTCGGTCGGGCGTCCGCGGCGACGTGGGGATCGGCGCAACGGCGCTTACTGCTGCGACTCGTCGGCGACTTGTTCTTGCAGCTCGTCAATGTCCGTGCGCGTCTGCTCCGACACCTCATCGCGCAGGCCGGAGAGTCGGTCCATGATGCCCTGGGCCGAGTCGAGGTCGTTCTTGCGAAGGTATTCCTGCACCTGCGTCATCATTGCCTCGGCACGGGCACCGGCACTCTGGGTCAGCTCGGCTGTTTTCTCGCGCGCAGCCTCGGCAGCGGCGGACGCGGCGGCGGATGCGGCAGCGCCGGCTTGCTCACCGGCCTGCTTCAGGCTTTCGGCGGCCTCGCTCGCCTTCGCCTTGACCGCTTCCATGGCGCTGTCGGCGGCATCGGCTGCCGCGGCGCCGGCCTGCTCACCTGCCTCCTGCAGCTTCGCCGCTGCGGCGGCGGCCTCGGCCTTCGCGCGGTCCATGTAGCTGCCGACCTCGGCGGCGGACTCGGTCTCGCCCGCTTCGGCACCCGGTTCGACACCCGCTGCAGAGCCAATTTGGGCATCGCGCTCCTGCCCCGCTGCCGTGTCCGTTTCCACCTGGGTGCTATCCGCTGGCTGCTCGGCCTGGTCACCGTCGCCGCAGCCGCCGAGCGCGAGGGTCAGCGCAAACGCGGCCAGCGCCGCCAGCATCGTGAAGGTTGTTGCTCTCATGATTCTGTTCCTCCAAGGATCGGTTCCAGCGCAAGTGGCGCTCGCCGCGCCCAGCCCGACAGGCTAGCGCAGTTTCGTGACGCAGACATGACCGGCGCGACAGACAATTTGAACGCGCTGGCCATCGGTGCGGTACCTGCCAGCTCCCGCCCAACGCCGACGCGGCAACAGACGCGCGGCAGTGATGGTTGCAATCCCGCCAACCTTTGGCTAGCGTGCGGCTCAGTCCTGCTGGGGGTGCCTGCCATGGGCGGGCTGAGACAGTCCCTTTGAACCTGATCCGGTTGGTACCGGCGGAGGAAAGCTTAGGACGCACCACGGCCACTCGCGCCCGTCCCTGCGCCCCGCTCCCCGCTGCAACCGGCCTGCCCCGACCCGGGCTACAGACGCCGCCCACATTTGTTGCGAGGAGCCCTCATGAGCGCCATTCCCAAAGACTTCGTCGCCACCACCGCCCGCCTGTCGGACGAGGTCACGCGGCCCTTCCCCGCCGCCACCAAGCGCTATCTGACTGGCTCGCGGCCGGACATCCGCGTGCCCATGCGCGAGATCGCGCAGACGCCCACCGCCACGGGTAACGGGTCGGCCGATGGCGTTGAGGAGAACCCGCCCATCATGGTCTATGACACCTCCGGCCCCTACACGGACCCGGACGTGGCCATCGATCTCTTGCGCGGATTGCCAGACGTGCGCACGGGTTGGATCGAGGCGCGCGGCGACACCGACCTTCTCGACGGTCCAACGTCCGAATTCGGCCGCCGGCGCCAGCACGACCCCCAGCTGGCCCACCTGCGCTTTGCGCATCTGCGTACCCCGCGCCGCGCCAAGCCCGGCGCCAACGTCACCCAAATGCACTATGCGCGTCGCGGCGAGATCACGCCGGAGATGGAATACGTCGCCATCCGCGAGAACATGCGCCTCGATGAACTGCGTGCCGATCCGCGCTACGAGAAGCTGCTGCGCCAGCAGCGCGGGCAGTCCTTCGGCGCCGCACTGCCCGACGTGATCACGCCGGAATTCGTCCGCGATGAGGTCGCCCGCGGGCGCGCCATTATCCCGGCCAATATCAACCACCCGGAGCTGGAGCCGATGATCATCGGCCGGAATTTCCGGGTGAAGATCAACACCAACATCGGCAACTCGGCCACCACCTCCAGCATCGAGGAAGAGGTCGAGAAGATGGTCTGGTCCGCCCGCTGGGGCGGCGACACGCTGATGGACCTCTCCACCGGCAAGAACATCCACGAGACCCGCGAGTGGATCCTGCGCAATGCGCCCATGCCCATCGGCACCGTGCCCATCTATCAGGCACTGGAGAAGGTCGACGGCAAGGCCGAAGACCTCACCTGGGAGATGTTCCGCGACACCCTGATCGAGCAGGCGGAACAGGGCGTGGACTACTTCACCATTCACGCCGGCGTGCTGCTGCGCTACATCCCGCTGACGGCGGATCGCGTCACCGGCATCGTCTCCCGCGGCGGGTCCATCCTGGCCAAGTGGTGCCTGGCCCATCACCAGGAGAACTTCCTTTACACGCACTTCGCCGAGATCTGCGAGATCATGCAGGCCTACGACGTGTCCTTCAGCCTCGGCGATGGCCTGCGCCCCGGCAGCATCGCGGACGCCAACGACAAGGCGCAGTTCGCGGAGCTGGAGACCCTGGGCGAGCTGACCAAGTTCGCCTGGGAGCGGGACGTGCAGGTGATGATCGAGGGCCCGGGCCACGTGCCCTTGCAGATGATCGAGGAAAACGTCACCAAGGAGCTTGCGGACTGCTTCGAGGCGCCCTTCTACACCCTGGGCCCCCTGATCACCGACATCGCCCCGGCCTACGACCACATCACCTCCGGCATCGGTGCGGCCAACATCGGCTGGTACGGCACCGCCATGCTCTGCTATGTGACGCCCA
>CAZGCI010000004.1:0-80406 GCA_964524185.1 uncultured Thiohalocapsa sp. | reverse complement strand
GCGGTGGAACAGCTCGTCGATCTTGTCGACGGCGATCTTGAGCAGGCCTTCGATGGGTTGGAAGCCGCCGCCGCGCGCGAGCTGTTCGGCGATGCCGAAGACCTTAGCCTCGGCGGCGTCGAGGATCTCCGCCTCCGAGCGACCCTCGGTCTCGAAGGCAAGGTCGGCGATGCCGGTGCCAGCCTTGATGAGCTGACGCAGCACCGAATTGAAGCGGATGATGCGCGCGTAGTGGACGGCGTTGGCGGCAGAGGCCGTGTTGCGGTCGACCTCCGCCAGGTAGTCCATGCCGCCGACGTCTTCGAGCAGCTTACGCTTCTCCAGTGCCTCGGCGAGGGTGACGACGTCGAAGGGCTGATCGCCGTCCGCCAGCAGCACGACGGCGCGAAAGATGAGCTGATGCTCTCGGCGGTAGAAGTCCACCTCCCGCACCTTGTCTGCGACGAGCTCCCAGGTGCTGTTCTCCAGCATCAGTGCGCCGAGCAGGGATTGCTCCGCCTGCACGTTGTGCGGCGGCACGCGCATACCCTCGAAACCCGGCGGCCCGAAGTGGTCGCCGGCTAAGGGATCTGCGCCTGGAGCCTCACCGTCGTCAATCTGCACGGGGTACGCCCCTATGGCTGCTTGTTCCTGGCTGTGCCACTGACGGCGGCAGCGGCCCGCCGTGGCCCGCGGTCTGCCGGTCAGTTGCCGGGGACGACCTCGACCAAGATGACAACGCTGACGTCCGCATGCAGATGGACCGCCACCTCGTACTCGCCGATGTTGCGGTATGGGCCCTCGGGCAGGCGCACTTCGCTCTTCTCGACCGCGTAACCGGCGTCGGTCAGGGCGTCCGCGATGTCTGCGGTCCCGACGGAGCCGAACAAGCGGCCCTCATCGCCGGCCTTGCGCGGGATCGTGACCGTAAGGCCTTCCAGGTGCTCGCGACGGCGCTCGGCATTGGCCAGCGCCTCGGCGGCCTGTGCTTCGAGCTCGGCACGGCGTGCCTCGAAGGCCTCTAAGTTTGCCGCCGTCGCCGGCACTGCAGCGCCCTGTGGGATCAGAAAATTGCGGCCGAAGCCAGGGCGCACGGCGACCTTGTCGCCGAGGCTGCCGAGCCCGCTGACGTTTCTTAGCAGAATGACATCCATTGGGGTTCCTCTCAAATTGTCGGTGCCGACGCGGGGCGGGTTAGCGCGCCATCGGTCGTTGGCCTATGGGGCGCGGGCGTGTGGGGTACCGGACCCCGCCGGGTCGTGTTGCTGGGGTCGCGACCGGCGGCGGACCGTTTGTAGGCAGCGCACGCAACGGACCGATGCGCGCCGACTCAATGCCCGTCGGTGTAAGGCAACAGCGCCAAGAAGCGCGCGCGTTTGACGGCGTCGGCCAGCTGACGCTGATACTTAGCGGAGGTGCCGGTGATACGGCTCGGCACGATTTTGCCCGACTCGCTCACGTAGGCCTTGAGCAGGTTCAGGTCCTTGTAGTCGATCTCGGTGATGCCTTCGGCGGTGAAGCGGCAGAAGCGCTTGCGGCGAAAGAAACGGGCCATGGTGAGTGTCCTCTGGGTGCTGGGTTGAAGCCTGGGCTTGTGCGCGTGCCGTGTTTAGGCGTCGTCGTCGTCGTCATCTCGACGCGGACGCGAGCCCCCGTCGTCGTCGCGACGGCCGCGGCGCTCGCCGCGCTCCCCGCGATCCCCGCGCTCCCCACGCTCGTCACCACCCTCTTCTTCGCCCTTCAGCAGCGGCGACGGCTCGGTCACCGCCGCGTTGCGCCGGATGATCAGGTTGCGCAGCACGGCATCGTTGAAGCGGAAGGCCGTCTCCAATTCGTCCAAGGCCGGCTTATCGCACTCGATGTTCATGAGCACGTAGTGCGCCTTGTGGACCTTGTTGATGGGGTATGCGAGCTGGCGCCGGCCCCAATCCTCGAGACGGTGGATCTTACCGCCGTGGCCCTCGAGGTTACCGCGGTAGCGGTCGATCATGGCTGGCACCTGCTCGCTCTGGCTTGGGTGCACCAGAAAAACAACTTCGTAATGTCGCATTGAGCTCCTCACGGATCAGGAGCCTCCCGGCACGCCGGCAACCAGTAAACTGGGCAGGGGCGGTGAGGCAAGGAGAGCGCCGCGGACGCGGCGCAGCCGAACATTGTGCGCGGTTCACCCAGCCGGCGCAACCACTAGCGAGGCGATGCCCCAGACCGACGAGCGACCGGCGCGCCGGGACGCCAGCGGGTCGTTCGCTGGCCCGGGCGCCCACAGCGCCATGCCGTCAGCCGGATGCGCCGGCCGGGGCGCCGCAGAGCAGGTCACGGCGTTGGCAACGAGGTCCTGCTGACGCCACAATGACCGGCGGATTGAAGGGTCGCGCGAGGGTGCGCGGCGCCAAATCGGATTGATTCGGAGGAACGCCCCGATGCTCCGCAGAACGCATCCATCCTCGAGGCTTCGGCGCTCGATGGCGCGCCTAGTCCTGCTCAGCGCGGCCGCGGCTCACCTCGCCGGCTGCGGTTCCTCCGGCGGCGGCCGCGGCAGCATCGCCATCGCCGGTGACGAGACCTACCGTGGGTCGCTGGCCGCGGCGGTGGCACCCGTCCAGTTCACTGGTGCCTCGCCCACGGACGCCAATTGGCTCCAGCGCGAGCTCGTCCGGGTGCTCAACGAGTCGGACGCCTTCGCCACGGTCATACCGCTGTCGGCCCGCGGTCAGAACAACGAAGCAGAGGTCCTCATCGACCCGAGCGTGGTCAGCGTCCAGCGTTACAGCGGCGGACTCGACCGCGTCGACCTCAGGGTGCGCACCCGGCGCAAGACCACGGGCGCGGACGGCCTCGATAAGGTTTACCGCGGCACGCGCAGGGGCGACCGCAGCGCCATTGTCGACGCCGCCAACGCGGCCTCCAGGGACCTAAGGCGCAGGTACGGCGGGCGTCCGGTCTATTAGTGACCGTTCAGAAATAACATGCCCATGGCCGTCGACGAAACAAACCACGAAACGCGCGAAATACGCGAAAATGACCCGGATCTCGCGTGCATCTCCGGAAATCTCGCGCTTTTCGCGTGTTTCGTTGTAACGCGTAGCTGGACCGCTTGTTCTTGAATCGTTGCTTAGCGAGGCCCTGCCTCAGACCGATGGGCGACGCGCGAGGCGACGTCTCAGGCCCACGGGCGATTAGGGCGCGGGCACGTCAGTGGGTCGTTCACGGGCCAGGGCCGAGGGCCGAGGGCCGAGGCGCGGACGCACAGTCCTGGCGTTCGCGGTTGCGCCTTGGCCCTCGGCCCTTTCGCCCCGCCGGCGCTTGGCACACGACGCCGCCGGGGAAATTTGACGCATCTGCAAACCTCCGGCGCCGTCAAGCAAACCCCCGGTGCGCCGCGCCGTTATCGGAATTGCCGCAGATACCACCACTCGAAGCCGCGCTTCAGCCAGTGGAAGGCGGCGCTGTTGGGCAGGACCCAGTTCCGCTTCTCGGTGCGCCAGACCACCATACCCCGATCGTTGGCATCGACGATGCAGAGGAGCTCCACATCGAAGGTGGCATCCGCCGGCTCGCCCTTGAGCTCAGCGAGCAAGTTCTTGGCCGCCGCCTTGGCCTGGAGGTCCGCCATGTGGGCCTGTTTGGGCATCCACTCCGGACCTGGGAAGCTACCGGAGTCGCCGACCACATAGACACGCTCGGAACCGGGCACCTTGCATTGGGCGTCCGCCTGGATCAGCCCGCCCGGCGAGCGCGGCAGCGTCGTGTTGTCGAACCACTCATTGCCCGTCATGCCGGGCATGAAGACAATTAGATCGGTGGCGAATTCACCGCCCTCCGTCATGACCTTGTCGCCGGTGAAGCCCTTGAGCTTGTGGCCCAAGTGGGTCTCGATACCCACCTTGCGCATTTCACCGAGGAGCTTGTCCACCGCCTTGGGACCGAGCCGATTGCCCGGCCGCTCCGCAGGCGTGAAGAACACGATGCGGAAGCGCTCGCGGCGGCCCTCGCGGCGCAGCTGACGGTCGAGCCCGAACAGGAACTCGAAGATCGGCCCACCGCGCATGGATGCGGGCTCCTTGGGGTTGCCCGCGAAGCCCATGGCGACGGTGCCGCCGTCGAGGGCCTGCAGCCGGTCGCGAATGGCCTCGGCGGCGGCGATACCCTCGCAGGGTGTGATGGCGTGCTCGATGCCCGGGAGCTTTTTCAGGAACCGTCCGCCGCTGGCGATGATGAGGCCGTCGTTCTCGATCTCGCCGTCGCTGGTCTGCAGCGTACGCCCGTCCGCGCTCAAGCCGGTGGCCTCTGCAGCGCGGTGGTTCACCTGCATGCGCCGGAAGAAGGCGGTCAGATCGATGCGCAGGTCGTCACCGCTGCGCAGGCCGGACGGCACCCAGATGAGCCCCGGGTAATAGATGAACTCGGCCTTTGGGCTCACCACCGTGATCTCGAGGCTTGGGTCCGCGCCGCGCAGGGACGAGACGGCCGTGAGTGCCCCGAATCCGGAGCCGACTATGCTGACGCGTGACATCGGTTATTGTCCTCAAGAAACACATTGATTGGCGGCCGAAGTGGGTATTCGACGTGCGCGTCCGAGCCCAGGCGCAGACCCAAAACGGGCCTGGCCCGGCTGGCCGGCGCATGGCGGGCGGCCATCACGCGTCACCCGCCGACGGCGCCGTTGCGTGCAGCAGCGGCTCCAGTACCGACCAAACGTTGTCCAGCATCTGCGGCTGCGCGGCGGCGGTGGGATGCAAACCGTCCGCCTGCATCAGGCGCCGGTCTTCGGCGACCCCAGCGAGCAGCCGCGGCACCAAGGCCGCGCCCGTGGCGGCGGCAACGTCCGCGAAGACCTGTTGGAACTGTTCCGCGTAGGCGGTGCCGTAATTGGGCGGCAGCCGCACACCCACAACGAGCACTTCGGCACCTGCGGCTTGCGACTGTTCCACGAGGTCGGTTAAGGCAGCCGCGATCCGCTGAGGTGGAAAACCCCGCAGGCCGTCGTTGGCACCAAGCTCGATAATGACCACGGCGGGGGTGTGCTCACGCAACAACGCCGGCAGCCGCGAGCGCCCGCCCGCGGTGGTCTCACCAGAGATGCTGGCATTCACCACGGTGTGCGGCAGGCCTGCCGTGTCAATCCGCGCCTTGAGCAGCCCGACCCAGCCCTGATCTAGGGCGGTCCCGAAGCTCGCGCTCAGGCTGTCGCCGAGCACCAGCAGGTGCGGCTGGCCCGCGGCGACGGCGGGCCCAGCCGCGCCGGCCCACCACAGCGACAGCGCCACGATACCTAAGAGCGCTCCGCGGAGCGATATGAAGCTGACCCAAAGAAACCGCATGACTACCTCAGAAATCCTATGCCGTGCCGACGGGCTGTCCAAGCATGTTAGCGGCCCAGCCGGGCGGCTGACCATCCTGCATGGACTTTCCCTCGCCGTCACCGTCGGCGAAGCGGTGGCCATTGTCGGCGCCTCCGGCAGTGGCAAATCCACACTGTTGGGGCTGTTGGCAGGGCTCGACGCCCCGAGCGGCGGCGAGGTGGAGCTGTGCGGCGCGCGCCTATCCGCCCTCGACGAAGACGGCCGTGCGGCGCTGCGCGGAGGCCGCGTCGGCTTCGTATTCCAGAATTTCCAGCTACTGCCGACGCTCACCGCGTTGGAAAACGTGTCTCTGCCGCTGGAGCTGGCCGCCGCCGGTGCGCCCGCGAGCGCATCGGGCAAGGGCCAGGGCAACCACGCCCCGGACGGCGCTGCGCCCTCGGGTGTTCGTCTCAACGGCAGCGACCCCACCACCGTGGCCCGGGACGCGTTGGGCCGTGTCGGCCTCGCCGCCCGCGCCGGGCACTACCCGCGGCAGCTCTCTGGAGGCGAGCAGCAGCGCGTGGCCATCGCCCGGGCGTTTGCCCCCGGACCGCAGATCCTGTTTGCGGACGAGCCGACGGGTAACCTGGATCTCGCCACGGGACGCAAAATCATCGATCTGCTGTTCGCGCTGCGCGCGGATGCCGGTGCGGCGCTGGTGCTGGTCACCCACGATGAGGCGCTCGCCGCGCGCTGCGACCGTCGGCTCGGCATGCAGGACGGCCATTTGGAGGTGTTGCCATGAGGGCCCCACTGGGTGGCCCGTTGAGCAGCCTGGTCCGGCGCAGCCCCCTCCTGCGCGCTTGGGGCCTGGCCCTGAAGCTACTCCGCCGGGACTGGCGCAGCGGGGAGCTGTACCTGTTATCCGCCGCACTGGTGCTGACGGTGGCCGCCATCACCGCCGTCGGCTTCTTTACGGAACGCGTGGAGCGCGCCATGCAACGCCAGGGGGGCGAGCTCATTGCGGCGGACCTGACCATTGACGCCTCAGGTCCGATCCCGGACAGTTTCGCCGATGAGGCCGCCCGGCGCGGCCTGCTGGTTGCCCGCACCCTAACCTTCCGCAGCGTCGTACTCGCCGGCGACGACACCCAGCTGGTGGAGGTGAAGGCCGTGGATGATGCCTACCCGCTGCGCGGTGAGATGCGTCTGCGCTCGAGCCTCGATGCCCCAGAGCAGCCCGCCGCCGGCCCGCCGGCGGTGGGCGTCGCCTGGGTGGAGCCGCGACTGCTCTACGTGCTCGGCGCTGAGGTGGGCGCCGGCATCGATCTGGGCGAGATGCGCTTCAGCGCGGAGCAGCTCATTGCCTATGAGCCGGACCGCGGCGGCAACTTCTTCCAGATCGCGCCGCGCGTGATGATCCGGCTAGACGACGTGCCGGCCACCGGCCTGGTGACCGATGCCAGCCGGGTGCGCCATCGGCTGCTGGTGGCGGGCCCACAAGAGGCCGTCGACGGTTACAAGGTCTGGGCCGAGCCGCTGCTGCCGGGCAATGCGGGGCTCGTCGACGCCCGCGACGCGCGGCCTGAGTTCGCCGCCGCGGTGGACCGCGCCGCACGCTTCCTGCACCTCGCGGCGCTGACGACCCTCCTGGTGGCCGGCGCGGCCATTGCACTTGCGAGCCGGCGACTGGTGGACCGCCAGACGGACGCCGTCGCCGTCATGCGGTGCTTGGGTGCGCCCCGGCATCTGTTAACACGCATCTTCGCCATTCGGCTCCTGACCTTCGGGCTGCTCGCTAGCCTGCTGGGCTGCGTGGTGGGCTGGCTCGGCCAACGCGGGCTGGCGGTCATGCTCGCGGACTGGTTTGCGGGCCCGTTGCCGGCGGCCTCCATCCAACCTGTCTTCGTTGGCATCGGCACCGGGCTGGTGGCACTCGCGGGCTTCGCGCTACCGCCGCTGCTGCAACTGGCTGAGGTACCGCCGCTGCGCGTGCTGCGCCGCGACCTCGGAGCGCCCCGCGTCTCCGTGGCCTTCGCCGGAGCGGGTGCCGCCGCGGCCCTGGGACTCATGATTCTGTGGCAAGCCGGGGATCCAGAGCTGGCGTGGAAGCTGCTGCTCGGCGTGGTGGCGGCCATTGCTGCCTTGGTGGCCCTCGGCGCGATCATGGTTCGGCTGGCCGGGCTGGCGGCGGCGCGCACCCGGGGCATTTGGCGCCTGGGACTCGCGGGGCTCGCACGGCGGCCAGCGGCGGCGATTCTGCAGATCACCGGCTTCGGCCTCGGCATTCTGGCGCTGTTGCTCCTCGCGGTGGTGCGGGTGGACCTGCTGCGCAGTTGGCAGGAGACCCTGCCGGAAGGCGCGCCGAACCGCTTTTTGATCAACATCCAGCCGCACGAGACGGACGCCCTGGCCGACTGGCTCACCGCGCGTCAGATCGAAGGCGCGAACATCCTGCCCATGATCCGTGGCCGCCTCGTCGGCATCGGCACGCGCGACGTCGAGCCGGAGGACTTTACTGATCCCCAGGCCGAGCGACTCGCGGCACGGGAATTCAACCTGAGCTACGCGAACGACCTCCAGGCCGATAACACCGTCACTCAAGGCCGCTGGTGGCCGGCAGACGACCCGCTGCCGCAATTCTCCGTGGAAGCGGGCATTGCCGAGACCCTTGGCATCCGCCTCGGTGACGAGCTCCGCTACCTGGTTGCCGACCGCGAGGTGGCCGCCCCCGTCACCAGTCTGCGCGAGGTGCAGTGGGACAGCTTCAACGTCAATTTCTTTGTGGTGGGCACGCCCGGGCTGTTGGCTCAGGAGCCGGCGACGTACGTGACGAGCTTTCACCTGCCGGCCGAGCGCGAGGCGCTGGTCCCCGAGCTGCTCCGGGCCTTCCCAAGCGTGACGCTGATCGATGTGGGCGCCCTGCTGGAGCAGGTGCGCGGCATCATCGAGCAGGGCATCCGGGCGGTGGAATATGTCTTTCTGTTCACACTGGCGGCGGGGCTCTTGGTCATGTACGCCGGCATCCAGGCGAGCCTGAGCGTGCGCCGAGCGGAGCACGGCGTACTGCGTACCCTCGGTGCCAAGCGCCACCAGCTCCTGCGCGGGCTTTTGGTGGAATTCACCGTCGCTGGACTGCTTGCGGGGCTCACGGCCTCCATCTTCGCCGAGGTCACGGGTTACGTGCTGGCGCGCCAGCTGTTCGACCTACCCTTTACGCTCAACCCCTGGCTCTGGGTCTTCGGCGTCCTCGGCAGCGGGGTGGCCATTGGCCTCGCCGGCACTTTGGGCACCTACCGCGCGCTGGTGCGCCCGCCGTTGGCAGCCCTGCGGGCTGGGGGCTAGGGCGAAGATCAGGGGCTGGAAGCTAGGAGCTAGGAGCTAGGAGCTAGGAGCTAGGAAGGGCCTGGGGCTGAGGAGCGGACTCACGCCCAGGCGTCAGCCGTTTCGCCGCGATCCTTTCCCCCGCTGTTATGATGGTTGGGCTTAGCCAGCCACGGCGGGACTTGGTTGCTTGAGCGCGCGAGATGTTTGCAGAGAACGGCCGATGCCAGGACTGCGTGCCCGCGCCTCGGCCCTTGGGCCTGGCCAGTGCGCGGCCCGCTGGCGTGTGTGCGCCCTCGCCGCTCGTCGGTCTGAGGCATCGCCTCACTAGATCATCGCCACGACAGCAGTTTGTCATTGGCGAGGGCCCCGGGTCGGAGTCCCGCACCGCCGACGGCGACTGCTCGTCGACTTGGGTGTTCTCGAGAGCAAACGCGGGCATCTGACCCTGTCGCCCGTGCGCCGAGCGCCCATGCACCATGCGCCGCGCGCTGGGGCTTTCTCCTGGATCTCACCGATGCCGCCGCGTGCGGTTGATGCCAACACCATGCCCGAGTCCGCCCTGCTCTCGCCCTTCCGCGCCCTTCGCCCGGCCCCAGACCGCGCCGCGGAGGTCATTGCCCCGCCGTACGACGTGGTGGACGCCGCCGAGGCCAGGCAGCATGTCGCCGGCCGCCCCCACAGCTTTCTGCATATCTCCCGGGCGGAGGTGGACCTGCCCGACGGCACGGACCCCTATGCGCCGGCGGTGTATGCACGGGCGCGCGCCAACCTAGACGCCCTGCGCGCGGCGGGTGTGCTGCAGCAGGACCCGACGCCGTGCTTCTATGTCTACAGGCTCGACACCGGCAGCCGCAGCCAAACGGGCTTGGTCGCGGGCGCCGCCGTCGCCGGCTACCTCTCCGGGCACATCAAGAAGCATGAGCTCACCCGCCCTGCGAAGGAGGACGACCGGGCGCGGCAAATTGCGGCCCTAGGGGCCCAGACCGGCCCGGTCTTCCTCATCCACCGGGCGGAGCCGCGCCTCCGTGCGCTACTGGCGCAGACGTGCGATGCGGGCCCGCCAGAGGTGGACGTACACGACGCCGATGGCGTGCGTCATCGGCTCTGGGTCATCGCCGCAGCCGAGCATATCGCGGCACTGCACGCCGCCTGTGCCGCCCTCCCCGCCCTCTATATTGCCGACGGCCACCATCGCGCTGCAGCGGCGGCACGGGTGGCTACCGAGCGGGGCAATACCGATGAGGCACAGTTTCTCGCGGTGGCCTTCCCCCACGATGAGCTCGAGATCCTGTCCTACAATCGCGTGGTCCGCGACCTCAACGGCCACGACTTTGACTGGCTGCTGGCACAGGCGGCGGAGCGCTTCGACATCGCACCGGCCGGCGCGCCCGTTCAGCCCAGGGGCAACCATGCTTTCGGGCTCTACTGCCAGGGCCGCTGGTGGCATCTGCGGCTCCATGCGGCCCTGCTGCCGCCGGCGACCGATCCGGTGGCAAGCCTCGCCGTCAGCCTGCTCCACCGCCACTTGGTGGAGGCCGTACTCGGCATTACCGACCCGCGCCGGGACCCGCGCGTCGACTTCGTCGGCGGCAGTCGCGGCATGGCCGGCCTGACGGCGCCGGTCGATGCCGGGCGCATGCAGCTCGCGCTGGCACTCCCAGCAACCGGCATCGATGAGCTGTTGGCGGTGGCCGACGCCGGCGCCATCATGCCGCCGAAGTCCACCTGGTTCGAGCCCAAGCTCGCCGACGGGCTGGTGAGTCTGGTGCTGGACGACACAGGTCGCGCAGTGGATTTGCGGTAAGCGGGCTGGGTCTCTGGTGGCCGCGAGCGCGGCACGGGGACGCGGCCTATGCTGAGTCATGGTTCAGACCGACACCAAGCTCCCCGAACAGGTCGAGGATGATGAGGCCGCGGTGCGCCGTTGGCTTCTGCGCGTCGCCGACCGCTACGCCGCCGACGCCCACCAACGCCTCAGCGCCGCTGGCGAGCTGCTGCTCCACTGTCACGGCAATACGCTGTTGGAGACGGGCGAGAGCACTGTACGCCACCGTCTCGCCGCCGCAGACATCCTATTCGGCCTGCGCCTGGATGCCGATACATTGTGTGCCGCGCTGATACAGGGTTGCCTCGGCGACGACAGCCAGGTGCAAGCAACGGCCGCGGAGGCCCTCGGCGCAGGCCCCGTGCGGATGAGCGCCGACCTCGCGCGCATCGAGCAGCTCACCCGCGTCGAGTACATCGCCGAAGGCGGCAAGCGCGCCGCGCGCAATCGATTGGCGCGGGAAGAGAACCTGCGCCGCATGCTGCTCGGGATTGGCGAGGACGTGCGCGTGGTGTTGGTGGTGCTTGCCAACCAGCTGCAGCTGCTGCGCCAAGCCAAGGACTTGGCGCGGGAACGCCAGCTGGAGATCGCCGCGGACACCCGCCGCGTGTACGCGCCGCTGGCCAACCGGCTCGGCGTTTGGCAGCTCAAGTGGGAGCTGGAAGACCTGGCCCTGCGCGTCGCCGAGCCCGCAACCTACCGGGACATCGCCGAGGCGCTTGCCGAGCGCCGTGACGCGCGTCAAGGCTATATCGCCCGGGTGCTGGAGGCGCTGCGCGCGGAGCTTGCCGCCGTCGGCATCCAGGCGGAGGTCACAGGCCGACCGAAACATATCTACAGCATTTGGCGCAAGATGCAGCGCAAGGGCGTGGATATCGACCAGATCTTCGACTTGCGCGCGGTGCGCATACTCGTCGACGACGTGCCCGCCTGCTATTCGGCCCTGGGCGTGGTACACGGACTCTGGGCGCACATCCCGTCGGAGTTCGACGACTACATCGCCACGCCCAAGGGCAATCACTACCAATCCCTGCACACCGCCGTCGTCGGCCCAGAAGACAAACCGCTAGAGGTCCAGATCCGCACCCACGCCATGCACGAGCATGCCGAATATGGTGTTGCCGCGCACTGGGCCTATAAAGAGGCCAAGGGGCACGATCCGGATTTCCAGCGGCGCATCGTGTCCATGCGCCATTGGCTGGAACAGGCCGGCGACGACGACCAGCGCGACGCTGCTGCAACACCAGCCCTCGACGGCGAGCTGGCCCCCGCCCACGTCTACGTGCTCACCCCCCAGGCGAAGGTGGTGGAGCTGCCGCGCGGGGCCACACCGCTCGACTTCGCCTATGCCATCCACTCCGAGATTGGCCATCGCTGCCGCGGGGCTCGCGTCGAGGGACGCATGGTGCCGCTCACCTATCAGCTGCACAGCGGCGAGACGGTGGAGATCCTGACCCAGAAGCACGCCCAGCCGAGCCGCGACTGGCTGAGCGTCCATCACGGCTACATGGTGACGTCCCGGGCACGCAACCGGGTCCGGCAGTGGTTCAAGCAGCAGGACTTCGACCGACACCTGAGCGAGGGGCGTGCGGTCCTGGAGCGCGAGCTGACCCGGCTCGGCATCGAGGCGGCGCCGCAGTGGGAGCAGCTCGCGCAGCGGTTCAATCTGAAAACGGGCGACGACCTATTCGCGGCCGTCGGCCGCGGTGACCTTGCCGCGGGCCAGGTGGCGCGGCAGGTGGGTGCGCCGCGGGCGGAGCGCCGGGAGGCGCCGGACGCACTGCCGCTGACGCGCTCACCGGCCCCCCCGCGCGAGACCGCCGGGCGCTCGGAGGTGGTGGTGGCGGGCGTCGGTGACCTCATGACGCACATGGCCGCCTGCTGCCGACCGGTGCCCTATGACAAGCTGGTGGGCTATGTGAGCGTCGGCCGCGGCGTGATCGTGCACCGGCGCAACTGCCGCGAAATTCTGAAGCTCACCGACGCCGAGCGCGAGCGACTCGTCGAAGTGAGTTGGGCGGACCAGCCGACGGAGACCAGCTATCCGGTGGGCGTGGAGCTGTCGGCGGCTGACCGCCGCGGCCTCTTGCGCGACATCTCCTCGGCCCTGGCCGACGCCGACGCCAATGTGCTCGGCAGCGACACCCGCACCGACCCCACCAGCGACATTGCCCACATGCGCTTCACCGTCGCGGTGACGGATGCGGCGCATCTGGAGCGCCTGATTGCCCGCTTGAAGCAGCTGCCGGATGTGCTCGCCGTGCGGCGGGCGCAATGACCGGTCTGCCGGAAGCCCTGACTGCGGCGTGGTAAGATTCGCGCCGGCCGCTTACCACCGACTCAACGGCATCCACCCCAGGTATGAAGACCCTCCTCGTCACTGGCGGCGCCGGCTTCATCGGCGGCAACTTCGTCCTGCACGTCTTGGCGAGCACGGATGACCGCATCATCAACCTCGATCGGCTCACCTACGCCGGTAATCCCGATACCCTCGCCTCGCTGCGGGACCACCCGCGGCATCGTTTCGTGCACGGCGATATCGGCGATCGTGCGCTGGTCGCCCAGTTGCTGCGCGAGCACGCGGTGGACGCCGTGGTGAACTTCGCCGCCGAGAGCCATGTGGACCGCTCCATCGACGGCCCGGCGGCATTCATCGAGACCAATGTCGTCGGCACCTTCCACCTACTGGACTGCGCCCTCGCCCATTGGCGCGGGCTGGCGGCCGAGGCCCGAGCGGCCTTCCGCTTTCTGCACGTGTCCACGGACGAGGTCTATGGCTCACTCGGCCCCACCGGCGCCTTCACTGAGGCCACGCCCTATGCGCCGAATTCGCCCTATTCCGCCTCCAAGGCGGCATCGGACCACCTGGTGCGGGCCTGGCACCACACCTATGGCCTGCCCGTGCTCACCACCAACTGCTCCAACAACTACGGGCCCTATCAGTTTCCGGAGAAGCTGATTCCGCTGATGATCGCCAAGGCACGTGCCGGCGAGCCCCTGCCCATCTACGGCGACGGCTCCAATGTGCGTGACTGGCTCTACGTCGAGGACCACTGCCGGGCCATCGCCCGGGTCCTGGCGGCAGGTCGTCCGGGCGCCGTCTACAACGTCGGCGGCAACAGCGAGAGGACCAACCTCGAGGTGGTCGACACGCTCTGCGCGTTGCTCGATGAGGCCCTACCCCACTCGCCAAACCGGCCGCATGCGCGCCTGAAACAGTTCGTCACCGACCGCCCCGGTCACGACCAGCGCTACGCCATCGACGCCTCCAAGCTCCAGCGCGAGCTGGGTTGGGCGCCGCAGGAGACCTTTGAGACCGGGCTGGCACGCACGCTGCAGTGGTACTTGGACAACCAGGCCTGGGTGCAGCGGGTGATGGACGGCAGCTATCGTGGTCAGCGTTTGGGCACTGCCGCGGCAATGGCCTAAGCCGCGCCGACCAGACGCAGACAAGCACCTGGACAACGGCCTTGGAAGACACGGCATGACGCGCAAAGGCATCATCCTCGCCGGCGGCGCCGGCACGCGGCTGCATCCGCTGACGCTTTCGCTCAGTAAGCAGCTGCTGCCGGTGTACGACAAGCCGATGATCTACTACCCGCTGTCGGTGCTGATGATGGCCGGCATGCGCGAGATCCTGATCATCACCACACCGCGGGACGCGCCGGCTTTCCGCGCCCTGCTCGGCGACGGCAGCCAGTGGGGCATCGCCCTCGACTACGCCATGCAGCCACAGCCGCAGGGCCTTGCGCAGGCCTTCATCATCGGCCGCGACTTCGTCGACGGGCAGCCGAGCTGCCTCATCCTTGGCGACAACATCTTCTACGGTCACGGGCTCATCAACAGCCTGAAGGCGGCCTCCGAGCAAACCGAGGGCGCCACGGTATTCGGCTACTGGGTGCGGGACCCGGAGCGCTACGGCGTCGCTGAATTCGCCCGCGACGGCAGCGTCATCGGCCTGGAAGAAAAGCCCGCCAAGCCGAAATCCAACTATGCCGTGACGGGCATCTACTTCTACGACGCGCAGGCCTGCGGCTTAGCCGCGGAGCTGGCGCCCTCACCGCGCGGCGAGTTCGAGATCACCGATTTGAACCGCTGCTACTTGGCGCAGGGCGCGCTGCGGCTGGAGCGCCTCGGCCGCGGCATCGCCTGGCTCGATACCGGGACGCACGAGTCTTTGATCCAGGCCGCCAACTTCATCGAGACCATCGAGCAACGCCAGGGGCTCAAGGTGTGCGCGCCCGAAGAGGTCGCCTACCAACAGCGTTGGATCGACGCCGACCAACTCATGGCCATCGCCGAGCCCTTGCGCAAGAGCGGCTATGGTGAATACCTCTTGAGCCTGCTGCACCGGGAGCAGGAGCCATGAAGGTCACACCGACTGCATTGCCGGATGTGCTGCTCATGGCGCCCAAGGTGCACGGCGATGCCCGTGGCTGGTTCGTCGAGAGCTGGCAGCGGGAGCGTTACCGCGAGGCGGGTATCGACGCCGAGTTTGTGCAGGACAACATGTCTTACTCCGCTCGCGGGACGCTCCGCGGCATGCACATCCAGCACCCGCATGGCCAGGGCAAGCTGGTCCAGGTGATCTTCGGCGAAGTCTTCGACGTCGCCGTCGACGTGCGCCGTAGCTCGGCCCACTTCGGTCGCTGGACCGCCGCCCACCTCACCGGCGAGAACAAACACCAGCTGTGGGTGCCGTCGGGCTTTCTGCATGGCTTTCTGGTGCTCTCGGACACGGCGCTGTTCAGCTACAAGTGCACGGATCTCTATCACCCGGAAACGCAGTTCGCGGTGCGTTGGGATGACCCGGACATCGGCATCGACTGGCCCAGCGTCGGTGGGCTCACGCTGTCGGAGAAGGACCGTGACGCCCCCTGCCTGCGAGACATCCCGCGGGAACGGCTGCCGGACTGACACCACGTGCCCAAGATGCCCACACAGCCGCAGCCAGCAGGCGCCTGTTGCCACCGGCGCTGAAGAGGAGCCATGCCCGAGCACATCGACCCCCAGCGCCCGATCTACGTCGCCGGCCACCGCGGCATGGTGGGCGCCGCGTTGGTGCGTGCCCTGCAGGCCGCCGGGCACAAACACATCCTCACCCGCACCCACAGCGAGCTCGACCTCACGTGCCAGGCGGCGGTGGCGAGCTTCTTCGCTGCCGAGCGGCCGGCGCAGGTGTATCTGGCTGCGGCCAAAGTGGGCGGCATCCACGCCAACGACACCTACCCCGCTGACTTCATCTACGCCAACTTGATGATCGAGGCCAACGTCATTCACGCTGCCTGGCGGCAGGGTGTGGAACGCCTGTTGTTCCTGGGCAGCTCCTGTATCTACCCGCGGCTCGCTGCGCAGCCCATGCGCGAGGATGCGCTCCTCACCGGCACGCTGGAGCCCACGAACGAGCCCTATGCCATCGCCAAGATCGCCGGCATCAAGCTGTGCGAGTCTTACAATCGGCAGCACGATACGGATTTCCGCAGCGTGATGCCGACCAACCTCTACGGCCCCGGCGACAACTTCGACCTGGCCAACAGCCACGTCATCCCGGCGCTGATCCGCAAGTTCCACGAGGCCAAGGTCAGTGGGGCTGCGCAGGTGATGGTCTGGGGCAGCGGCACGCCCCGGCGGGAGTTCCTGCACGTGGACGACATGGCCGCCGCCTGCCTCCACGTCATGGGCCTGGAACCGGGCATCTATCAAACACACACGGAGCCGCGCAGCTCGCACATCAACGTCGGTACGGGTGTCGACGTTACCATTGCCGAGCTGGCCACGCTGGTGGGTGAAGTGACGGGCTTCTCCGGCGAGATCCACTTCGACCGCTCGAAGCCGGATGGCACCCCGCGCAAGCTGCTGGATGTCAGCAGACTCGCGCGCCTAGGCTGGCACGCGCGCATTGACCTGCGCGACGGACTGGCGCAGGCGTATGACTGGTTCCTTGCACACCAAGCCGAGCTGCGCGCTTGAGCCGATGGGGAGCACCTCATCGTGGACACAAAGATTGGCTCGGTGACGCTTCACCTCGCGATACAGCGCGCATCACAAGACAGCGGGAGTACCCATTAAGTGAAAAAGGCTTTGATCACTGGTATCACTGGCCAGGACGGCGCCTATCTGGCGGAGCTTCTCTTGGAGAAGGGCTACGAGGTGCACGGCATCAAGCGGCGCAGCTCGCTGTTCAACACCGACCGCATCGACCACCTGTACCAGGATCCCCACGAGCCCAACCAGCGCTTCATCCTCCACCACGGGGATCTCACCGACTCCTCCAGCCTGATCCGTATCATGCAGCAGGTGCGGCCCGACGAGCTCTACAACCTTGCCGCCCAGAGTCACGTTGCCGTCTCCTTCGAAGAGCCCGAGTACACCGCCAACTCCGACGCCCTTGGCACCCTGCGCCTGCTGGAGGCCATTCGCATCCTCGGCCTGGAGGGCACCACCCGCTTCTATCAGGCCTCCACGTCGGAGCTCTTCGGCAAGGTCCAGGAGATTCCGCAGCGTGAGACCACGCCGTTCTACCCGCGCTCCCCCTACGCCGCGGCCAAGCTGTATGCCTACTGGATCACGGTCAACTACCGCGAGGCCTATGGCCTGTACGCGTGCAACGGCATCCTCTTCAACCACGAGAGCCCCATCCGCGGCGAAACCTTCGTCACGCGCAAGATCACCCGCGCCATGGCCCGCATCAAGCTCGGCTTGCAGGAGCGGCTCTACCTCGGGAACCTCGATGCCAAGCGCGACTGGGGCCACGCGAAAGACTACGTGCTCATGCAGTGGCTGATGTTGCAACAAGAGCAGCCCGAGGACTTCGTCATCGCCACCGGGCGGCAGTATTCGGTCCGTGACTTTGTCGCCGCGGCCGCGGCCGCCGTGGACATCAGCGTCCGCTGGGAGGGTGAGGGCGCCGACGAGAAGGGCTACGACGCAAGTAATGGCAACTGCATTGTCTCCGTGGACCCGCGCTACTTCCGCCCCACGGAGGTCGAAACCCTCCTCGGCGATCCCACCAAGGCGCGCGAGAAGCTCGGCTGGTCACCGCAGGTGTCCTTCGAAGAACTGGTGCAGGACATGATGCAGAGCGACCTCGCCGAGGCCGAGCGTGATGCCCTGTGCGCCCGCGAAGGCTACCGCGTGCTCCACCGCAACGAGTAGGTCGAGTCCCGCTCGAGCACCCCAGCGGCTTGCATGGGGCCGCGAGTTGTTGGGCCCCTACTGGGGCGCCCGCCGCCGCAGCAGCCCGCTCAACCGGTGTTGCGCATGCCCGCGGCAATGGCATTGATGGAGCGTAGCAGCGGGTCCAGCCATTGCTCGCGGTCATCCTGGTCGGCGCTGGCTCGGTAGCGCTGCAGCAGCGCGATCTGCAGGTGGTTGAGGGGGTCTAGGTAGGTGTTGCGCCGGGCCAGAGAGAGCTGAAGGTCGGGCGTCTCTTCCATGAGGCCGTGCAGGCCGGCGATGTTCAGCACTTGTGTGCGGGTGCGCTCGTACTCGGCACTGATGAGCCGGTAGATGCGCGCGGCACGCCCGGCGTCGGACGCGAGCTGGGTGTAGTTTGCGGCGATATGCATCTCCGCCTTGAACAGCGACATTTGGGTGTTGCTGAGTATGGCGCGAAAGAAGGGCCACTCCTCGTACATCTTCTGGAGCTTGGCGAGGCGCTCCAGGTCGCTGCCGCGCCAGCGCTCGATGGCGCTGCCGATGCCGTACCACGCCGGCAGCGTATGGCGCGACTGGGCCCAGCCGAACACCCAGGGGATGGCGCGGATGGAGTTGAGCGAGCGGTCCGCCTTTTTGCGGTGCGACGGCCGTGAGCCGATATTCAACAGCGCGATGGCGTCGACGGGCGTGGCCTCGTAGAAGTAGTCCAAAAGGCCCTCGGCGTCCACGAGCCCCCGGTAGGCCTCCTCGCCGAAGCCGGCCAGCTCCGCCATGATGCCTAGGTAGTCCTTGCGCGGCTTGGGCGGCGGCTCGATGACACAGCGGCTGGCCTTGATCAGCCCACTGATGCCCATGGTGAGCTCATACAGGGCGGTCTCCGGGTTCGCATAGCGGTAGGAGAGCACCTCGCCCTGCTCGGTGAACTTGATCTGCCCATGCACGGTGTCGTCGGGCTGAGACAGAATGGCCTCATGCGTCGGTCCGCCGCCCCGGCCAATGGTGCCGCCGCGGCCATGGAACAGCCGGCATTGCACGCCGCGCTGTTCGGCCAGCGCGACGATCTTCTCCTGCGCCTCGAACAGGTTCCAGGCGGAAGACAGAATGCCGCCGTCCTTGCAGGAGTCCGAGTAGCCGAGCATCACCTCCTGCAGGTTCCCCGACGCCTGCAGCAGCGCTGCATAGGTCTCGTTGTCGAACAGCGCCGACATGACCGCATCGATGCGCTCCAGATCATCGATGGTCTCGAACAGGGGCGCGATACGAATGTGGCAATGCCAGCCCTGGGGCGTCTTGCCGGCGAGCCCCGCCAGACGGGCCAGCAGCATCACTTCCATGATGTGGCTCGCGCGGTGGGTCATGGAAATGACGTAGGCGCCGAAGACGTGCTCGCTGATCTCCGCACGCATGCGGGCCATCACCTCGAAGACCTCCAGGGTCTCCCGGGTCTCGGGGGTGAGGGTCCCGGTGTCGATGAGAAAGGGATAGGGGTGGGCGATGGCATCCGCGAGCGCCTGCAGCTTCTGCGCCTCGGAATAGGACTCGTAGAAAGGTGCGCCGGGCTGGCGGGCGAAGAGCTCGGTGACCGCCGCCGTGTGCCGGGTGGACTCTTGGCGCACATCGAGCTGAACCAAGTGGAAGCCAAAGCTCTCGACCAGCCGGATCAGCTCTGTCAGCGGGCCGTCGGCGGCGCTGGCATCACCGTGACTCACCAGGGAGTCGCGAATCAGGTACAGGTCGGCGAGCAGTGACTCGGCATCGTCGTAGCCCTTGACGATGTCCGTCGGCACCTCGGGATGCTCGATGCGCGCCTGCACCCGTGCCAGATTGGTCTCGAGCCGATGGTGCACGATGGCAAGCTTGCGCCGATAGGGCTCGTGGTAATAGCGCCGAGGGGTCTGGCCCATGGCGCCGA
Organism: uncultured Thiohalocapsa sp.; assembly: GCA_964524185.1. Classification (GTDB taxonomy): domain Bacteria; phylum Pseudomonadota; class Gammaproteobacteria; order Chromatiales; family Chromatiaceae; genus Thiohalocapsa. The sequence goes on along the minus strand of CAZGCI010000004.1, from coordinate 60,923 downwards.
GCCAGTAGTCTTCGTCGTCATCCAGGCTGTCCAGGAAGGCCTGTGATGGCTGCACCAGGGTGTTGGAGTGGCTGAGGATGCGGGTCAGCAGGGCAACCCGGCGAATGTACTCCGAGAGTGCCTGCTCGCAGTGCATGCGCACCGCAAGCGCGGTCGTGTCGGGCTTCACGAACGGGTTGCCGTCGCGGTCCCCACCGATCCAAGAGCCGAAGGCGACAAAGCTGGGTACCTGGATGCCTGACGCCGGCCCATAGGCGCGGCGCACGGCCCGCTCCAGGTTGGCATAGATGCGGGGCAGGGTCTCAAACAGGGACGCATGGAAGAAATACAGCCCCTGGCGCACCTCATCCGTCACCTGGGGCTTGTGCACGCGGACCTCGTCCGTCTTCCAGAGAATCTGGATCTCGCGGACGATCTCCGCCATGCGGTCCTGCTCTTCTTCGGCGTTCAGCACCGAGCGCCGCCAGTCCAGCATGAGCAGAAAGATACGCCGCTGGGTCTCCAGCGTGGTGCGCCGCTTCGCCTCTGTGGGGTGGGCGGTGAAGACGGGTAGATAGAGCAGCCGATCCAGCAGGCGTTGGAAGCGCTCGGCACTCACCCCCTCTTCCGCGAACTGCCGCAGGGTATGGTCGAAGGACCCGCGCCAAAGCCGCCCGCCGGCGCTGATGCGGGTCCGCCTGGCCAGAAAGCTCTGCACCTCTTCGGCGATGTGTGCAAGCGAGAAATAGATGGTGTAGGCGCGGATGACCTCGGACAGCGTTTGTGGGTCCAGCTGGTCGATGCGCTTCATGAGCTTGTCGCGCAGTTCCGGGTCATCCTGCTCGCGCAGGGCCAAGAAGCCATCGCGCAAGCGCTCCACCACCACCAGCACACGCTTGCGGCTGTGCTCGCGCAACACGTCTCCGAGCAGATTGGCAAAGAGCGCGATGTCCTTCTCAGCGCTAGGAGCAGACAGCTCGAGGCGCTCGGCGGGATCGGCAACAGAATCGGTCATGGTGCGGGTACTGCGGCGGGGCCGATGTGCACAGCGGACGCACCCTCGGCGGGAATTGGCTGGTCAGTCTAACCCGGCACTCGGGATGGGCAAAGGGGGCCAGCGCAGCGGCTTCGACCTCAGCAACGATTCAACAAGCGGTGCATCTTCTCTTCACTACGAAACACGCGAAAAGCGCGAAAATTCCGGAGATGTCCGCAAGATCTGGATTACTTTCGCGTAGTTCGCGCTTCTCGTAGCCCCGTTTCGTCTGTGGTCAGGTTTATGTTGTTTCTGGACTGTCACTCAGCGAGGCCCCATGCCAGACCGACCCGTCCCAGGCCGACCCCTGTGAAGGACCGCCTGCGCAAACCGCACCCTTGCCATTTCCGCCCCATCGCTCAGACTTGGAGGTAGGGCTTCCCGGCACATGCGGGAACCAGCACCGGACGGAGAACGCCATGACAGACGGCAACCAGCGTCACGACGAAGCCAGCACCACCGACCGCTTGGTGGAGGCCTATGACGAGATGCTCAAACGCACCCGCGAGGGCATCGAGCAGGCCCAGCAACAGGCTGAGGAGACCACTCCGAAGCTCCGGCATATGCTGGAGCAGGTTCGCGACAACATGGTGGAGCTCGGCGAGCTCACGCGAGAAGAGGCCGCCAAGCTGACGGACTACGTGGAGCGCGATGTTGAGGACGCAGCGCACTGGCTCGTTGAGACCGGCGAGGATCTGCGCGAGTGGTGGCGCTTCGACCTCGAGCTCATCGAGCAACGCATGCTCGACGCGTTTACCAGCGTCGCCGACCAAACCAGCTTACAGCTCAAACAATGGGCCGAGCGCGCACGCCAGGCGAGCCTCTATCAAGCCGGGCAGATCACCGGCCCCGGCACGCTTATCTGCGACAAGTGCGGCGCCGAAACCCGCTTCACCCGAAGCGGGCGCATCCCGGCGTGCGCCGAGTGCGGCAACCTCACCTTCCGCCGGCCCCAGGCCAAGGACAAAGCGGACAGCTGACGGACGCAGGTCGCGGCGCCAGCAGGTTTCTGCGGCTGCACGGCACCCGGGCACACAAGGCGGCCCACACTGGACGGAAAGGCCGGGCCTCTGAGGCCTATACTCCCGCAACGTGGCGGCTTGCCAGCATGTGCCGCCTGGGATTGTGCGGTTCGCGACTCCTGGCAGCTGCCTCCTCGCCCGCGCAGCGAAACCGACGAGGATCCCTGACATGTCCATCGACATCGAAGCACAGGTGGATCGCATCTTGGAGCAAGCCCGCGAGGATTTGCTCGCGCTCTTCCGGGGCGACGCGACGCGAGCCGTCTTTTCAGCCGACAGTGAGGCCAACGGTGAACATGGCGCAGACACAGCGCCTACAGATCCTGCCGCGACGGCCGACGACACCACCGCCGCGCCGCAGCCTGCAGATGTGATCATCCCCGATCGGCCGCCGCGCGTGGACATCGAACACGAGCCGCCCTTCATCTACGATTATCCGAGCGAAACGCCAGACGGCCGTTTCGTGCCGGTCTCATGGGCGGGTCCCATACCCGGACAATCCGCCATCACCGACGATGACATCGCGGAACTCGCCGACGTTTGGAACGTCAATCCGTGTCACTTGCGCGCTGTGTTACGCGTCGAGTCGGCGGGCTCCGGCTTTCTGCTTCGGGAGCCACCGCCGGCGCGGCCCAAGATCCTGTTCGAGGCCCACTGGTTCTACAAGCTCACGCCTCTGCCGGTCAGCAAGACCCGACCCGACCTGAGCTCCCGCCGCTGGAACCGCAGCCTATACAAGGGCGGCAGCGCCGAATGGGGACGCCTGCAAGACGCGATGGAGTTCGACCCACGCCAGGCGCTCAAGTCTGCGAGCTGGGGACTCGGGCAGGTGATGGGCTTCAATTACACCGTGGCCGGCTGTGAGAGCATGGAGCAGTTCGTGGTCGAGAACTTCACCGGCGAGAAGGCGCAGTTCAACCACATGCTTGCCTTCATCGACAATAACGACCTGATGAGTCACCTGCGGGCCGGGCGCTGGGCGAGCTTCGCCAAGGGCTACAACGGCGCCGGCTATCGGGCCAATCGCTACGACGAGAAGCTCGCCGCTGGCGCGCGACGCTGCCGCTGACACGCGCGAGCAGCGCGCCCGCCGCCGGGTGCAAGCTTGGCAGCCTGTGTCGGCGCGGTTATAGTCGGGGCTCGGTTTCGGAGCCGCGGGAGAGACCGGCTGCGGGCTCGGGGGCGAAAAACCCTGACCACAGCTGGCGCCGAAGGCGCAACACCGCCCGGAATCGCTCAGGCAAATGGACCGCGGCACCAAGTACCGACTCTGGAGAGCGGCCGGCTCGCGCGTCATCGCAGCCGGCCCACCGACGGGGCAGCAGTGGCGGTTCGGCAACCACACTGCAAACTCTCAGGTTCAGGACAGAGGGGCGGCATGCGGGGTGACAGCCCCGCACGTCGCTGCGTGTCCAACCGACCGGGAGACCCCACATGGGTTCCAAGACGCCCCTTTATGCCGCCCACATTGCCCTCAGCGCCAAAATCGTGCCCTTCGGCGGCTGGGATATGCCGCTGCACTATGGCTCCCAGCTCGACGAGCATCACGCGGTGCGGCGGCATGTGGGCGTCTTCGACGTCTCGCATATGCAGCCGGTGGACATCACCGGCGCCGCCGCCAAGCCCTATCTCCAGTACCTGCTAGCCAACGACGTCAACAAGCTCGTCGAGCCGGGTCGCGCACTCTACAGCTGCATGTTGAACGAGCACGCTGGTGTTGTTGACGACCTGATTTGCTACTTCCTCGCGCCCGGGCGCTACCGGCCGGTGGTGAACGCCGCCACTGCCGACAAAGATCTCGCCTGGATGCGGGACCGAGCCGCGGGCTTTGACGTCCAGATCAGCCGCCGTGACGACCTTGCCATGCTCGCCGTGCAGGGCCCTGCCGCTCGCAGCCTGGCCGAGCCCCTGCTGCCGGCATCCATCCGTGAGGCGGCTATGGCACTGAAACCCTTTCACGCCGTGGAGGGCGACGACTGGCTTTTGGGCCGCACAGGCTATACCGGCGAGGACGGCTTCGAGATCATCCTGCCCGCCGACGCTGTCCCCGCGCTATGGCAGGGGCTGCTGGAAGCCGGCGCGGCACCCTGCGGGCTGGGTGCACGGGATACCTTGCGGCTCGAGGCAGGAATGAACCTTTACGGTCAAGACATGGACGACGCAACCGACCCACTGTCGGCCGGGCTCGGTTGGACCGTCGCCTGGCAACCGGCTGAGCGCAACTTCCTGGGCCGCAAGGCGCTGGAGGCGCGTCGGGAGGCGACCGACCTACCCTGTTTTGTTGGCCTCCTGCTCACGGGCCGAGGCGTGCTGCGGGCGCATCAACAGGTGTTGCTGGACGGCGCTCCAGCGGGTGAGGTGACCTCCGGCGGCTTCTCGCCAACCCTCGAGCGCTCCATCGCCCTAGCGCGTGTGGACGCTGCCGCCACCGCAGCGGATGCCGGCGAGATCGCCGTCGATATCCGTGGCCGAGCGGTGCCGGCACGCGTCGTCAAACCCCCGTTCGTGCGTAACGGCCAACCCAAAATCGCGTTGTAAGCCGGTCGGCGCGGGGCAAACGCGCGCCGACGTCGGCACCAGCCACAATCGCCCCTGTAACCGGAACCGAGCCCAGACCGGGCACAAGAGGAGCCAGCGATGAGCGACATCCCCGCCGACCTGAAATACACCGAGACGCATGAGTGGGTCCGTGACAACGGCGACGGCACCGTCACCGTCGGCATCACGGACCACGCGCAGGACGCCCTGGGCGATCTTGTCTTCGTGGAATTGCCGGAAGTCGGCAAGCACTTCGCGGCAAAGGACGCCTGCGCCGTGGTTGAATCGGTCAAGGCCGCGTCCGATATCTACGCACCAGTGGCGGGCGAGGTTGTCGCCATCAACGAGTCCCTGGACGCCACGCCTGAGCACATCAACTCGGACCCCTACGGCGAGGGTTGGATCTTCCAGCTCAAGCTCGCGGGTGATGACCCGACCGCAGGCCTGCTCGCTGCGGACGCCTACCAACAGGCGGTTGCCGACGAGGCCTGAGTCAGCGCCCCCCGGGGGCCACTGTTTGTGGCCCAAGCCAGATGCTATCCGGGTTTGGCGCCTTGCTCGCTCCCTCCAATTTCGGGCCAGACGGACGCTGGACCCCGCGACGACCAAACAGATCCGATATGCCGTTCATACCCCACACCGAGGCCGACGTGGCCGAGATGCTCGCCGCCATCGGCGCTAAGCACATTGAAGACCTATTCGACGAAATCCCGTCTGCATTGCGCGCCAAGGGGCTCGACGGCATTCCGCCCGGCCTGTCCGAAATGGAGGTGACCCGGCTGATGCAGGACCGCGCCCGGGTTGACGGCCAACCGCTGTGCTTCATCGGCGCCGGTGCCTATGATCACCACATACCCGCCGCAGTCTGGCAGCTCACCACCCGCGGAGAATTCTACAGCGCCTATACGCCCTACCAGGCGGAGGCCAGTCAGGGCACGCTGCAGGTGCTGTATGAATTTCAATCGATGATGACGGCGCTCACCGGCATGGACGTCTCCAATGCGTCGCTCTACGACGGTGCCTCGGCACTGGCGGAAGCAGTGCTGATGGCGGTCCGCGCGAACCGCAAGAACGCGAGCAAGCGCGTACTGGTGCCGCGCAACTTGCACCCGGCCTACCGGCGTACCGCCCGCGGCCTGGTCGGCAACCAGGGCATCGAGTTGGTGGAAGTCGACTTCGAGCGGACCACCGGCCAGACGCCCGTCGGACAGTTCGAGTCTGCCGCCGCCGATGGCGACTTCGCCGCCGTGGTGTTACCGCAGCCCAACTTCTTCGGTGTGATGGAGGACGTGGACGCGGTTACCGACTGGGCCCACCAGCGAAACATGCTGGTCATCGCCGTCGTGAACCCCGTGGCGTTGGCGCTGTTGCGCCCGCCCGGCGATTGGGGCGAGACTGGCGCAGATATTGCCTGCGGCGAGGGCCAGCCGCTGGGCATGCCGCTCGCCTCCGGCGGGCCCTATCTCGGCTTTCTGACCTGTCAGCAGGACTTCATTCGCCAGTTGCCGGGACGCATCGCCGGCAAGACGCTCGATGCCGATGGCAAGGTCGGCTACACGCTCACCCTGCAGGCCCGCGAGCAACACATCCGCCGCTCCAAGGCCACGTCGAACATCTGCACCAACCAGGGCCTGTTGGTGACCGCCGCCACCATCCACATGGCCATTCTCGGCGCAGCGGGATTGGAGCGCGTCGCTGCAAGCTGTCACGCGAACACACGCCAACTCACCGAGCTCCTGTGCGCGATCCCCGGAGTCGAGCCGCTGTTCTCTGGGCCTGTTTTCCACGAACAGGCGCTCAGGCTACCGGCACCGACGACAGACTTATTGGGCGCACTCGCAGCGCAAGACATCCTCGGGGGCTTCGACCTCGGCGCCGAATACCCAGAGCTGGGCGCGACGGTCTTGGTCTGTGCCACGGAACTGCGCACCGAGGACGACATGGTTGTCTTCCGCGATGCACTCGCGAAAGCGGTGGCTGCCAAGACTTAGTGCGGAACGCTGCAGGTCCGGGAGGACTTGTCGCCTGCGCACCCGGCGTCTGCAACCGTGACTCACGACGCCTTAGACCACACGGGAGGTCGATGCTGCGAACCGCGCCCGGCTGTTGTCAAGCTCACGAGCGTAGATGCTCCTCAACACTAGCAGGTCATTGTGATGCCCCAGACCGCTCTCCAAGGCAACCCCGTCAAGCTCGCTGGCGAGCTACCCGCCGTCGGCAGCCCAGCCCCGGATTTCAAATTGGTCGATAAAGACCTGGGCGATAAAACACTGGCGGACTTTGCCGGTAAGAAGATCCTGATCAATATCGTACCGAGCTTGGACACACCCGTCTGTGCCACCTCCACACGCAAGTTCAACGAGTCCTTCGCCGAACGCAGCGACGCCGTCTGCCTGGTGGTCTCCGCCGATCTGCCCTTCGCCGTGGGCCGCTTCTGCACCACCGAGGGGATCGAGAACGTCCATCCGCTGTCAATGATGCGCTCGAGGAACTTCGCCAAAGACTACGGCGTACTGATCGAAGACGGCCCGCTCGCGGGCATCACGGCCCGTGCCGTCGTCGTGCTGGATGCCGCCGGCCAGGTCACCTACACGCAGCTGGTGCCAGAGATTGGCGAAGAGCCCGATTACGACGCAGCATTGAAAGCGCTGGGCTAGACGGAGCGTTCAGCAGGGGGGTAAGGCCCGGGGCAGACACTTGCTCAGGGCCTGCAGCACTCGCCCCTCTGCGCCCGCATTGCCCGCTCGGCCCGTCGCGATGCGCGTCGCCAGCCTTGCCTAGAATCCCCATCGGAGCCGCCCGCATGCTGATCCAAGAGCAATCCCGTCCAGGCCGCACGGCCACCGCCCAGGCCCCGCTGAAGATGGCCGATATCTCGGCTCTGCCCACTGAGCTTCGCCGCCGGTCCCGCGCGCCGCTGCCGGAGGTATCAGAGCTTCAGGCCGTGCGCCACTACACACGGCTGTCGCAGCAGAACTTCGCCATCGATACGCACTTCTATCCGCTCGGCTCGTGCACGATGAAGTACAACCCGCGAGCCTGCAACAGCCTGGCTTCGCTGCCAGGGTTTCTTGGCCGACATCCAGCGGCGCCGGAATCACACAGCCAGGGCATCATGGCCTGCCTGCACGAGCTGCAGGACATGCTGAAGATCGTCACCGGTATGCACGCCGTCTCGCTCGCGCCCGCCGCCGGCGCCCAGGGCGAGCTCGCCGGCGTCATGATGATCCGCGCCTATCACGACGCCCGCGGTGATAGCGAGCGCCGCGAGATTCTGGTGCCGGATGCCGCCCACGGCACCAACCCCGCCTCGGCCATCATGGCTGGTTTCCAGGTGCGCGAGATCCCCACCGGCAGCAACGGCGATGTCGACATCGCGGCGCTGCGCGACGCCGTGGGTCCGCAGACCGCCGGCATCATGCTCACCAACCCGAGCACCGTCGGCGTCTTCGACCGCAACATCCAGGCCATCGCTGAGACCGTGCATGAGGCCGGCGGCCTCCTCTACTACGACGGCGCCAACCTGAACGCCATCTTGGGAAAGGTGCGCCCCGGTGACATGGGCTTTGACGTCATCCACATGAATCTGCACAAGACCTTCTCCACACCCCACGGCGGCGGTGGACCAGGTGCGGGGCCAGTGGGCGTGTCCAAGCGCCTGGAACCGTACTTGCCGGTGCCGTTGGTGGTGAAGGAGGGCGGTGACTATCACTGGCAGGTCGAGACGGATCGCCCCGAGTCCATCGGCCGCATGACAGCCTTCGGCGGCAACATGGGTATCCTACTCCGGGCCTACATTTACGCCCGGCTGCTCGGCGCCGAGGGTATGCGCCGGGTATCCGAGTACGCCACCCTGAACGCCAACTACTTGTTGGCGCGACTCAAAGACGCCGGCTTTGCGCCCGCCTATCCGGAGCGCCGTGCGAGCCACGAGTTCATCGTCACGCTCAAGCAGGAAGCCAAACAGTACGGGTGCAACGCCATGGATTTCGCCAAGCGGCTACTGGACTATGGCTTCCATGCGCCGACGACCTACTTCCCGCTGCTGGTGCCCGAGTGCTTACTCATCGAACCCACTGAAACCGAGCCGAAGGAGGCCCTCGACGGGTTTGTGGACGCCATGACCAAAATCCGCGCGGAGGCGCAAAAAAGCCCGGAGACACTCAAGCAGGCGCCGCACACGCTCCCCGTGCGCCGGCTGGACGATGTGCGCGCCGCCCGACAGTTGGATGTGGCGTGGAAGCCGTCACATGCGCAGGCGTAGCACCGACCTGCGCGGCATCCCCACCGCTTGCCTAGGGCGCAATGGCGGCTGACGACGACACCCGAGCGCCTGTGGACGACGCACAGCAGCCGCCGATGGATGACCGGAGCGCCGCGGCGCTCCGGAACGTCCACGGCTGGAAGCGGGTGATTTCTGCCCTCGGCTACTCGATGCAGGGCCTCAAGGCGTGTTACGAGCTTGAGGAGGCGTTCCGACAGGAATTGCTCTTATTGATCCCGCTGCTGCCGCTCGGCATCTGGCTCGGCGAATCCCCCGTGGAGCGGGCCATGCTCGTCGGTAGCCTGCTCCTGGTGCCCATTGTGGAGCTGCTAAACTCCGCCATCGAGGCCAATGTGGATCGGATCGGCCCGGAGCGCCACGAGCTATCGGCACGGGCCAAGGACATCGCGTCGGCGGCCGTGTTCACGAGCATCGTATTCGCGACTGTCATCTGGTTGCTGATCCTGGTGCCGAAATGGATTTAGCAGCTTCCGGCGAGGAGCCAGGCGTTACAGACCGCAGCGTCGCGCCCGATCTGCTCTGGCCCTCACGATGTGGGCGGGGACGCAGCCGGTTCTTCGTCGTCCGTGTTTCGCCCCTCGCATCTGCACTGCCTACTGCGTCGTTGCGCCATGAGCCAAACCCCAGAGAACGCCCCCTTCATCCCACTGTCGCTCGCGATCTTGACCGTCTCCGACAGCCGCACTGAGGCCAACGATACCTCCGGCGACTATCTGCGTGAGCAGGCCGAGGCCGCAGGCCATCGGGTGGTGGAGAAGGTCATCTGCCGCGACGACCGCTACCAACTGCGGGCACTGTTCTCGCACTGGATTGCCCATGCCGGCGTGCGCGTGGTGATCAGCACCGGCGGCACGGGCATCACCGGCCGCGACAGCACGCCGGAGGCGGTGCTGCCCCTGTTCGACAAGACCATCGAGGGCTTTGGCGAGCTGTTCCGCCATCTCTCTTACGGGGAGATCGGCGCGTCCACCGTCCAGTCCCGGGCCTTCGCGGGCATTGCCAACGGCACGCTAATCTTCTGCCTGCCCGGCTCTACCGGTGCCTGCCGGACCGCCTGGGAAGGCATCCTGCTGCCGCAGCTGGACAGCCGCACCAAACCCTGCAACTTCGCGCAGCTCATCGCGCGCTTCGTTGAGCGCTGAACATGGCCGCAGAGCAGGATTGCGGCGGTGACGCCAAGGCACCGCTCGCCGTCGAGGCGGCACTGGAGCTATTGTTGTCGCTGGCGCAACCGCTTGCAGACCCAGTGACGGTCACCCTCGCAGAGGCCCAGGGCCGCATCCTCGCCGCCGCCGTCGCAAGCCCCATCGACCTGCCCTCCTGGGACAACAGCGCCATGGACGGCTATGCCGTGCGCACCGCCGACATCGCCGCCGCCCCCGGCGGGATCGTGCCCGTGTCCCAACGCATCCCCGCCGGCGGCCGCGCGGAGCCCCTCGCACCAGGGACCGCTGCACGCATCTTCACCGGCGCCCCGGTGCCGGTGGGCGCCGACACGGTGGTGGTGCAGGAGGCCTGCGAGCCCATGGCCGACAGTCGGGTGCGGCTGCCGGCCGCAACTGCGACCGGCCGTAACATCCGCTACCGCGGCGAGCAACTCCGGGCGGGCACTGAGGTCTTGCCGGCAGGTGTTCGGCTCGGCCCCCAACACCTTGCCGTTGCGGCTTCCGTCGGCGCAGAGACCCTCACCGTCTTCCGCCGGCTGCGGGTGGCCATCTTCGCCAGCGGGGACGAGCTGGTCGAGCCAGGATACGCACTGGGGCCGGGCCAGATTTACAATTCCAATCGCACGCTCTTCCGCGCTCTACTCGCTGGACTGGGCTGCGAGCTGATCGACCTCGGCATCGTCCCGGACACTCGCACGGCCACCCACGCTGCCCTCGCCGAGGGTGCGCAACGCGCAGACCTCGTCCTCGCCAGCGGCGGCGTGTCCGTCGGTGAAGAAGATCATGTTCGCCCTGCGGTGGCAGCGCTCGGCCGTCTGGACCTCTGGAGCGTCGCCATGCGCCCGGGCCGACCGCTCGCCTTCGGCCATATCCAAGACACCCCGTTCATCGGCAGTCCGGGCAATCCGGTATCGCTGTTCGTGACCTTCTGCCTGTTCGCACGGCCATTTATTCAACGGATGCAGGGGCTTGACCCGGTGCCGACGCCACGGCGCATCCCGGCCCGCGCCGGCTTCGACTGGCCGAAGCCCGACAAACGACGGGAGTATCAGCGGGCACGACTGGTGCCGGACAGCACCGATGAGGCCATCGTGGAGGTCTTTCCAAGCCGCTCATCGGCAGATCTCACCTCCCTCACCTGGGCCGACGGCCTCGTCGAGCTGGTGGAAAACCAACCCTTGCGTGCCGGCGAGCCCGTCAACTTCATCCCCTTCTCGGAGCTGATGGGGTGATACACATACGCTACTTCGCCAGCCTGCGCGAGCAACTGGGTATCGCCGAAGAGGTGCTGGCGCCGGAACAGGCCGGCAGCGTCAGGGACATCCGCGCCCATTTGCACGCCCGTGGCGGCGTGTGGGCGGCACTCGACGACGGCCGGCCGGTGCTCACGGCCGTGAATCAGCATATGGCTGGCCCCGACACACCCGTTGCCGACGGCGATGAGCTGGCCTTCTTTCCGCCGGTGACCGGCGGCTGAGCTGCAACGCGCATCGTTTCCGGATCGGCTAAGGCCCACCCACCATGCGCTGCACTGCGCGCTGCACGCGATTCGCGGGCACCGAGAAGCCAATACCCACGTTGCCGCCGGTGGGGCCAATGAGGGCCGTGTTGATGCCGACGATGCGCCCGGCCAGATCAATGAGCGGGCCGCCCGAGTTGCCTGGGTTGATGGAGGCGTCGGTCTGAATCAGCTCGCCCAGGCTGTCGTCGGCGATGCCCGTGCGGCCGACGGCGCTAACGATGCCAGAGGTCACGGTCTGACCGAGACCAAAGGGGTTACCGATGGCGAGCACGAAGTCGCCTACCTCTAGGTCATTGGAGTCTGCGAAGTCCAAGTCGGGGGCATCCAATGGCATGATCCGCAGCACGGCAACATCCGTACCCGGATCGCGGCCGACGAGCCGCGCCTTAAAGCTGCGACGGTCCTTGAGGGTCACGGTGATATCCCGCGCGTCCTCGATGACATGCGCATTGGTGACCACCAGTCCGCGCCGGGCGTCGATGATGACACCGGAGCCGACACTTTCGCGCCGACGCAGCTCCTCGGGAGTTGGCGGCTCGATATCAAACTGTTCCAAGAAGCGCCGGAAGGCAGGGTCCGTCAGGAAGGGGTGGTCCTCCAGAGACACATCGGCAATCACCGCGACGTTCACCACCGCTGGCGTGACGCGCTTGAGCAGGGGCGCGAGCGACGGGTAGCCGCCATCGGTCTTCCAATAGCTGGCGGCAAGGGGCGCACGCTGTTGCGTTACGGCGACGGTGCCGCGATCCGAGGTTGCCGGCCAGGTGGTACAGCCGACGAGGAGCGTGGCTAGCAGGAGGGCCAATACCGGGGCCAACACCGGACCCGACAGCAGGGCCAGCCCCCGCAGCAACCCGTCACCGGAAGGCCGCAACATTGCCAACGCCGGGTCGCAGCCCATGCCGTCGGCCTCAGTACCGCGCCAGTGTCGGCGCCGTCGCGAGGGCGCTCGCCACCTGGTTGCGGAACCCGTACCCTACCGGCTGATTGATGAGCAGACTAAACGGAGCCCAGCGGCCATCGCGGCGAACCCAGCCCGCGTAGCAGCTGACACCCCGGAGTGTGCCGGTCTTGGCCCGCACGTTCGGGTTGCCTTTCTGTGCCGGCACCAGATTACGATAAGGCTCCATGGCGCCCAGCACGTCGACCAGCTGGCGTCCGCTGAGCCGATTACCGCGGGACAGGCCCGCGCCATCCTCAATGGCGAAGCTGCGCCAGCCAAACTTGTTCCGCGCCCAGTCCTCCATGACTTGCTGGGACTGCGCCATGCTGCTCTGGCCGCCACGCTCGCCGAGCAGCAGGAACAGGTCGTTAGCGACGAAGTTGGTGGAGTAATCCAGCATGTTCTCTAACACCGTGGAGAGGGCACGGCTGTTGGCATGCGTTAGCACCAGCTCTGCACTCGCCGGCGCCCGGCCCACCTGGACGTCCCCCTGCACCCGCACCCCCGCAGCCGCCAGCTTGGCTTGGAGTAGCTCGCCGAAATGGTTCAGCGCATTGTCGCGGGTCTTGAGGTTGACCCGGTGTGCCCCCGCGCCCATCGCGGCGCCCATCCGCCGGGCAGTGGGTGTGAGCTGGGTCTGCGCCTCGGCACTGCGCACGCTGCCGCCGGTGACATTGACGTTCACGGTATTGAAGTTCACTGCCAAGGCTGTGACCGGCGCGTCATAGGGGTTATGGCTCAAGGAACGCCCGGGGATGCGGTCCCCGGCAAGGAACAGCGTGTCATCGAGGCCGATGCCGTTGACGCTGGTCACGCCCTGGCGCTTGAGGCTCTGCACGGCTTGGTCCAGCTCTTCGGATACCAGGTAGGGGTCGCCGCGACCCACCACCCACAGTCGCCCGTCACGCGCGCGCCGAAACTCCGTCGTGAACCGATGCTCGAGCCCCCAGCGCTCGATGGCCGCGAGCGCCGTCAGCAGCTTCATGGTCGACGCGGGTACCAGGCTGCTGTCGGCATTGTGGGCGATGACCGCGCGCCCGCCCTCCGCTACCACGAGGCTCGCGTTGCCCAGCGCGAGCGCCTGACCGATGGGATCGGCCTGGACAGCCGCAGCCGATAGCAGCGCCAAGGCGCCAATGAAGCGCTGGATGGGTCGACGACGGAAGACGGGTGTCACGCTTGGGGAGCGCGCAGTCAAAACAGGCATGGCTTGAGCTCCTGGGGCTTGCATCAGGCACAAGGCCGATAAGGCAGTGGCCGGGCGAAACCGGCCAAATGGGGGCCGGCGCGAAGGCTGCCGGGCCATCCAGGAGCTTAGCATGGGAGGACAACCCTACCGCACCTGAACTGTGCGAGTGCGGCAGTGGCCACAACCGAAGCTGCTCTGGCACCCTTCTAGAGAACAAGTCGGCTGGCTGCGCTCGACGGTAGGGCGCCCGGGGCCGTCATTCCCCGTACAATCATTGCTCCACGCATCCGCCGTCTGGCCTCAAACACCCTCGGACCTTATTCGTCACGAGGGTCGCGGCCAGTGCCGAGGCATGGGTCGCGCTCAGCGCAGCAACGGCTCCAGGCTCAGGTATTCGGCGACCACCGCCGGTTTGGGCAGATCCAAACGCGGCACCACGCCCAGGCTCGGTGCATCGATGAGTGCGGCGAGGGTCGCGATGTTCTCGTCCCGGGCCCGCATGTCTGGGTCGACTTCATTGGCGATCCAACCCAACAGACGCACCCCGCGGGCGCGGATACTCTCGGCCGTGAGCAGGCTGTGGTTGAGGCAGCCGAGCCGAAGCCCCACCACCAGGACCACCGGGATGCCCAGGGCGTTGGGCAAATCGCTCACCGCCAAGGCCGGACCCAACGGCACCCGCCACCCGCCAACGCCCTCCACAATGACGCGATCGGCCTGCTTGGCGAGCGCCGCATAGGCCGTCCGGATACGCCCGAGCTCGATGTCAACACCCACTTGGCCGGCGGCAATATGGGGCGCTATGGGGTCTGCGAGCGCGTAAGGGTTCACGTCCTCGTACGCGGCATCGATGCTGCCGGCGGCCAGCAGCTTGATGGCGTCGTCGGACCTGAGGCCCTGCGGCCCAGAGGCGCACCCAGAGGCCACGGGCTTCATGCCGACGGCGGTCATGCCGCGCGTCTTGAGGCCTGCGAGCAGGCCGGCGGCGACCTCGGTCTTGCCAACACCGGTGTCGGTGCCGATGACCAAGACGCCGCTCATCGCCGCCCCCCAACTGCGCTCTTCCCACGCCGCTGACGCCCGGCGACGGCATCCAGCGGAATGGCAACGCCATCGCTCGTCGCAAACTGCCGCTGCGCCTTGGCTGTGACCCAGGCATGGCCGTGAACCACCTCGTAGGTGGCAGGTAGGCGGCCGCCACGTCGCTCACGCTCGTAGGCTTGCGCCAATGCCGCGAGGCGGCGGCGCCCCGTTAGGCCCCGGGCTCGGCCGGCGAGCGCATTGTGCGCGCCGAGCTGCTTGAGGTCGCGCATGAGGCCAAAGATGTCGGGATAGGTGAGCGTCATGCGCTCAACATCCATGACCGGGTCCGCAAAGCGAGCGCGCACCAGGGCATCACCAATGTCATGCAGGTCGAGGAACGGGCTGACGTGCTCACCCTGATCCACATCGGCCCATGCCGCGCGCAGTTCCTGGAGCGTATCGGGGCCGAAGGTGCTGAACAGAAGGAGCCCGCCGGGGCGCAACACCCGCAGCAGCTCGCGGAAGGTGGCATCCAGGTCATTGACCCACTGCAGCGTCGCATTCGAAAAGACCAAGTCCACCGAGTCATCCGCCAGCGGCAGCTGTTCGGCGTCGGCGCAGACCAAGCGCGGGCGGTTCAGCCAGTGGCCGCGGCGGCGGGCGTGATCGAGCATGCCGGGCGCAAAATCCAGGGCGATGAGCTCCGCGCGCCGGTAGCGCCGGGCGAGCCCGTCCAACGCGAGCCCGGTGCCGCAGCCGAGATCCAGCACGCGTTTTGGGGCGAGGCGAATGTACCCGAGCCGCTCCAGCATGCGGTTGCCGATCTCACGCTGGAGGACCGCGACGGCCTCGTAGCCGTCGGCAGCGGCGTCGAACGCGCGGCGGGCGGCAGCCTTGTCGATGGCGTTCATGGGGCAATCCTATCGAGAAACTCGATGATGGCGCCGGCGGCCTCGACCCCGTGCGAGAGCAACGGCGCATGTGCAGCGCCCTGTAGCACGCGCACCTCGGCCTCCGGCATGAGCAGCGCAACGCGCGCGGCGGCCGCGGCGGGTACGAGGGTGTCGCGCTCGCCAAAGAGCCAAAGCGACGGCGGACGAATGTCCGGTAAC
Source organism: uncultured Thiohalocapsa sp. (assembly GCA_964524185.1). Classification (GTDB taxonomy): domain Bacteria; phylum Pseudomonadota; class Gammaproteobacteria; order Chromatiales; family Chromatiaceae; genus Thiohalocapsa. The sequence continues at coordinate 45,108 of CAZGCI010000004.1, read as the reverse complement.
GGCCCGCGCAGATCCTCTTCCCGCAGGAGTTCCAGGCCCCGCTCGAGCGCGGCCGCGTCTGGCGCTGGACGTTCGGCCATACCCGCGCGCAGCCGACGCAGCAGGCTGCGGGCATCGTCTGAGCCTCGGACCTGCAGGGCCAGGAAGCGTTCCAGCGTGCCGCTCGGATCCGCGAGCAGCCCAGCGTGGAATTGCGCCAAGGTGCCCTCGGGCATTGCCACCTGCCAGTCCACGGCCCGCACGAACCGCGGCGTAGCCGACATGAGCACCAGGGCCCCGATGCGTTTAGGGGCGAGCCGAGCCGCCTGCAGCGCGATGAGCCCCCCCAGTGACCAGCCAAGCCAGACCGCCCCGCTCTGCGCCCCGTCTGCTAACCGCGCCTCGGCTTGCTTTAGGCAGGCCTTGGCCCAGCGATCCAAGGACCATTGCTCGGCGGAGAATGGCGCGCCGCCGTGGCCCGGCAAATCCAGCGCAATTGGCTCGAAACGCTGGGTAAGCGCCTCCGGAAGCCCGTCCCAGACGCCGGCGTTCATGCCCCAGCCGTGCAGCAGCACCAGCGGCACGCGTTGGGTTGCGTTGCGGGCTGATGGGCCGTTCATCCGCACGCGGACTCGTCTGCGGCGCCTCGCCCCCCGCTGCCAGCCCTGTGCCCTGTCTTGTTCGAGAGCTGCGCCAACAGGGCCAGCAACCGATCCACGTCCGCCTCGGTATGCGCCGCGGACAGCGTGATGCGCAGCCGCGACGCGCCTTTGGGTACCGTCGGCGGGCGGATGGCCGTCACCAGCACGCCGTGGGCCTCCAGGAAACGGCTCCAGGCCAATGCCGTCTCGGCGTCCCCGGCAACGATAGGTTGGATGGGTGTGGGCGAGGCCATGAGTGGCAGCTCCAGCGCCGCGGCGCCAGCGCGGAACTGTGCGATGAGCTGGCGCAGGCGATCCCGGCGCCAGTCCTCGCGCTCCGCCAGCGCGAGCGCGACAGCCGTGGCGTGGGCCACCGCAGGCGGCAACGCCGTTGTGTAGATGTACGGGCGGGCGCGTTGAATCAGGGTCTCGATGACGGCGTCGCTGGCGGCAACGAAGGCACCGAAGGCGCCGAAGGCCTTGCCCAGTGTGCCCACGAGGATCACCGAGCCGTCATCGTCCCAGCCCTGCTCCCGACACACATCCAGGGTGCCGCGCCCGCCGCGGCCCACGACACCGAGGCCGTGGGCATCGTCCACCAGCACCCGGGCCCCAGCGTCCGCGGCAATGCGGGCCAGGTCCGGCACCGGGGCCATATCGCCATCCATGCTGAAGACGCCGTCGGTAATCAAGAGGGCCGCCTCCCGCCCGCGCCGTTGGCGCTCCAGCGCCGATATATCCAGATGCGGGTAGCGGTGCAGCCGCAGTCCGGCGAGCAGGGCACCGTCATTGAGGGAGGCGTGGTTGAGCCGATCCGCGTAGACAGGCTCACCGCGCCCGCACAGGGCGCTGATGACCCCCAGGTTGGCCATGTAGCCAGTGGAGAAGAGCAGTGCCCGGGGCCGGCCGACGAACGCGGCGAGCGCCTCTTCTAGCTGGCGGTGGGCGTCACTGTGGCCCGTAACCAGGTGCGCCGCACCGCTGCCGACACCGTAGCGAGCTGCACCGTCGCGCAGGGCCTCCACCAGTACCGGATGTGCCGCGAGGCCAAGATAGTCATTGCTGCAGAACGACAGCACGCGGCGCCCATCAATCATGGGCCGCACGCCCTGGGGCCCGTCCAGGACCCGGCGTGCGCGCTGCAGATGCGCCTTGCGCAGTCGTTCGAGTTCTGCGCGCAGGGCCGCGTCGTCGCGGCGGCGCCGTGGCGGAGCGAAGTCGGAGCGTGCTCGAGCGTCGCGGCCGTTGGTGTCGAGGGCACCGACATTGCCGGCGCGCGTGACACTCGCCGTCGTCATGGTTCTGCGGCAGCGCGGGCCGACGCTGCCGGGTCGACAACGGTCGCTGTGTGGCGATGGCAGGCCCCGGGTGACTCGCGGTCAGGCAGTTCGGCGCGCTCGAAGGAGAGGCCGAGTCGCTCGAACAGCAGCTGGTCCCGCTCGGCGCCGGCATTGGGGGTGGTCAGCAGCCGCTCGCCGTAGAACACGGAATTGGCGCCCGCCAGGAAGCATAGGGCCTGCAGTTCATCACTCATGTCGTCGCGGCCCGCGGACAGGCGCACATAGCTGCCCGGCATCATCAGGCGGGCGGCGGCAATGGTCCGCACCAGCTCGAAGGGGTCCAGGCCCGGCGTGCCGAAGAGCGGCGTACCCTCCACCTGCACCAGCAAATTCACGGGTACGGACTCCGGGTGCGCCGGCAGATTAGATAGCTGACACAGCATGGAGGCGCGGTCCCGGCGGCCCTCGCCCATGCCGAGGATGCCGCCCGAGCAGGTCTTGAGGCCCGCGGCACGCACATGCTCGAGCGTTGTCAGCCGGTCTTGATAGGTACGCGTGGAAATGACCTGGCCGTAGAACTCCGGGGAGGTATCGAGATTATGGTTGTAGAAGTCGAGCCCCGCCTCAGCAAGCCGCCGCGCCTGCTCACCGGTCAGCATGCCCAGGGTGACGCAGGTCTCCATGCCGAGCGCCTTGACCCCCGCCACCATGGCAAGCACGGAGTCCAGGTTCTTATCCGTCGGGTTGCGCCACGCGGCACCCATGCAGAAGCGGGTGGCGCCGGCCGCACGCGCGCGGCGGGCAGCGTCCATGACCTCATCCAACGGTAGCAGGCGCTCGCGCGGCAGGTCCGTTTCGTGACGTGCGCTCTGGGAGCAATAGCCGCAGTCTTCCGGGCAGCCGCCCGTCTTGATGCTCAGGAGCGTGCTGAGCTGCAGACGGTTCGGGTCAAAGTGCTTGCGGTGCGCCGTCTGCGCCGCGAAGACCAGGTCATTGAAGGGTTGCCCGAGGAGCGCCTCAGCCTCGCCTGGAGTCCAGTCGTGTCGGATGGTGTCGTCAGGGGCGGATGCGTGCATCAGAGCGGCGTCGGGCAGCGGGAAAGACAGAGGCGGTGTGCAGCTGTAAAGCGAGTGTTACGCGGTGAATGGTCCCCTGCAGGTGCAGTGCTGTCAACCAAGCGCGCTGCCTAAGGTTGACAGTAGAGGCTAACGCTGCGTTCAAGCGTGCTTGCTCAGGAGCCTCGATTGCTTGGCCGCGCCAGATGTTTGCAGCTGCACTCAGAATCGACCCAATCTCAGCCGTCGACCACCATGACTGCGTCCATCTCCACCTGTGCACCCTTGGGCAGGCTGGCGACGCCAATGGCGGCGCGGGCGGGATAGGGCTCCTTGAAGTAGGCCTGCATCAGCTCATTCACCAAGGGAAAATGGGCAAGGTCCGTCAGGAAGATATTGAGCTTGACGACGTCCGCCAGCTCGCCGCCGGCGGCGCGGGCGACGGCCTGCAGATTTTCGAAGACCCGGCGGATCTGTGCCTCGATGTCGCCCTCCACCAGGGTCATGGTCGCTGGGTCTAGGGGGATCTGTCCGGACAGGTAGATGCTGTCGCCGACGCGTACGGCCTGAGAGTAGGGACCGATAGCCTCCGGCGCCTGGTCGGTGTGAATGATCTGCTTCGCCATGGAGCGTCTCCGTATGCGTGTTGAGGACTGCCGCAGAGCCGCGTCGGTCATGCACACTGGCGCAATCACTCGCGCGTTCGGCACCCGCCCCATCCGGGCAGCGTGGAGCGCATCGCGCCGCGGCTGTGTGAACCTGTCATCCGAATAACCGCTGCCACCACCGCCGCCGGTTGCGGGGTGGCGGCTGTGCGGCGGGCAGGTCGACGGGCTTGAGCTTGCTCAGGACCCAACCGGGCAGCGGTGGGTGCTCACTGAAGCCGCAGACGACGCCGAGGTTGTTCGGATCGTAGATCTTGATGAAGCTCGGCTGGTCGCGGTGGTCGGCATAGACGATGCCGCAAAAGTCCTCGGCGTGCTCGCGCCGCAGCAGGACATCCATCTCACCGATGAACCGCTGCACCTGATCCGCGCCGGCAGGTGCGGCAGGTGGGGGCTCACCGACGGCATACACGTACCAGCCCCCGTCGGCGTCTGCCCGCAGGGCGTCCCAAAGGGCGTCTAGCTGATGCCAGCGCAACATGGACGTGAAGCTGCCGCGGAAGGCGCGCAGGAAGGCATCCGCATCCGCCTGCGGCACTGATTGCTCGGCGACGGCGCCGACGGTGGCATCATTTGCTGGCATTTTGGCGCGTTCCTCCGGCCGGTTTGTCAGCGCTGTCGGCCGCGCCGGCCGAGACGACGGCGTGGTCTGGTGCGCCGGAATAGCTGGCCTGGATTGGCCGGGCTGGGCCGGCTGGGCTGGGATGGCTGGGCTGGGATGGCGCTGCTGTGGGACCTGGGCCGCCGAGCCGGGCCGTCGCTGCTATGATCCCCACCGAGCGGGCCGAAGGCAACCGGAGCTGCGCGGCTCCCGGCCAGCCTCCCCCAGCGGGCACGTCATGTGCCGGCGCCGCCGTTGGCGGGACCGGCCGTTTCCCATTCTCACCATCCACGGCCGTAAACCGGGTATCCCCGTCATGACCGTCAGCCCAAACGCCCTGTTTCAATCGCAGCTAACTCACCTGCCGCTCATCAACCGCGGTAAAGTGCGGGACATCTACGGCATCGACGATGAGCACATGCTCATTGTCACCACCGACAGGCTCTCGGCCTTCGACGTGGTGCTGCCGCAACCCATCCCGGGTAAGGGCGAGGTGCTGACCCGGGTTTCCAACTTTTGGTTCGCACGCACGGCGTCGCTGGTGCCGAATCACCTCGTCGACATGCCGCTCACCGCGGTTTTGCCCGACGCCGAAGAACGACAGGCCCTCGGCGAGCGCGCCATCGTGGTGCGGCGGCTGCGGCCGCTGCCGGTGGAGGCCATCGTGCGCGGCTACCTCATCGGCTCCGGCTGGAAGGACTATCAGCGCTCGGGCGCCGTCTGCGACATCCCGCTGCCCGCCGGACTGCGCCAGGCGGACAAGCTGCCCGAGCCCCTCTACACGCCCTCCACCAAGGCCGCCGTCGGCGATCATGACGAGAACGTGAGCTTCCAGTACACCGTCGACCTGATCGGCGCCGAGCTGGCCGCACAGGTCCGTGACGTCGTGCTGAAGCTCTACACAGAGGCCGCCGACTACGCGCGCGGCCGCGGCATCATCATCGCCGACACCAAGTTCGAGCTCGGTCTCGATGAGGCCGGTGGCCTGCACCTCATCGACGAGGTACTGACGCCGGATTCCTCTCGCTTTTGGCCCGCCGACCAATACCGGCCAGGCACGAGCCCGCCGAGCTTCGATAAGCAATTCGTGCGGGACTATCTTGAGACGTTGGACTGGGACAAAACGCCTCCGGGGCCAGAGCTGCCCGCGGACATTATCGCCAAGACGGCGGCGAAGTATGCGGAAGCGGAGCGCAGGCTGGTGAGCGCAGCCGCCGGTACCTAGGCCGGCGGCTGCGCGGAGCGCCGATCATCAGCTGGCAGCCAACGGCAGCCAGCGGGCAGTCGGTCAGTCATCCCGACCGCCGCCGAGCAGCGCGGGCACTTCGCGTTGACGGCTGGGCCGTGCATGACGGTGCGCACGCGCCGGCTGGGTCTGCGGCTTGCGGTGGACGTGACCTGGCTTAGGCTGGCGTTGGGGGCGCTTCGCCCTGGCGTCGCCATCAGCAACGTTGGCCTGTTCATCTGCTCCGGCGGAACGCAATGCACCCGGCTTGCCCGCCCGTCCGCCGGTCCGCTGCTCCCCTCGACGGCCACTGTCGCTCATGGGTGCAGCGCTACGCCGCCGAGGGCTACTGCGGGCACTGTCGCCCGCTCGATCCTGGCGCTCGCCGCCGCGACCGCCGTTGCGACGCAGGATGGGCTCGGCCGGAATGCTGGGGTCCGGCGCATAGCCGTCGAGAACGACCTTGGGGACTTCGCGCTTGAGCAGGCGCTCGATGTCGCGCAGAAGCTTATGCTCATCGACACAGACCAGGGAAATGGCCTCGCCGACGTTCCCCGCGCGGCCGGTGCGGCCGATGCGGTGGACATAGTCCTCCGGCACGTTGGGCAGTTCGAAGTTGATCACATTAGGGAGTTGATCGATATCGAGCCCACGGGCAGCGATGTCAGTGGCCACCAAAACACGGACGTCACCGGTCTTGAAGCCGGCCAAGGCCCGGGTGCGAGCGCCCTGACTCTTGTTGCCGTGGATGGCAGCGGCGCTGAGGCCGTCCTTTTCCAGTTGCTCCGCGAGGCGGTTCGCGCCGTGCTTGGTGCGGGTGAACACCAGTACCTGGCGCCAGTCGTTCGCGCCCACTAGATGGCTCAGCAGCTCGCGCTTGCGCTGGCGGTCCACCGGATGCACCACCTGGCGCACGGTCTCCGCGGCGGTATTGCGCCGCGCCACCTCGATGAGCTGCGGGTTGTTGAGTAATCGATTGGCGAGGGCCTTGATCTCGTCCGAAAAGGTTGCCGAGAAGAGCAAGTTCTGCCGTGCCTTGGCGTCCGGCAGCAGCGCCAGGACGCGACGGATGTCGTGGATGAAGCCCATGTCCAGCATCCGGTCCGCCTCGTCGAGCACCAGAATCTCGACCCGCGACAGGTCCAGCGTGCCCTGCCCCGCGTGGTCCAGGAGCCGGCCGGGCGTCGCCACTAGAATGTCGACACCCCGTCGGAGCGCAGCGATTTGCGGGTTGATCTTGACGCCGCCGAAGATGACGGACGAGGTCAATGGCAGATGCCGGCCGTAGGTCTCGACACTCTCTTGCACTTGGGCCGCAAGCTCGCGTGTCGGTGCCAGCACCAGCGCCCGCACGGGTTGCGGTCCGCGGCGCCGGGCATCGCCGGGGCGTGACGCCATGAGCCGCTGCAGCAGCGGCAGCGTGAAGCCGGCGGTTTTCCCGGTGCCGGTTTGGGCGCCGGCCAGTACATCGGCGCCGGTGAGGATGGTCGGAATGGCCTGACGCTGGATGGGCGTCGGTTCGGTGTAGCCCTGCTCATGCACGGCGCGCAGAAGCTCGGCGGTCAGGCCAAGGGAGTCAAAGGACATTGGATCAGCTCCGGTTTTGCCCTCCCTGGTGGCTGCGTGGGCAACAGCCGCACGCCGCCGGGAGCCGGTCCAGGCGAGGTAAAAATTGCTTTGCTGAAACGAGAGGCGCCCAGCGACTCTTGGCCTGGGCGGCAGCACGAACGGCTGAAGCGGGTATCGGCGATACCGTTGGAGAGTGGTACCGCTGTGGTGCCGACCGGTGAGGCACCCGAGGTCGCTACACTAACAGAAACCAATACACAGCGTTGGGGATTGTCGACCCCGCGTCGGAAGGCGCGTCGAAGCCGCGCGGTCAGGCAATCTAGGCCAAACCGGTACCCCGGGCACGAAGGCCCCGCTCACTTGAGCGCTAAGCGTCACGATCGCGCCCCGGCTTAGGGCCGATACGCCGAATGGCCAATGGCCGGCCGCAGACGCGGGTCTTCCTCAGGTGCTGCAGAATTTCCTTCGGCATGCCTGCGGGCAGGTCTAAGACGCTGTGGTCGTCTTGGATGTCGATGCGCCCGATGTAGCGGCCCTCCAGGCCGGCCTCGTTCGCGATGGCTCCGACAATATTGCCGGGCTTGACACCGTCGTCACGGCCCACCTCGATGCGGAAGCGCTCCATGCCGGCCGCGGGTGGGCCCCCGCGATGCTCGCGCCGGTCGTCCTTCACCTCATCGCCCGGCCCCTCGCCGGACGGGCGATCACCGCGGTACGCTCGGCGCGGGGCAACCGAATCGGCGCCGGGTGCCCGACGATCACGGCCGCGCCTGTCGGCTGGGTCGCGGTCCCTGGGGCGGTACTCCCGGTCGCCGGCGCGTGAGCGCTCCCGCGCCCTGCCTGGATCCCAACCCCTGTCCGCCCGCGCGCCGTCCGGCTCGCGGCGCTGCGGCCGCACCGGCTCCGGCGGCAGCAGCAGCGGCTGCTCGCCGATGACAAGTCGCGCCAGGGCTGCAGCGATCTCCACGGCTGGCACATCGTGCTCCTGTTGATACTGCTCCACCAGGCTCTGCAAAAAGTCCAGCTCGCCGGCGGCCAGCGCATCCGTGATGCGTTGCTTGAAGTCGGCGATGCGCTTGTCATTGACCGTTTCGGTGGACGGCAGTTGTAGCGGCTCGATGGGCTGGCGGGTGGCCTGCTCGATGGCGCGCAGCATTCGCCGCTCGCGGGGCGCGACGAACAGGATGGCCTCCCCCGCTCGCCCGGCCCGCCCGGTACGGCCGATGCGGTGGATATAGGCCTCGGTGTCGTAGGGGATGTCGTAGTTCACGACATGGCTCACGCGCTCTACATCGAGGCCGCGGGCGGCGACGTCGGTTGCGACGATGACATCGAGGTGGCCCTGCTTGAGGCGCTCGATAATCTGCTCGCGGAGCTTCTGCGGCAAATCACCGTTCAGTGCCGCAGCGGCGTAGCCGCGCGCGTCCAACCGCTCGGCAAGCTCCACGGTGGCGGTCTTGGTGCGCACGAAGATCAGCATCGCATCGAAGGGCTCCACTTCCAGGATGCGGGTCAGCGCGTCGAGCTTGTGCAGGCCGCTCACCAACCACCAACGCTGGCGGATGGTCTCTGCCGTCGCCGTGCGCGCTGCGATGCTGACTTTCACCGGGTCATCAAGGTAGGACCGCGCGATACGCTGAATCGCCTGCGGCAGTGTCGCGGAGAAGAGTGCGATCTGGCGCGCCGGCGGGGTCTGCTCGAGGATCCACTCGACATCGTCGATGAAGCCCATGCGCAGCATCTCGTCCGCTTCGTCCAGCACCAACACGCGCAGCGCAGCCAGATCCAGCGTGCCGCGACGCATGTGGTCCATGACGCGCCCGGGGGTGGCGACCACGACGTGCACGCCGCGCGCGAGCTGGCGCAACTGCGTGCGGTAATCCTGACCGCCGTAGATGGGCAGCACGTGAAAGTCCGGCAGCCCCGCGGCATAGCGCCGACAGGCCTCGGCCACCTGGATGGCTAGCTCGCGGGTGGGTGTCAGTACCAGGGCTTGGGGCGCGCGGGTGTCCACGTCGATCCTGGCCAGCATCGGCAGCGTGAACGCGGCCGTCTTGCCAGTGCCCGTGGGCGCATGGCCGAGCAGGTCGCGCCCTGCCAATAGGTAGGGGATCGTCTGCGCCTGGATGGGCGACGGGGTCTCGTACCCGACCCGGTCAAGGGCGGCAAGCAGCGTCGCCGGCAGCCCGAGCTCTTTGAAACCGGGCTCGGCAGCAACAGCCTCGCTCGCCGGCCGTTCAACGGCCCCTGCGTGCGCGGGCACGTCGCCGTCTGCGGAATGAGATACGGTGGTGTTACCGGCGTTTGCTGGGCCGGCGAAGTCGGAGGCGCTCATGGGACGGAATCATCAGGACAATCCGCCAGTATACTCGCTGCGGGTGCCTCGCGGCGCCCGAACCCGCAACTCGAGCCACGGAGCAGGAGCCATCTGCCATGCCTATTTGGGTCGACGCCGACGCCTGCCCCAACCCGGTAAAGGAGATCCTATTCCGGGCCGCTGAGCGCACGCAGACGCGGCTGACACTGGTGGCGAACCAGCCGCTGCAGACGCCGCCGTCGAAGATGATCAGAAGCGTGCGCGTCGGCGCAGGCTTCGATGTCGCCGATAACCACATCGCACAACATGCGGCGCCAGGGGACCTCGTCATCACCGCGGACATCCCGCTCGCCGCGGAGGTGGTGGCCAAGGGCTGTACGGCCCTGAACCCACGCGGCGAACGCTATACGCCGGAGAACATCCGCGAGCGGCTCAACCTGCGCGACTTCATGGACAGCCTGCGTGCCAGCGGCGTCGACACCGGCGGCCCCGCCGCCTACGGCCAGCGCGAGCGGCAAGCGTTCGCGAATGCGTTGGATCGTTGGCTGGCGCAAGTAAGCTCTTAGAACAGTGGCTGCAAGCAGCCGGTGCCTTCCAGCGCGGCACAGACCCCGCTGCGGTTGCCACGTGCCGGTCGCGCAGGGAAACGCTGCCGGAGGTTCGGGCTAGCCTCGATCAGCGGCTCGAGCTGATTGCGCTGCGATGGCCTCAACCCGCACGCAGCGGACGACTCGCCCGTCCTCGAGGTGGCGCGCCTCGGGGTAGGCATGGGCACACTCGGGCAGCGCCTCGGGACAGCGCGGATGAAAATGACAGCCGGCGGGCGGGTCAGCCGGCGACGGCATGTCGCCTTCCAGCCGGATGATGTTGCGCCGCTGCGCCTTCTCGACGACGGGCACCGCGGACAGCAGGGCCTTCGTGTAGGGATGTTGCGGCGTGTCGAGGATCTGGTCGGCCGTGCCCTGCTCGACGATGCGGCCGAGATACATGACCGCAACCTCATGGGCGAGATAGGACACCACCGAGATGTCGTGGGTAATGAAGAGGTAGGTCAGGCCAAGGTCCTGCTGGAGCTGTTTCAACAGGTTCAGAATTTGCGCTTGGACCGAGACATCGAGCGCGCTGGTGGGCTCGTCGCAGACGATGAGCTTGGGCTCTACCGCCAGCGCCCGGGCGATGCAGATGCGCTGGCGCTGGCCGCCAGAGAACTCATGTGGGTAGCGGCCCATGGCCTGCTCACCGATACCCACCTGCTCCAGCAGGGCTGCGACACGCGCGCGCCGCTCGGCACGGCTCGCTGCGAGCCCGAGCGCCTGCAGCCCTTCGCCGACGATGTCCTCCACGAGCATGCGCGGGTTCATGGACGCGAAGGGATCCTGGAAGATGACCTGGAGATCCTTGCGATAGGGCCGCAGGCGCCCGGGCGTGAGCCGTGCCAGATCGACGCCGTCGTAGTGCACGGCACCCGCCGTGGGCTGCAAAAGCTGCAAGATGCCCTTGCCGGCGGTGGTCTTGCCGCAGCCGGACTCGCCCACCAACGCCAGCGTGCGGCCGGCATAGAGGGTCAGGTCAAGGCCGTCGACGGCTTTGACGTGACCCACCGTCCGTTTGAACAGCCCGCGACGCACCGGGAAGTGGACTTTGAGGCCATCGGTTCGCAGCAGCAGATCGCCGGCTCCAGCCGCCTCTGCGCCGCTGGTGACCGCCTGGGCGGACACCGGCGCAAACTCGGGCGTGTCCTCCTCCCACAGCAGGCAGCGCACGCGCTGCTCGGCCCCTGCGTCGAACCAGCCGGGGTGGTTGTCATGGCAGCGCTCCATGGCGCGGAAGCAGCGCGGCGCAAACCGACAACCATCAAAATCCTGGTCTAGCGGCGGTACCCGCCCGGGGATGACGGCCAGCGCGCCAGCGCGCTTGTCCGCGTCCGGCAGGCTTTCCAGCAGTTTGCGGCTGTACGGATGCGCCGGCCCCGCAAAGAAGGTCTCGACGCTCGCCTGCTCAACGATCTGGCCGGCGTACATCACCGCCAGTCGGTCCGCCGTCTCGGCGACGACGCCAAGATCGTGGGTAATGAGCAGCACGGCCATACCGCGCTCCCGTTGCACACCCTTGAGCAGCTGTAGCACTTGGGCCTGGATGGTGACGTCGAGCGCGGTGGTGGGCTCGTCGGCGATCAGGAGTTCCGGGTCACCGGCCAGGGCCATGGCAACCATCACGCGCTGCTTCATGCCACCGGAGAGCTGGTGTGGATACTCCTCTGCGCGGCGCTCCGGGTCGGGGATGCCGACGGCGCGCAAAAGCTCCACGACGCGCGCGGGGACACTGCTGCGCGCCCTGCCCTCGTGCACCCGCACGGCTTCGGCGATCTGCGCGCCGACGGTCAGCACCGGATTCAGCGAGGTCTGCGGCTCTTGGAAAATCATGCCCATGCGCCCGCCACGGATGCGGCGCATGTCCCGCTCCGGCAGCCGGAGCAGGTCGGTGCCGCCGAGCCCGACGGCACCCGAGACGATCCGGCCGCCCAGGGGCAGCAGGCGCATCAACGACAACGCCGTCATCGACTTGCCGCAGCCGGACTCGCCGAGCAGGGCGAGGGTTTCCCCGGGGCGGATGCTGAAACCAACGTCGTCACAGACGCGCACGGGTCGCTCACCACCACGGGACGGGGGCAGCTCCGTGGTCAGACCGGTGACCTCAAGCAACGCGCCGTCGGCGTTATCGGCAGGCACAGCAGCGGCGGTGCGGCTCATTGGACCCTCGCCAGGCGCGGATCGAAGGCATCGCGCACGACGTCTGCGAACAGGTTCGCCGCCAAGACCAGGGTGAACATAAAGACGAACGCAGCGGTGAGCGACCACCAGACGACGGGCTCGCGGGCCAGTTCCAAGCGCGCGCTGTTGATCATGTTGCCCCAGCTGTTCATGGTCGGATCGACGCCGATGTTGACATACGAGAGCACCGCCTCGGCAAGCACCAACCCGCTGAAGTCCAGCACCACGGTGATCATCACGATGTGCAGCACGTTCGGCAGGATGTGCCGGGCAATGATGGTTGAGTGGCGCACGCCCAGCGCCGTCGCCGCCTGCACATAGTCCTGCTCACGGAGCTTCAGGGACTCGCCCCGTAACAGCCGGCAGAGGCCGGTCCAGCTGGTGACGCCGAGGATGATGCATAGGAAGAGCAAGCGCAGGTCCGCGCGCTGCACCAGGCTCTCGAACTGATCGGCATTGTTGGTCATGTACACCTGCAGCATGAGGATGGCCGCGGCGATGAGCAGTACACCAGGGATGGAGTTCAAGGTGGTGTAGAGGTACTGGATGATGTCGTCCGTCAGCCCACGGAAGTAACCGGCCATGATGCCCAGAATCACCGCCGCAGGCAGCATGACAAGGGTCGTGAGCGTCCCGATAAGGAGACCCGTGCGAATGCTCTTCAGGCTCTGATAGAAGACGTCTTCACCCACCTTGTCGGTGCCGAGGATGTGATACCCCGCCGCCAGCTCGGCGCTGACGAAGGCGAGCACGAGCATGGCGGCCAGCGTCACGAGCGCCACGCGCCAGGGCACGTCGGTGCGGCCTTCCCAGATGGACCGGGCACCATCGTTATAGGGCTCACCGCGGGCGTGGGCGACGAGCCACACCAAGCCGGCTGTCAGCGCCATCCAGACCAAGAGCCCCTTGATGGCGCCGAGCACGGCACGCACGGCGATGTCGAAGCCCCGCCGCGACGGATCTTTCAAATGGGCACCGCCGTGCTCTAGTGGCGGATAGCCACGCACGATACTTCCGTCCGGTTGCTCGATGGGCTCTTTGACAAACAGGTGCGTTGCAAAGGGGGCCGAGAAGGTCTTTTCCTGCCGCTCTCTGAGGCCGGTCAGAACCACATCCAGCACGGACAGGACTTGCGTGGAATAGCGCGCTTGTGCGTTCTCGGTGGCAGCGGGGACCTCCCCACGGGCGGCATCCGCCTCGGTCGGGAGGGCGGACTCGCTCGCCGCCACCGGCTCAATCCGCGGATGAAAGTGCAGGGAATCCAACAGACCGATCAGCAGGTAGACGCCGATGACCACCAACGCCGCGACGCCTACCCGGGACTGGGCGACACTGCGCCAGGGCGCGCGCAGGTGCTCGTGTTGCGAAGCATAGACGCCGTAGCCCAGCGCCACCGCGAGCAAGAGGAAGATCAGCGCATCTGTGGTCAGGATCACCGGCATGCCGAGAGCCTCCCCGTCGAGACGGCCGTTCTCATGAGAAACGCACCCGTGGGTCCACCAGCGTGTAGGAGATGTCGGTGAGGATCAGGCCGAGGATGTAGAGCACAGAGCCCAAGAACACCATCGCGCGAACGATGGCGAAGTCCTGACCATTGATGGCGTCAATGGTATAGCTGCCGAGCCCAGGGATACCAAAGAAGGACTCGGTGATGAGTGCGCCCATGAACAGGAGCGGCAGGACAGCAACGACGCCGGTCAAAATGGGAATCAGCGCATTCTTCAGTACGTGGCGGAACAACACGACGCCCTCGCGCAGACCCTTGGCCCGGGCGGTGCGCACGTAGTCGCAGTTGACCTCTTCCAGGAAGAACGTGCGATAGAGCCGGGTGCCAGTGCCAATGCCACCCACCACGCCCACGATGACCGGCAGAATGAGGAACTTGGAAGCATCCAGCCCAGTGTCATAGCCGGAAATGGGCACCAGGTGGAAGAGCTTGCCAATCAGAAACTGCCCGCCGATGATATAGAAGAGTCCGGAGATGGACATCATGGCCACAAGTAAGACGACGCTACCGACATCGATATAGGTGGCTCGGAAAAAGACGATCATCAGTGCATAGCTGATATTGATGGCGAGCCCCACCAGCAGCACCGGCAATGCGATCGCCAAACTTGGCCACATACGCTGGCGGATGTCGTAGCCGATATCCCGGCCGTTGTCCGAGGTGCCAAAGTTGAACGCAAACAGCTTGACGGACTTTTGAAAGAAGATGCTCTCTGTGAGCTTATCCAAGCCCTGAGCCTGCGGGTTGAAAAGCAAGGGCCGATCGTAGCCGTGGTCTGCTTTCCAGGCCTGCACGGCCTCTTCGGTGACCCGTTTGTCGCCGAGCTGCATGCGCGCCATGTCATCCGGTGAGTTGACGACGAAAAAGAGCAAGAAGGTGATCAGATTGACGCCGACCAAAATAGGAATGGCGTACAGTAGCCGGCGGATGATGTAGGCACTCACAGGGCGCTGCTCCGCTCACGCCGGCGGGCGATGGCAACGGCCGGCAGCGCCCCGAGGGCCAGCACGGAAATCAAGGCGGCGATGGGCCAGAGCACGGGTGGATTCCAGGCGGCGCGCATGTCCTCGCGGAGGTCGGGCTCAAGATTCAGGTACTTCAAGGTGTTGTTGGCCATGAGGTTCGGCTTCACATTGCCGATCCATTGATGGTGCAGGCTGAAGGACTCGGGATAGAAGCCGAAGGACCACGGGGCATCATGGCGGACAATGTCGGTCATGCGGTCGATGACCGCTTGGCGCTCAGGACCGTCGGGCATATCCTTCATTTGCTCGAAGAGCCGGTCGAATTCCGGATTGCTGTAGTTGGCCGCATTCTCGCCGCCGTCGATCTTGCGGTTTGGTCCATAGAGCAAAAAGAAGAAGTTTTCCGGGTCCGGATAGTCTGCATTCCAGCCCCACATGAATACCTGGCCGGTGCCCTTACGCATCTTCTCCTGAAAGCGGTTGTAATCGGTGGCGCGAACGATGAGCTCGATGCCCAGCTTGGCGAACTGCTTACGCATCCAATTGAGCCTGGCTTTGCCATCCGGGCCAGCGTCCATCGCCTCGTAATAGATGCTCAGCGGGCGGCCAGTCTCCGGATTACGCCCATCCCGGTAACCCGCCGCTGCCATCAGTGCCCGCGCCTCGGCGATGGATTTGCGCACAGGGCGTTCATTCTTCCAATCGAAGACCACCGGGTTGACGCCGGCTGCACCGACGCGGTGGCCGAAGATGCCGGGCGGCACCGGGCCCTGGCCCTGCACACCGCGGCCGTTGGCGAAGATCGAGATAAATTCGCCGAAGTCCACGGCGATGCTGATGGCCTGGCGCAGCAACCGGGCCTGCTCGGAGTCGCCGCCAACGACGTCGTCCTCCATGTTGAAGCCCATGTACCAGATGGACGTCTGCACCGCAGTGCTGAGCTGAATGCCCTTGGCCTGCATATCGTCGGTGAGGCCAGCCTCGCCGGCGGCGTCGAAGCGCACGGCTTGGTCGAAGGCGTCGGAGCTGATGCCGGAGGTGTCGTAATAGCCCTGAAGAAATTTGTTCCAGTAGGGGATGCTTTCCTTCTCCAGGCTGTAGACCGCACGATCCACAAACGGCAGCGGCTTGCCTGCGTCGGCGAGCAGTCCCAACTCAGCATCCCCGGGCATACCCTGCGTCGGGTAGGTCTCGCCATGGAAGTTGGGGTTGCGCGACAACACCATCCGCAAATTTGGGTTGTTCTCGGTGAGCATGAACGGCCCCGTTCCCACCGGGTACCAGTCCAAGGTGATATTTTTGTCTTTCATCCCGGGCTGGTTCGTCAGCGCCTCGGCCTCCCAGGGCATGGGCGCGAAGAACGGCATAGCCAACCAATAGACAAACTGCGGATAGCGGCCGTCGATACGCACCTTGTAGCTGTAGCGATCGATCACCTCGGCGCCCGGAAAGTCGAGTTGGCGCAGGTCGAAGAATGGCCGCTCGCCGTCGGCGGGCCCAGGTACAGCGCCCTCAAGGCGCTCTGAAAAGGCCTTGAACCCGAGGACATGCTCGCTCAACAGCCCAGCGATGGGTGAGTGCAGCCAGGGCGCCGCAAGGCGTTTGATTTGATACACGTAGTCTTCCGCCGTCAGCTCCCGACTGCCGGTCTCCGGCAGGTCTGAGAGCTTGTTCAGGCGACCGATCTGTCGCGGCGACAAATCGTGGTAGAGGAAGGTCTCGTCGGCGTCCTTCGCGAAGGCCGGGTGCGGCTGGTATTGGATGCCCGGCCGGATGCGGATGAGGTATTCCGTCGCGGCAATCTGGCCCGCATCGGCGTCTGCCGGGAGGCGGTTACCGTCGGCGTCAAGGTGTGTTGGTTCTGGCACCGTCTCAGCCGTCAAGGGCACCAGGGTGTAGGGCCGCTTCAGAAAGTGGTACTGCAGCGGCGGCTCGTAGATCTGTGCGATGAAGGCATATTCATTGGAACTATAGGAGCGCACCGGATCCAGGTGCTTCGGACGCTCGGTAAATGCGCCGTAGAGGATGTTCTCGCCGGCTTGGCTCTCTGGGTGCGGGTTGTTCCAGGGCCCGTCGCCGCAGGCCACCAGCAGCAGCGGCGCTGTTGCAACCAGCAGCAAGTACGCGCCCCAACGCAGGGGTCTCGACCAGAACCGCAGGTCCATGACGCGCGCGGGGTCCCGTTCTGCTTTTGCTTTCGCCATTGGAAGGCTTTCGGTAATGTGATGCCGTCGCGGTTGCAGGGTGTTATGCGCTGCCCGCTTCACGCTTGCCAAACTGACTCACACCGGCGCACTACGGGGACCATCTGATGGGGTTTTTGACCGACAAACGTTTTCTTATCACTGGCGTCGCGAGCAATCGCTCCATCGCCTGGGGCGTTGCACAGGCCATGCGCCGGGAGGGCGCGCAGCTGGCCTTCACCTACCAGGGCGAGAAGCTCAAAGGGCGGGTCGAAGATCTGGCCAGCTCCGTTGATTCCAACATCGCGCTACCGCTGGACGTCAGCAGTGATGCGCAGATCGATGCCTGCTTCGAGGCCCTCGGGGCGCACTGGGACGGTCTCGACGGCATCGTACACGCTATAGCCTTCGCCCCCAAAGAGGAACTCGAGGGCAACTACGCCGACGCGCTGACCCGTGAGGGCTTCGCGACGGCACACGATATCAGTTCCTACAGCTTCGGCGCACTCGCCAAGGCCGGGCGGGCGCTGATGGCCGGGCGCAACGGTGCGCTCGTGACCATGAGCTACCTGGGGGCCGTACGAGCGGTGCCAAACTACAACGTCATGGGCGTTGCCAAGGCCAGCCTCGAGGCCAATGTCCGCTACCTGGCGGCGGCACTCGGCCCAGAGGGCACGCGGGTCAACGCGGTCTCTGCGGGGCCGATCCGCACGCTGGCGGCGGCGGGCATTGCGGACTTCCGCAACATGCTGAAGCAGGTGGAAGAGCGAACGCCGCTGCGGCGCAACGTGACCATCGAGGAGGTGGGCAACGCGGCCGCCTTCCTGTGCTCTGACCTCTCCTCCGGCATCACCGGGGACGTGCTCTACGTGGATACGGGTTATCACATCCTCGGGCTAGGCTGACGGGTGACCCGGCGGCTGGGCGGATGGCTGGGCTGATAGCTGGGCTAGGGCCGAAACCGAGGTGCAGACGGGCCCAGGCTTGAACCTAAAAAGAGCAGTTGACCGCTCCCGCGTGTTTGCAGGTGTCTGTGCCGGTTTCGATCCGGGCGCGTTCTTCGCGTCACCCACTGGGTGAGCCGAGCTACGGCCGTCAGGGTGTGTCCCGAGCGAGGGCCTCACGCCGGATGTCGGCCCGAGCGACGAGGTCGTCGAGCACCTGCTCGAAGTCGTGCTCCGCACCGATCTGGGTGAGCAGACTACGCTCTGCATCGCGCACCGCGGGCTCTAGGTCATCGAGACTGCCGTCCTCGACACTGCGCACCGCGACGACCAGCGCGTCACCGTCCGGCTGCTGGCCGGCGATGTAGGTTGCACCGCCGTCGCTCGGCGCCGGCGCCGCAAAGGCAAGCTCCAGCACCCTGGGCGGGACGTCCGCCTGATTGCGCGACACCAGCCCAAGCTCCTGCAGGCGCGGCTGAGCAGCAGCCTCGGCGTTGGACGGCGCCTCAGTTTCCGCCTCCTCCGGCGGCTGGTCAGTCTCCGCAGGCGCTGCAGCCAGTGACGCCAGGTCAGCGCCACCTCGCAGGCGCTCCACCATCGACTCCGCCTCCGCGAGGGCAGCTTGCGCCGCCTGCTGCTGTTGCAGCGCTGCGACGATCTCGTCGCGCACTGCCTCCAGCGGCTGCGGCGCGGCAGTCTCATGCTCATCCACGCGCAGCACAATGGCGCGCATGCGATCGCGATCAGGCTCGATGAGCTCACTATTGTTGCCGCGCACCAGAACGTCCTCGCTGAAAGCCGCATCCGCCACCTTCGGGCTGCCGAGGATGCCCTCGCCGCCGCTGCGCTCGATCCAGTCGCTGGTCTGAATCTCCAGCCCGAGGGTCTCTGCTGCCGGTATGAGGCTGTCTGGGGACTCAAAGGTGAGGTTCGCGAGCTGCTCGGCGAGTTCGAAATAGACGGCCTCGGCGTTGCCGCGCCCCAGCTCGCGGGCGAGGTCATCACGGACCTCGTCGAAGGGTTTGGGCTCACCACCCTCGATGGCCGTCACCTCGATGAGATGATAGCCAAAGCGGCTGCGCACGGGATCGCTCACCACTCCCGGCGCCAAATCGAAGGCCGCCTGCTCAAAGGCCGGATCCATGATGCCGCGCGGCACCATGCCAAGGTCGCCGCCCGCCTCAGCACTACCCGGATCATCGGAATGCTCAGCCGCCAAAGCGCCGAAGTCGGCCCCGGCGGCGATCTCGCTTTTGAGTGCTGCGGCGCGGTCCTTGACGGCTTCGGCCGCGGCCGAGTCCGCATCAGCGGCGACGCTGAGCAGGATGTGGCGGATGTGGCGCTGCTCCGGGCTGGTGAGCTCGCCGAGGCGTTCCTCGTAAGCAGCTCGCAGCTCTGCGTCGCTTAGATCCTCGGCGGCAAGCGCATCGGCATCCAACACGATGTAGGAGACCTTCACGCGCTCCGGGGAGGCGAACCGCTGGGTGTTACGTTCGTAGTAGGCGTCGATCTCGTCTGCGGCTGGCTGCTGGTCCTGGGCGAACTGCACGTGCGGCAGCAGGACATAGGCGATGTCGCGCTGCTGACGCATGAGGCGCGTTGCTGTCGCCAGCTCGGTGGCCGTCGTGAAACCGGATGCCCTGACGGCGCGGGCAAGTTGTGTTGAGAGCAGGCCCTGCCTCAGCTGCTCCTCATATGCAGCCGGTGTCAGGCCTTGTAAGCGCAACACCCGCTCGTAGGTCGCCTTGTCGAAGGCACCGTCGCTCTGGAAGGCTGGCTCGCTGAGGATTGCCGCCCGCACCGCTTGATCGGAGACCCGCAGCCCCATGTCGTACGACGCTTCGAGCAGCACGGCATCACGGATCATGCGCTCGCGCACCTGCTCGCGCAGTGCTCCAGCGTCAAATAGGTCGGGGTCGTAGGCGGCCCCGAGCCGCTCGCGCAGCTGCATGCGAGCGCGCTGGACGTTTCGGTCGAGCTGTCGGTCGGTGATCTTGGCCCCATCGACTTGGGCGACCACCCGCTCCCCTCCCACGCCCAGGTAGGACTGAATGCCCCAAAGGGCGAACGGGATGCTAATGAGAATGACGATAGCCCACGCAACCCAGCCTTGGGCCTTTTCTTTGATCGCCTGCAACATGAAGGGAACCTGCTCTCGTGTTGCGGTTAATGGGACAAGGCAGCACCCGCAAGGCCCCGCCTGGCAAGGCCCCGCCTGGCAAGGCCGAGCACGAGGCTTGACGTGTGACGGCGGTCACAACCGACGGGCCTTGTCCGCGGACACGCCCACACAACAGCGGACGGCGGGCACAAAAAAGGCGCGCCCCGCCGCGAGGTGGGGCGCGCCTTCAACTAAAGTTGGCGGAGTGGACGGGACTCGAACCCGCGACCCCCGGCGTGACAGGCCGGTATTCTAACCAACTGAACTACCACTCCTTAGAACGTTTCGTCGGACCCCACTTGCTACCGCGCCTTGCTCAGCCCCGACCTCGCCAGGTCGCTCGGATACTGCTCTAGTGTTCCGAGCGGTGATCCACGCTGCCAGCCGGAGCACTGCTGTCTACCGGCACCGGCTTCGCCACGGCTGGCTCCAGTCTGGAGCTTGGCCCGCTTGGTGGGTGCTGCAGGGCTCGAACCTGCGACCCTCGCCTTGTAAGGGCGATGCTCTAGCCAACTGAGCTAAGCACCCGCTTACACCACCCGAGAAAGCCGGTTATTGTATCGCGTCTTTAAGGGATTTACCAGCCTTAAACGAGGCCGACTTCGACGCGGCGATCTCGATGGCCGCTCCGGTCTGGGGGTTGCGGCCGGTGCGCGCGGCGCGCTCCTTCACTTGGAAGGTGCCGAACCCGATGATGGAAACAGTGTCGCCGCCCTTCAGGGCAACGGCGATGGAGTCTGTCAGTGCGTCGAGTGCCCGACCGGCGGCAGACTTCGAGATGTCCGCCCCTTCCGCCATGGCGTCGATAAGATCCGATTTGTTCATTCTCCCCCCGTATCTCGAATGACCTGAGAAACCGCGCATACGCTGAAAACGCGTGAGTGGCTGGGGCGTCCGCGCGACGCCGCAACCTGCGCTGAATGGTGTCGAGTGCACGCGGGGCTGTCAAGCAAATCGACCGCATCGGCGGCTTCTGACGGTCAGGAACTCGGAGGACGCAAAACCGGGATAGTTGATGTAAGCCGATCCCTGATGGTACTCCGCCTGCAGGATGAGGCAGACACGCAATGGGTCCGGGCCCGATCGCGGGACGCCGGACGCCCGCGGCGACCCCCCCTGGTGTCCCAGGGGGTCCTTGCAACGTCGAATCGCCCCCGGGTAGACGCTCAGGTTGCTGACCTGTCCCGCCGATGCAGCAGGATCACTCCTATCAATGATGCGTGCGCACCCCGCTCGGCTTCTCTTCCGGTTTCGCAGGGGGCGCGGCCTTAGCCTCGGCTTCTCCCGCGGCGTCTTGTCCCTCAGTGACGGGACGCGGGTGCTCAGTGAGCGCAACGTCCAGCACCTCATCGATCCAGCGTACGCTGCGGATATCGAGACTTTGCTTGATATTTTTCGGAATCTCAACGAGATCCCGCTCATTCTCGTGGGGGATCAGCACCGTTTCGATGCCGCCCCGATGGGCTGCGAGCAGTTTCTCCTTGAGGCCACCGATGGGCAGGACCTCGCCGCGGAGCGTGATCTCACCAGTCATCGCGACACTCGACCGAACCGGGATTTTGGTCAACGCGGACACCAATGCGGTACACATCGCAACACCGGCGCTGGGGCCGTCCTTCGGCGTCGCCCCCTCGGGCACGTGGATGTGCAGATCGGTCTTCTGGTGAAAATCGGGGTCGATACCGAGCGCACCGGCGCGACTGCGCACGACGGTCAGTGCGGCCTGTATGGACTCCTGCATGACGTCGCCGAGCTGGCCCGTATAAGTGAACTTCCCCTTGCCGGGCACTAACGCAGACTCGATACGCAGCAACTCGCCGCCCACCTCGGTCCATGCGAGGCCGGTCACCTGGCCGATCTGGTCGTGCTCATCGGCGCGACCAAAGCGGAAGCGGCGCACGCCCAGATACTTCTCGAGCGTTTTCGGCGTCACCACGATGGACGCTTCCGCCTTCTTCTTAAGAAGGACCTCCTTGACGACCTTGCGGCAAATCTTGGAGCACTCACGCTCGAGGTTGCGCACGCCGGCCTCGCGCGTGTAGTAACGGATAACATCCCGCAATGCCGCTTCACGGATGGTGAGCTCGTCCTTCTTGAGCCCGTTGTTCTTCATCTGCTTCGGGATGAGATAACGCTGAGCGATGTTGACCTTCTCATCCTCCGTGTATCCCGCCAGCCGAATCACTTCCATGCGGTCGAGGAGCGCAGGTGGAATATTCAGGGTGTTGGCCGTGCCGACGAACATCACCTCCGACAGGTCGAAGTCGACCTCCAGGTAATGGTCGTTAAAGGTGTGGTTCTGTTCCGGATCCAACACTTCCAGGAGCGCAGAGGCAGGGTCACCACGGAAGTCCATTGCCATCTTGTCAATTTCGTCCAGCAGGAAGAAGGCATTGCGAGAGCTTGCCTTCGCCAGGTTCTGGATGATTTTGCCGGGGAGCGCGCCGATATAGGTGCGCCGATGACCGCGGATCTCAGCCTCGTCCCGGACGCCGCCGAGCGACATGCGAACGAACTTGCGGTTGGTCGCCCGTGCAATGGACTGGCCCAGGGACGTCTTGCCAACACCGGGCGGGCCCACGAGGCATAGGATCGGGCCTTTCAACTTTTTCACGCGCTGCTGCACGGCCAAATATTCCAAGATGCGCTCTTTCACCTTTTCGAGGCCATAGTGATCCGTGTCGAGCACTTTTTGTGCCACCCGAATGTCGTTGCGAATGCGCGTGCGCTTTTTCCAGGGCACAGAGACCAAGGTGTCGACATAGTTGCGCACCACCGTCGCCTCGGCGGACATCGGCGACATCAGCTTCAGCTTGTTCAACTCCGCGGTGGCCTTGTCCTTGACCTCCTTCGGCATGCCCGCCTCTTCGATGCGCTTACCGAGATCCTCGAGCTCATTCGGCGCGTCTTCCAGCTCACCCAGTTCCTTCTGAATCGCTTTCATCTGCTCATTCAGGTAGTACTCGCGTTGGTTCTTCTCCATCTGGCGTTTGACACGCCCGCGAATACGCTTCTCCATCTGGAGAATGTCGTTCTCACCTTCCATTAGGCCCATCAGGTGCTCCAAGCGCTGCTGCACGTCGACCATCTCGAGTACGTGCTGCTTTTCCTCTAGCTTCAGCGACATGTGTGCGGCCATGGTGTCCGCCAGACGCCCAGGCTCGTCAATGCTGGACAGCGACGTCAGCACCTCTGGCGGCACCTTTTTGTTGAGCTTGACGTATTGATCGAACAGGCTGACAGCCGAGCGCATGAGCACTTCCTGCTCGCGCTCGTCCGCTTCGAGTTGATCCTCCAACGGAGCAACCTCGGCCGAAAACGCACCATCGGTACTGACGAACCGCTTCGCTTTCGCGCGCCGATGTCCCTCCACCAAGACCTTGACCGTGCCGTCGGGCAGCTTCAGGAGTTGGAGCACGTTGGCCAACGTCCCGATGACATGAAGGTCGCTCACTGCCGGATCATCGACATCCGCATTCTTCTGCGCAATCAGCAGGATCTGCTTGTCTGCGCCCATGGCAGCGTCGAGGGCTTTGATGGACTTATCTCGCCCCACGAACAGCGGGATGACCATGTGGGGGTACACGACGACATCGCGCAGCGGCAGAACCGGCACTTCTTGGCCGGTGAGAGTGGTGTCCGAGTGCTCTTGAACGCTTTCGCCCATGGAAAAATTGCTCCGGTTGGCCGTACTCGAGGAAGCAGAACCGAAAGGATACGGCGGTCTGCGTTGCCGGCGGTTACAGAAATCTTGGATGTCTATTGAGGTTTGGGCGGCCCCGCCGCGCTTCAATCAGCGCGTCGGAAGACGGCTGATCCAAGGACTCCACCGCCATGAAGCAAAAAGCGTGCCGCGTTATGCCAGGGCCAACGTTGTGGCCCCGGCCGCATGCCGGTGACGCCTTTTGCGTTGCAGCGGTCTTCACAGAAACACGCAGGTTACGAAGGCGCGATCGCCGCACACCAGGCGTACCGGCAGGGCGCCCAGGCAGGATTGAGCCACTGGGACCCGTCGTCGAATCGGGAATGTCGTTGGAGGGGCAGGAGGGCACAATCGTGCCCGATCGGTGTGGAGAGCACCGTCCGGCGTGGTGGGACAGCGGACCCGCCGAGGGTCAATCGGACGATGCTGCGCGCTGTTGCTCGCCGCCGTCGTAGATGATGAAGGGCGTGTTCTCACCGGCAATGACAGACGAATCCACGACAACCTTGCCGACACTATCGAGTGACGGTAGGTCATACATGATATCCAGCAGGACTTGCTCCATAATGGTGCGCAAGCCCCGAGCGCCGGTCTTCCGTTCCATCGCTTTGACAGCGATCGCCCGCAAGGCGTCATC
Source organism: uncultured Thiohalocapsa sp. (assembly GCA_964524185.1). Lineage (GTDB taxonomy): Bacteria > Pseudomonadota > Gammaproteobacteria > Chromatiales > Chromatiaceae > Thiohalocapsa. The sequence continues at coordinate 20,905 of CAZGCI010000004.1, read as the reverse complement.
ACGCAGCTCAAGCTCACAGCCCTCCATGGAAAACAGGCGGCCGTATTGCTTGTAGAGCGCGTGCTTCGGCTCGGTCAGGATGCGCACCAAGGCGTCGACGTCGAGCTCATCCAGGGTCGCCATCACGGGCAGACGCCCGACGAACTCCGGGATCAGACCATAGCGAATTAGGTCTTCCGGCTCGACGCCGCATAGCAGCTCGCCGATTTTCTTGCTGTCGTCCTTCGAATGGACTTCCGCCGAGAAGCCGATGCCGCCCTTGCGGGAGCGACGCTCGATGATCTTGTCCAACCCGGCGAAGGCACCGCCGACGATGAACAAGATATTGGACGTGTCAACTTGCAGAAATTCTTGCTGCGGATGCTTGCGGCCGCCCTGAGGTGGCACTGAAGCGACGGTCCCCTCGATCAGCTTCAGCAGGGCTTGCTGCACGCCTTCGCCAGAGACATCCCGGGTAATGGAGGGGTTGTCGGCCTTGCGGGAAATTTTGTCGATCTCGTCGATGTAGACGATACCGGTCTGCGCCTTTTCGACGTCGTAGTCGCACTTCTGGAGCAGCTTCTGGATGATGTTCTCAACATCCTCACCGACGTATCCCGCCTCCGTTAGGGTGGTCGCGTCCGCGATGGTGAAGGGTACGTTCAGCAGTCGCGCCAGCGTCTCCGCGAGCAAGGTCTTGCCCGAGCCCGTAGGACCGATGAGCAAAATATTGCTCTTGGAGATTTCGATATCTTCCTTGGCTTCAGCGGCCTCGAGCCGTTTGTAATGGTTGTAAACGGCAACGGAGAGAACCTTCTTGGCCTGCTCCTGACCGATCACGAACTGATCTAGGCTTTCCTTGATCTCGCGGGGCTTGGGCAAGCGGCTGGTGGCATCGCCGATGCCCTCCTGCATTTCCTCGCGGATGATGTCGTTGCAGAGCTCAACGCATTCGTCGCAGATGAACACCGAGGGGCCAGCGATGAGCTTGCGGACCTCGTGCTGGCTCTTGCCGCAGAATGAACAGTAGAGGAGCTTCCCTTCGTCGTTCTTTCCGTGGGTATGTCCGCTCATAGCTCGCGAGGTCTCCGCGGGACGGGCTGGCTATCAGGAGGCGCGAGGGCGGCCTCCCGTGGTGGATTTATCATAACGGTTCGCGACGATATCGCAAGCCGACGGTTGCAACCGCCGGCCCCGCCGCGGCGGCGCGTGTGCGCCACTAGGTGGACGCCTTTCCGGTACGCTCGTCCAGCACGCGATCGATGAGGCCATATTCCACCGCAGCCTCCCCGCCCAGGAAACGGTCCCGCTCGGTGTCCTCAGCGATCTTCTCCAGCGGCTGACCGGTGTGGTGCGCAAGGATGTGGTTCAGCTGATCACGGATGTGCAAGATCTCCCTGGCGTGGATGTCGATATCGGTGGCCTGCCCCTGAAATCCGCCGAGAGGCTGGTGAATCATCATCCGCGAGTGCGGCAGGCACGACCGCTTGCCGGCGGCGCCGCCCGCGAGCAGCAGAGCGCCCATGCTCGCTGCCTGTCCGAGACACATCGTGCTGACATCCGGGCGGATAAACCGCATGGTGTCGTAGATGGCCAAGCCTGCGGTCACGGAGCCGCCCGGCGAGTTGATGTAAAAATGGATGTCCTTGTCGGGGTTCTCGGACTCCAGGAACAGCAGCTGTGCGACCACGAGATTGGCCACGTGATCTTCGACGGGACCCACCAGGAAGACGACGCGCTCTTTGAGCAGTCGCGAGAAGATATCGAATGACCGTTCGCCGCGAGCGGTCTGCTCGATCACCATCGGGACCAGGCCCAGGGCCTGGGGGGACGGCAGGGTCGGATCGTGAGTATGGGTCATGGAAAAGGGTTCTCAGTGCAAGGGTCGGGTGCGGAATGTAATGTGCCTAGTCTGGACTTCAGGAGCGCGCGCCGCGGTCTCACGCGCCTGATCTGGGCTATGAACGGACGTGGGGGTTTCGCCGCCCCTTGGCAACGCGAAGCGCATGGCATCCCGGGCGATACGGCCCGCGCCAACCACATCAGCGACCCCTCAGCCGGCGCCCTCGCCGCTCTCCGTTAGGGCCTCGAAGCTGCTAGGCTCCTCCTCCACCTCAGCGGTCTCCAGCATGCGCGCGACCGCCAGCTCCTCCACAGCCACCGCCTCCACTGCGGCGAGGCGCTGCGGATCAGCAAAGTAGTAGTTGACGACCTCCTGCGGCTGCTCGTAGGTCGCGGCCATTTCCTCCACCAGAGCGCGCACACGCTCAGAGCTCGGCTGTAGCTCGTGCTGCTTCACCACCTCAGCGACGATCAAGCCGAGCTTGGCGCGGCGCTCTGCAGATTCGGCAAAGAGCTCGTCCGGTAGTTGGACGTTGGCGCCGCCGCCGGCAGCCTGCAGCATTTGGCGCTTGAGCGCCCGGATCTCGTCCCGCACCAGCACCTCCGGAAGCACGATCGGATTGGCCTCCAGCAGGCCATCCATCACCCGGTCCCGGACCTTCGCGTCGATCCGCCGCCGCAGCTCCCGCTCCATGTTGGCGCGCACGTCTGCTCGAAAGTGCTCCATGTCCCCGTCGGCGACGCCGAACGCAGCCATGAATTCGGCATCAATCTCAGGCAGCTGGGGCTCGGCGACGCCCTCAACGCTCACCGCGAACTGGGCCGCACGACCAGCAAGCTGCTGCGAGTGATAGTCTTCCGGGAAGGTCACCTCGATGAGGCGCTCTTCGCCTGCGTGAGCAGCCTTGAGCTGGTCCTCGAAGCCCGGCACGAAACCGCCACTGCCGAGCAACAGTTGACGGTGCTCCCCGCGACCGCCCTCGAAGGGCTCGCCGTCGATGGTACCTGCGAAGGAGATGGTCACGCGGTCCCCGTCCTGCGCCCCGCGCGCCACGTCTTCGAAGGTGCGGCGCTGCTCGCGCAGGCGCTCGAGCATGCGATCCACGTCGTCCTCCGTGACCTCGGCGACGGGCCGGGCGATGCGCTTGCCCGCGAGGTCCTTGAGCGCGATGTCCGGCAAAATCTCGAATCTGGCCGTGTACGCATAGCGTCGGCTCGCCGTGTCGATGTCGGGCTCGATCTCCGGCTGTCCGGCCGGACGCAGCGCCTGCTCGGCGACCGCCTGTGGGAAGGACGCCTGGACCATCTCGCCGAGCACCTCTCCACGCACGCTCTCGCCAAAGCGCTGGCGCAGCACCCGCATGGGCACCTTACCAGGCCGAAAACCGGGGAGCCGCGCCTGGCGGGCTACGTCCCTCAGCTTCTGATCGACCTGTTGCTCGACGTCGTCTGCGGGCAGCTCGACGGTGATGCTGCGGGCAAGCCCCTCACCGGCCTCGACGGTCACTTGCATTTGATCGCGCTCCTGAATACTTGTCGTGCATCGCTGAACAACACGGCAGTATAAGCGCTGATGAGGGCTTGCTCCAAGCACGGTGCGCGGGCGCGCCGCGCGCGATCACCGGCTGGCGCCCACGGCGCGCTCGGGGCGAAACCTACCCGCGAGGCCCTTGCACCGCGGAAACCTCGGGGGCAGCATGCGCTGGACAGATCGCCCATGCACGCAGTCCGGAAGGCTCGGTAGGCTCGTGAAAAACCCGTGCTGTCGGGCGCACATCAGCGAGCGCCCTGACGACTGGGACGATCGGTTCGCAAGCGTTAAGCCTTGAGGCAACACATATGGCCCGCCCCACCCGCGCCGAGGTCGACCTCGGCGCCATCCGGCACAACTACCGCTACGCCAAGACGCAAGCCCCTGGCGCGCGGGCCCTGGCCGTGGTCAAGGCCGATGCCTATGGGCACGGCGCCGTCGCGGTGGCGCACGCACTCTCCGCCGAGACCGATGCCTTTGCGGTGGCGTGCACAGAGGAGGCACTGGAACTGCGCGAGGCGGGTATCACCAAGCCCATCGTGCTGCTGGAAGGCGTGTTCGAGCCAAAGGAGCTTGCCCAGGTGGACAGCGCCGCCTTGACGCCGGTGGTGCACAACCGCGAGCAGGTGGGCTGGCTCTGCGCCGCGCGGCCGCGGCGGCCGGTCCAGGTTTGGCTCAAGATGGACACCGGCATGCACCGTCTTGGGCTGGATCCGGCGGACTTCGCGGCAGCCTATGCGGCGCTGGCAAGCTGCACGCATATCAGTGAGGTCGTCCTGATGACTCATCTCGCCTGCGCCGACGAGCCCGGCCATCCAGCGACGCACGAACAGCTCGATCGCTTTGCGGCCCATACCCGCGGCCTGCCTGGCGCACGCAGCATTGCCAATTCCGCCGCAGTGCTCGGCTGCGCGGACGCACACGGCGATTGGCTGCGACCGGGCATCATGCTCTATGGCGCCACGCCCTTGGGCGAGCAGCACCCGTCGTCGAGCGCGCTGCGGCCGACCATGCGGTTCGCATCACAGCTCATCAGCGTTCGCGCGCTCGGCCCCGGAGAGGCCATCGGCTATGGCAGGCGCTTTGTCTGCGACGCACCGACACGGGTGGGTGTCGTCGCCGCCGGCTATGCAGACGGTTACCCGCGCCACGCGCGGGACGGGACACCGGTGGCGGTCAACAGCAAGCCAAGCCGCGTCATCGGCCGCGTCTCCATGGACATGCTGACGGTGGATCTGACGGCTCAGCCAGATGCCCGGCCCGGCGACCCGGTGCAGCTCTGGGGCGATCTTGTCTCCGCCAACGCCGTGGCGGCGGCGAGCGACACCATTGCCTACCAACTCTTCACGGGCCTCTCGCGTAGGGTGCCGCTGCGCTACCAGGACGAGGGCTAGCCGGCACTAGTCGGGCGCATCGGAGCCCTGCTGCAGCCGGCGCTTGGTCCGCTTGAGCCCAAGCCAGGCGGCACCCACCACGATCGGCAACGCAACGGCGACGCCGAGGGCGGGGTCGACGGGCGCACCCACCCCCGCCAGACCCTTGAGGGCATAACCGACGAGGCCCAGCCCGTAGTAGCTGATGGCCACCACCGAGAGCCCCTCGACGGTCTCCTGTAAACGCAGCTGCAACTGGGCGCGTTTATCCATGGAATCCAACAAGCTACGGTTCTGCTCCTGCAGGCGCACCTCCACCCGGGCGCGCAGAAGCGCTGTCATCCGCGCCGCGCGCTCGGCGAGCGCATGCTGGCGACGGCCCGTGGCCATGCAGGTGTTGACGGCGGGCGCCAAGCGTGCCTCGAGGAATTCCGTGAAGGTCGGCAGACCCTGGATGCGCGATTGGCGCAGCTGATCGAGGCGCTGGCGCACGACCTCGTAGTAGGCCGCCGTTGCGTCGAAGCGCGAGGTCGTGCGGACGGCCACGGCTTCGATCTCGGCAGCGACCTCGGTGAGCTCGCCGAGCAATGCACGCTCCGCCGAGGGCTCGCCCAAATCGGCTTCGGCCGCGGCACCATGGCGCCGGCCCATGCGCGCGGCGGCATCTGCCAACCGCCGCTCGGCGTCGTTCAAAGTGGCAGCAGCTGCGCGTGCCTCCGGCAGGCCGAGCAGCGCCATGGCGCGATAGGCGTTCACGTCCAGCATCCGCTTCACCAGACGACCCGTCTGGGCATCCGTCAGCCCGCGATCACGGAGCAGGATGCGTCCAAAGCCGTCGCTGTGGATACGCAAATCGGACCAGGCCAAGCCGGCGCCCCCTGCCACCTCGGCGCCGATCACCGGGTTGCCTGAGAAGAGGGTCATCAGATCGGCGCGGGTGCGCTCTGGCATCTCCGCCGACTCCAGCACCAGCTGCGCCGCCGTCACCACCCGGCCGGGCAGCATCTGCAGCCAATCCGCGGGGAGGGCCGCCAGCGGCTCGCCGGAAAAGGGATGCTCCACCGCCCGCGCCGGTGGCAACGCCCGACTTAGGCTGTACGTGACAAACTCCGTGTGGCGCTCCCAGCGCAGGCGCTGCTCCCCTAAGTCCACAAAGAAGTACTGCCCGACGTCCTCCGCCGCTGGCCGCGTGACGCCCAACGCCTCGAGGAGCCGAAAGAGATGAGCAACATTCGCTTCGCCGACCCCATCATCGCTCAGATAGGCGAAATGCACGACCACTGCTGGTGCGTGTAGCGCTTCGAAGGACCGAACGTGCAGCTCCTGCGTCAACGCGAAGCGCAGGGGATGATCCGGAAAAGGCGAGGACATGGGGTCAGTGCGAGGTGGGAAAGCTCACGCGTGCGGCGTCAGCTCGTGCCCACGGGCGCGCCGTCACAGTGCCGCGCACGCCCTGCGCACCGGCTGCCTAGGGCGAGACAACCATGGCGGTGGCCAGCGTGATGGCGACGAGCAGCGTACAGGCCAGGGCCTGGTGCGCACGCCAGGACTCGTCGGCAAGGACGCATGCCGCGGCGCGGACCGTGGGTTGGGCAGACCGTCTCTCAGTGCGCATCGTACTGACTCCCTATTGGGCGGAACGGTCACAGCCGTCGTGTCGCGGCTGTGCGTCGACAGGCTGTTGCGTTGCCGAGCCGGCCCGACCCCGCCGATGCGCCCAGTGGGCGATCCATCAGCGTGCCTAAGCCGCCAGGCGATAACGCCGGCGCCCGTCCGAACCGTCGCAGCCGACTGCCGAGCCGAGGCCCCAAAGCGCTTAGCAACAACGGTTCTTGCCATAAGCATAGTCCACGTCCGCGTGCGGGTTGCGGCCATTGTGGCTTGCGGCACTTATGTTTTGCACGCGGACGACCGAGTAGCCGGTCAACGGTCGCCGGACATGGTGCCCGGGGCGGGACTCGAACCCGCATGGCCGAAGCCGAGGGATTTTAAGTCCCTTGTGTCTACCGATTTCACCACCCGGGCGGACAGCGATCAGGGAGGGAGGGGGTGCGGGCCGACAGGGCGGGCCGGAGGCTGGCGGCAACCTGTTGGCCGCAAATGGCCTATTGGTCGCAAATCGTGGGCCGGGGCAAGCGGGAAGGCCCCCAGGTCACGTAAACAATTGGAGGCTGAGGTCGGAATCGAACCGGCGTCCACGGCTTTGCAGGCCGCTGCATAACCACTCTGCCACTCAGCCTAAGCCGGCGAGTGTAAGCCCCAACGCAAGGATTGTCACGCCCGGGGCCAACGCCGAGCGGACGAGCGCGGACGTATCTGGAGCATGTTCGGTTGGCTACGTGACGTGGTGCGTGGAGGCGAGTTCCCAGGCGCCAGAGCCGCAATGCCGCAGAATAAGGCCTCCGGACCACCTTGACGCGCCTGGCTCTCCGGCGAGATACTGGTGGGTCTTGAGCGTTTCTAGTTAGCATGAAGCGTCCGCCAGTGGGTTCTCGGTGGTGTAGTCGCGCCCGGGATGCGCTCGCCGATCATTCTATCCATGCCGATGCGGGCCGCGGCGCGCGCCTCGGTGAGACTCGCGCTATTGGCGCGGCCAGCAGTTGCCAAGTGACAGACCTATGTACGCAGTCATCGAAACAGGCGGTAAACAGTATCGAGTCGCCGCAGGGGACAAGCTGCGCGTCGAAAAGCTCGACGCGGAAACCGGCGCCAGCATCGACCTTGACAAGGTGCTCATGATTGCCGAGGGCGGCACGGTGAGGGTTGGTAAACCGTTCATTGAGGGTGGCAAGGTCACTGCAGAGGTCGCGAGCCACGGTCGCGGCGAGAAGGTGAAAATCATCAAATTCCGTCGGCGGAAGCACCACATGAAGCGCCAGGGTCATCGCCAGTGGTTCACTGAACTGAAGATCACCGGCATTTCCGAAGGTACCGGCGGCGTCTAGGAGTTGAAACCATGGCACACAAGAAAGCAGGCGGTAGCTCGCGCAACGGCCGCGATTCAGAATCCAAACGCTTGGGCGTCAAGCGCTTCGGCGGCGAGCGTGTCACCGCCGGAAGCATTTTGGTGCGTCAGCGAGGCACCCACTTCCACAATGGCGTCGGGGTAGGCTGCGGCCGCGACCACACGCTGTTCGCGCTCAAGGACGGCGAAGTCCGCTTTGAGGTGAAGGGGCCCCGTAACCGGCGCTACGTGAGCATCGTGGAGGCCGCCCAGGCCTAACGTAGGGATCTGCAGCAGGCGCCGGCAGAGGGACAGGGCCGAGGGCTGAGGCGCAACAGCTGACACTAGCACTGTGCGTCCGCGCCTTCGCCCTTGGCCCTAGCCAGTGAACGACCCGCTGGCGTGCCGGCGCCCTAGTCGGTCGTCGGTCTGAGGCATCGCCTCGCTGGACCTGCAGTCGTCGCCGCCCCGCCTAAATCCCGGTTGCCAAGGTCGAACGCGAAGTTTTTCGACGACGCAGGCCCCGCCGTCCTTCGCTCTGGCACGATCACAAGTCCGCCGCGGTGGTGGCCAAAGCGCGCCCACGCCGCGCTTGCCTGCAACCGCTGCGGCTGCCCTGTGCCGCTGTGATCGCCGATTGCGGCCGGCATCGCGCCACGAGACCATCACCGTGAAGTTCGTCGACGAGGCCATTATTCGGGTTGAAGCCGGCAACGGCGGCAATGGCTGCGTCAGCTTCCGGCGCGAAAAATTCATCCCTAAAGGCGGGCCTGATGGTGGGGATGGCGGCGATGGCGGCGACGTCTTTCTGGTCGGGGATGCGAACCTAAACACGCTGGTGGACTTCCGCCACCAACGCCGGCATCGGGCGGAGCACGGGCGGCCCGGCATGGGGCGCAACCGCACCGGCGCCTCGGGTGCCGATACCCAGGTGCGCGTTCCCCTCGGCACCGTGGTGACCGACGCGGACACCGGCGACCTGATCGGCGAGATCACCGAGGATGGTGCGAGGCTGTTGGTGGCCGCCGGCGGCTACCACGGCATTGGCAACGCCCGCTTCAAGTCCAGCATCAACCGGACGCCCCGACAATTTACGCCGGGCAAGCCTGGTGAGCGCCGGGCGCTGCACCTGGAACTGCTGCTGCTCGCGGACGCGGGTCTGCTGGGACTCCCGAACGCCGGTAAATCCAGCCTCATCCGTGCCCTGTCGAGTGCCCGTCCGAAGGTAGCGGACTATCCCTTCACGACGCTGTACCCGAATCTCGGGGTCGTCAGCGTCGGTCCGCGGCGAAGCTTTGTCATCGCCGATATTCCGGGGCTCATCGCGGGTGCTGCGGATGGCGCGGGACTCGGCATCCGGTTCCTCAAGCACCTCTCCCGCACCCGGTTGCTGCTGCATCTGGTGGATATCGCCCCTACCGATCCGGACGCATCGCCAGCCGAGCATGTGCGCACTCTAGCCGACGAGCTGACCGCCTTCGACCGAGCACTTGGCAACAAAGAGCGCTGGCTCGTGCTGAACAAGATTGATCTGTTGGATGCCGACACGCTGGCTGCACGGCGGGTCGAATTGCTGCGAGCGCTGCACTGGCAAGGGCCGGTGTATGCCATCTCGGCGCGCACCGGCACCGGCACGGCGGCGCTCGCCCGCGACGTGATGGCGCGCCTAGAGGAATTGCCCCACCCACTGCGCCCCGCGCCGGCCGCGGAAGAAGGGCCAGATAGCGCCTGGCATCCACTCGACTGAGTCGCCTACCGCACTGCCATGTTCCAACGCGCTCAGATCCCCGCGACCCGGCGCTGGATCGTCAAGATCGGCAGCGCACTGTTGACTCGCGACGGTGCCGGGCTCGATCCAGAGATCCTCTCGCCCTGGATCAGCCAAATGGCCGCGCAGCGCACCGCCGGCCGAGAACTTGTCCTGGTATCCTCCGGCGCCGTCGCCCAGGGCATGGCGCGCATGGGCTGGCGCAGACGCCCGCAAGCATTGCATGAGCTGCAGGCCGCGGCAGCCATCGGCCAGATGGGGCTCATCCGCGCGTATGAGGACGGCTTCTCGCGCCACGACCTGCACACTGCCCAGGTGCTGCTGACCCACGACGACCTGGTTGATCGCAAGCGCTACCTCAACGCCCGCAGCACACTGCGGACGCTGCTCAACATCGGCGTCATACCCGTCGTGAACGAGAACGATACGGTCGCCACAGACGAGCTGCGCTTCGGCGATAACGACACCTTGGCCGCACTGGTGGCCAATCTGCTGGAGGCCGATCTACTCATCCTGCTCACGGACCAGGATGGGCTCTTCTCGGCCAATCCACGCACCAACCCTGGGGCAACGCTCATCGACGCAGCCCGAGTGGATGACCCGCGACTCGACCACGCCGCCGGTGGCAGCAGCAGCGGGCTCGGCACGGGCGGCATGATCACCAAGCTGCGGGCGGCCCGACTCGCGGCCCGCTCGGGCTGCGCGACGCTGATTGCGCCCGGACGCCACCCGGAATGCCTGACCAGCATCGCAAGCGCCGGAGACGTTGGCAGCCTGCTGGTGCCAGCGCAGGGGCCGCAAGCGGCGCGCAAGCGCTGGCTCGCCGGTCACTTGAGCGTGCGCGGGCGGCTCGTACTGGACGACGGCGCCGTGCGGGCCCTGCGCGAAGGCGGATGCAGCCTGCTAGCGGTTGGGGTCACTGCGGTCCATGGCCACTTCGCCCGCGGGGAAGTGGTGGCCTGCATGGACCGCGATGGCCGTGAAGTGGCGCGCGGCCTGGTCAATTACGATGCGCAAGATGCTGTTCGCATCAAGGGATTACCCAGTGGCGCCTTCGAAGGCGTGCTCGGCTTCGTGGACGACGACGAGCTCATCCATCGGGACAACTTGGTGCTGACGTAAGCACGGCGCTGACCTGCGCTTGCCGACGGCGCACAAAGTTCGTAGCCTGCGCAGGCTACATCCCGCGCATAACCAAGGGCTTTCCTGGGAGATCCGCATGACTTCGCCCGTCGATACCGCTCGGCACAACATGATCGAGCAACAGGTACGCCCGTGGAATGTGCTCGACGAGCGCGTGCTCCGTGTGTTGGGGGAACTCCCTCGCGAGGCGTTCGTGCCGGACGCGTACCAGGCGTTGGCCTATGCGGACATCGACATTCCTATTGGCACCGACACCTGCATGCTGGCGCCTAAGGTGGTTGGTCGAATGCTGCAGGCGCTGCAGGTCCGCGACGGCGAGAAGGTGCTGGAGATCGGCCCGGGCACGGGCTACATCACCGCTTGCCTGGCCCGGCTCGGTGGGCGGGTGCTCGGCGTCGAGATCGACCCGGACCTCGCCGAGGGCGCGCGGGAGCGACTGCAGGCCATGCAGCTGCGCCGCGTGGAGGTGCGCACCGCCGACGCCATGGCCGGCCCTTTGGATGCTGGCCCCTTCGACGTGATCGCCGTCACCGGCTCAGTGCCCACCGAAGAGCCCCTGCCCATGCTCTTGCAACAACTGGCACCCGGGGGCCGGCTCTTCGTCATCGTCGGGGAGGACCCCGTGATGGAAGCGCGACTCGAAACGCGTGTCGGCTCCGATCTGCGCCGGCAGAGCCTCTTCGAGACCTCGGTGCCGGCGCTCAGAAATGTCCCGGAGCCTGAGCGCTTTGTGTTCTGAGGCCGCCCGATGATCCGCCAGGTCACCCCGCTGGAACTGGACACGCTCCTCAAGAGCGATATGCCGGCGCCGCAATTGATCGACGTGCGCGAGCCTTGGGAGCTCGACATTTGCCACCTGGACGGCGCAGCCCACATCCCCATGCGGCGCATCCCAGGCGCGCTCGCGCAGATTGATGCAGCACGCCCGGTGGTCGTTGTCTGTCACCACGGCATCCGCAGTCAGCAAGTCGCCCTATACCTGGAGCACCATGGGTTCCAGCAGGTACTGAATCTCCGCGGCGGCATCGACGCGTGGGCGCGCGATGTGGACCCAGGGATGGCCACCTACTAAAGCGCAGCGTATCCCACACGCCGAAACAACACCCATAACGAGACGAGCGAGGTCACCTTCATGAGCATTCACCAGGCCCCCATGCCCCTGTGCAACGCCGGCTTCTCGCAGCTCCTCATCATCGACGCCCAGGAGCGCCTGGCGGCGGTGATGCCGAAGGACGAGCTCGCAGTCACCGTCGCCAACATCAACCGTTTGGTCCAGGCCGCCGCTATCCTGGACATCCCCATTATCTCCACCGAGCAGTACCCCCAGGGCCTGGGCAGAACAGTGGAGGACATCCGCGATCATCTGCCGGCGAGCGCCGCACCCACTGAAAAGACCTGCTTCTCTTGCTGCACCGCTGCGGGCTTCGAGCGCGCGCTCACCAGCCAGCCCGCGCGTAAGCAGGTGGTGCTCATGGGCATGGAGGCACACATTTGCATCGTGCAGACGGCGTCTGGGCTGCAGCGTTGGGGCTATCAGGTCTTCGTGGTGGCCGACGCCATTTGCTCTCGCCACCCGGCCAACCGCCAGAATGCACTGGAGCGGATGCGCCACAGCGGCATCCACGTAAGCAACACCGAGTCCGTCGCCTTCGAGTGGCTGGGCGACTCAAGCAACACGCACTTCCGCGAGGTCTCGCGGATGTTCAAGTAGCAACGGCAAGGCAATCACCCGCCAGGCAGGCATCCACCAGCGCTGTTACTCGCTCAAGGGCACCACGATTTGCGTCAATGACCGCCCGCCCCCGCTCGCCCACCCGGGCGCGCTCGGCGGCATCCGTGAGCCAGCGCGCAAGCTGATCCGCCAGCGCTTGCGCATCAGCCACTTGCACCAACGCGCCACATTCGCCCAGGAGACGCGCAATCTCCGCAAAGTTGAAGGTGTGCGGGCCAGCGAGTACCGGAAGCCCGGCCGCTGCCGGCTCCAGCAGATTGTGTCCGCCGGTGGGGACCAGGCTGCCACCCACGAAGGCGACGTCGGCGGCAGCAAAGAACACCGCGAGTTCGCCCATGCTGTCGCCCAAGTAGACCGCCGTCTGCGCAGAACAGGGCTCATGCAGACTGCGCCGCGCGAGCCCAAAGCCTGCCCGCCGCACCAGCGCTGCGGCGCGCTCAAAACGCTCCGGATGTCGCGGCACTAGCGCCAGTAATGCCGTTGGCACCTGCGCGCGTAGGCGTGCGTGGGCGGCCAGCACCTGTTCTTCTTCGCCCTCTCGGGTGCTGGCGGCGACCCAGACGGGGCGGTCGGTGCCCCAGGTCCGACGGAGCACCTCCGCCCGGTCGGTGAGGCTCGCCGGGGGCTGTACGTCGAACTTGATGCTGCCGGTCACGCGGAGCCGCTCGGGTTGTACGCCCAGCGCGACAAAGCGCTCGGCATCCGCCGTGCTCTGCGCGGCGATGCAGGTGAAGCTCCGCATGGTCTCGGCGCTCAAGCGCCCGACCCGGGCATACCCCCTAGCCGAGCGCGGTGACAGCCGCGCGTTCACCAAGACGCAACGAATCCCCCGCACGCTGCAAGCAGCGAGCATGTTCGGCCAGATCTCCGTCTCCATCACGAGCACGAGCCGTGGCGTGGCCCGCTCCAGGAAGCGCGCCATGATGCCCGGCAGATCAAAAGGGGTGTAGCGATGCTGCACCGCCTCACCGAGCAGCTCCTGGAGGCGCGCGGCGCCCGTGGGGGTCGTGGTCGTGACCAACACGCTGAGGTTGCGCCGCAGCAGATAGCGCAACAGGGGCAGGGCCGCCTGTACCTCCCCAACCGACACGGCATGCAACCAGATGTCTGTCCGCACCGGCGGCAGCGGCTCCCGTGCCAGACGCTCGCGCCAGCGTTCTCGATAGGCCGGCGCCCGCCGAGAGCGCCAAAACAGGCGCAGCAGCGCTGCGGGAATCAGCAGCGCAACGACCAGGGAGTAGAGCCGGCGAGACAAATGGCGGCGGAGTTTAGACTGCGTCAGCGAGCCGGCGCAGCGCCGGCTCGATGAACTCGGATAGGCCCTTTTGGGGCGCTAACCGATCAGAGCGACGTGCCGGCGGCGGCAGACTCCGTTCCCGCGCCTTCTGGTTCTGCGGCTGCCGGCGTTGCCGGCTCGGGCAGGATCTCGGCCGGCACGGTCTTGGCGAGTGTACCGTCAGTGATGGCGGCATCAAGCCAGGGCTGATGCAGCGCCAGTAGGCTCCAGACCATGACGACGCCCGCTGGCCACGCCAGCAGAGCCGCCGGGCGGGACGGGCGGAAGCGCAGCACTGCCCAGAGCCAGATGACCGTTAGTGCCGCCGCCGTCAGATAGGCCGTCGGCTGCCACTGGAAGGTCTGATCCGTAGGCAGGTAGTTGCCGAGCGCATCCACGGGTGGCGGCTCGCCGAGGTAGAGCAGCCACAGCCAGGCAAGCCACAGGGCTGCGGCGGCGGCACCGAAGAGCACTGCGGACACCCAATGCGCGGGCCAGACGAACCAACGCGGCATCCGCTGCACGCCGCCGGCACCGATGACCGCCAGCGGAACCAACAGCCCCAGCGCATGCACTGGGCTCAAGGCATCGGACAAGATGAGCAGGCCCCAGCCCAGCACCGTCGCCACCAGCGCCACGCGCATACCGGCGAAGCCGAAGAACGCGCCGGGCCGCAGCACCAGGGTGAGCCCCGCGAGCAGCCACGCGGGAAACGCCATGGTCAAGAAGAGCCAGAGCCATTGCAGCTGAATGGCTGGGTTGGTGAAATCGATACCAGCGATGTAGTTCTGCACGCTGGTGGCGGACAGCCAGGCCTGGTAGAGCGCCGGATCGCGCTGCTGCAGCAGGTAAGGCCAGATGAGGAACCACGGCAGGGCGAAGAGCACGGCCAGGATGATGCCGCGCAGGTATCGCCCGAAACGGGCAATGCCCAAGAAGGGCAGCACCAAGGCGGTGGCACCCAGCACCACAGGGCCAAAGAGCCCATTCGCCATGAAGGCAAGGCCAGCACCGGTGCCGAGCCAGAGGCCACCCCAGAACACCCGGCGCGGCCACAGTGCCATGCCATACAAGCCCATAGCCATGCCGGCCATCAAGGCCGTGTCGGCAATGAGGTCGTGGCCATACCAAACGATGCCGAGCGTGCCGATCAGGAGTAGGACTGCGGCTGCACCGGCATCCGCTGTGAGCCGGTCATCGCCGTGACGCCAGGCGGCACGCGCGAAGAGCGCCGTAAACAAGAGCGTGATCGCGAGGTATAGACCGGTTGCGACACGCGGGGCCTGGTCGGTTGGCACGCGGTCGCCGAGCGCCTGTGCCAGCCCGGCACCAGTCATGTAATAGAGTGGCGGCGTCTCCAGCGCCGGGGCGCCGTCGACGGTCGGGACCAGATAATCGCCGCTCTCAACAATGCTCTGCACGGCGGCGAGGGACTGCGCCTCCCCCTCCGTCCAGGGGGCGTGGCCCAAGAGCCCCGATGCGACAAAAGCACTCGCTAGCAGCAGGGTCAGAACCCATAACCACGAGCCTTGTTGCTTGGGGGCTTGAGCCGCGGATGCAGCCGCATCGGCGGATGTTTTTGCTGAATTTGCCATCTCGAAATCCTCACTGCCAGCGCGGGATGGACTATAGCACAATGACCCCGCCGCTCAGCGGGGGAACCGCGGGCATTGTACCGGTCTGGGGTCCTACACGGCGGCTTGGTGTTGCGTTGCGAGCTGTCCCCGATCATCCGAATCGGCGTTCGCAACACCCGACGACGGCTACCCGGGCGCCCGTTCGAGCAAGGCATTGCGCACGCCCGCCTATCCCTCGAGTTACCGAATACACAGAGTGTAAATGGCGCAACAACTTCAGCGGATCGCCGTGCTCGCCTCCTTTTCCGGTGCCGGGGGCGTCGAGCGCATGCTCCTGAATCTCTGCTGCGGACTTGCAGAGCAGGGTCGGACCGTCGACCTGCTGACCATCAGGACCGACAGTCCTCACCTCCAAGCGCTGCCGGCGGGCGTGCGGCGCATCGACCTCGGCACCGACCATACCCTGGGCGCCGTGGTACCGCTCGCCCGCTATCTGCGCGCGGAGCGTCCCGCAGTGCTACTGGCGGCGAAGGACCGAGCCGGTCGCGCCGCCGTGCTCGCCCGGCGGCTTGCCGGCGTAGCCACGCCTATCGTGATGCGCCTCGGCACCAACCTGGGCGCCGCCCTTGCGAGCCGGCACCCCCTCGTACGCCGGCTGCGCCGCTTGGCGGTGCGCCGAAGTTGGCGCGCGATCGAGCACATCATCGCCGTCTCCGAGGGGGTCGCCGACGACACCGCGGCGGTGGCACGCTACCCGCGCGAGCGCATCAGTGTGGTCCGCAACCCGGTCATCACTCCGAAGCTCATCGCACAGGCCGCGCTGCCCTGCCCCCACCCCTGGCTCGACACGGCTGCGCAGCAGGCTGCCCCGGTGATCTTGGGCGTTGGCCGACTGGAACGGCAGAAGGATTTCCCAACGCTGGTGCGGGCCTTCGCCACGCTCCGCACCGGGCGACGCTGCCGGCTGGTGCTGCTGGGCGAAGGCGCCTGGCGCGGGCGGCTCATGGCGGAGGCCGCGGCAGGCGGCGTCGCCGACGACGTGGACCTGCCTGGGTTCCAGCCGAACCCCTATCCGTTTCTCGCCAGCGCTCGCCTGTTCGCGCTGTCGTCGGCCTGGGAAGGTTCTCCCAACGTCCTCACCGAGGCCATGGCGCTCGGTACGCCCGTGGTGGCCACGGACTGCCCGAGCGGCCCGCGCGAGATCCTCGCCGACGGTCGCTTTGGCCCGCTGGTACCGGTGGGGGATGCGCCGGCACTGGCCGCTGCCATGGCCGCCGTACTGGACGATCCGCCCCCTCCGAGTGCGCTGCGCCAGGCCGTCGACCGCTACCGGGCGGAGACCAGCGCAAGGGCCTACGCGGCGGTGTTAGACGCCGTCGCAGCGGGCAGATCGCCGGGCGTGTCCCCCGGGGTGTCAGTGGGCATGGTGGCGACACCCGGCAAAATCGTGGGCGGACGTACGCCGCCAAGTTGAACCGTGCCTGACGTATTACACGCGGGAGCGGACGACCAGGCTCGCTAGGTTCCAGCTGCCGGCGCCGTGACCAGGGCCCAGTCTAACGTCATGGTCTGGGCCGGCAAATGGTACAGGCTTGCCTCCGCCCGACGGACATCCAGCGCTTGGATACCCCAACGCTCGTCCAGCCAGCGCCGGAAGGGCGCCTCGGGTGCAGACAACTGCTCGCCCACCAACAACCAGTCGCCAGCCGGCAGCCGCTTAGGGAAGAAGCTCCGCTGGGACATAACCAGAGCGTCCGGAAAGGCGAGGCGCAGGTTGCCGGCCAACGCATCCTTGTCCGCAAGCACCAGCGCTGGCCGGGCCCGGGCCGCCTGCATGGCTGCGGCCAGCTCGCGGTAGGGTGCGTTGAGGCGCGACGGACGCTCCGGATTTGCCCAGAGGGCCTGACCGGGCAGCGCCAAGGAGACGGCCGCCAGCACCACTACCGCGATGCCGGCGAAGACCCGCCCGCCCTTGTGCACCGATGTTACTTGGCAGGCCAGCAACAGCGGCGCGAAGAAAATGAGCGGCTGCAGCCAGTGTTCTTGAATATCTCGCGCCCCGCTCGCGAGCAGCAGTGCCACCGCCAGCCCCAGGGCCACACCAGCGGTGCGCCAAAGCAGCCGACAACCCTCCGATCGGCGCGTGTGGGTTGCTCCGTGGCGCAGCACCAGGGTCGAGAACACCAACAACGGACCCAGGCT
This sequence comes from uncultured Thiohalocapsa sp., assembly GCA_964524185.1. Lineage (GTDB taxonomy): Bacteria > Pseudomonadota > Gammaproteobacteria > Chromatiales > Chromatiaceae > Thiohalocapsa. The sequence continues at coordinate 3,538 of CAZGCI010000004.1, read as the reverse complement.
GGCCGCGAGACCGGCTGCGAGATCCAGCAACGTGCCCCAGCCAAAGCCATTCGACATCTGGAGCTCATGAAAGGCCTCCCCCGCTGCCGCTCGGGCGCCGAGCGCCCATAGCCCGTGCGGAGCGAACAGCACGGCGGCGAGCACCAACGACAGTGCGAAGCGCCAGGTGAACAGCACCCGCCGCCCGCGGGGCAGCGTTGCCGCTGCGGTGAGCAGGGCGAGGGCAAAGAACCCAAAGTTGTATTTGCTGAGCGCCCCGAGGCCCAATAGCAGACCCAGCGCAAGGTATCCGCGCCAGCTCGGCCGACAGACGAGCCTCAGCACAACCACCAAGGTCCAAGCGCCCACCGCAACCGCTAGCACCGTATGGGTGAAGTTGCGCTGATTTTCCCAGACGACTTGCGGAATCAAGGCCAGGCCGAGCACGGCTATCCACTGCTGAGCGGCGGTCATACCAAGTGCCCGAGCCGCCATGGCCAGACCTGCCGCGATGAGCCCAAGCAGCACGGCCTTGAGCGCCAAGAGCGCAGGCAGGCTTGGTCCAGTCAACACAAACAGGCCCTGCACCAGCCAGGTGTAAAGTGGCGGTTGGCTGTTATAGCCGAGCGCCGGGAACTGACTCAAGATCAGCTGCTCCGCGTGATCCCATTCCGCCGTTGGCGACACCAGGCCTAGCAGCAGGGCATTCAGAGACACATACGCAAAGGCCGCCGCGATGATCACGGTGGTGCTGCGTGCGTTCGCCATGGGCGTTCCAGGCATGTCCGGGCTTTGCATGGCGTCAGTCTGGCCGGCGCTCGGACTCGGCGGGCACGCCCTTACGCAGCTCGCGGTAGACGGCGAGGTTGCCCGCCACCATCCCCCCGACCGAGAACTCGCGGGCCACCAGCTCCCGACCGGCGGCACCCAGCCGCTGGCGTTCCGCCGGCGCTGCCAACAACGCCAGGATCGCGTCGGTGAGGGCCGGCACGTCCGCAGGCGGCACCAAGCGGCCGTTGACGCCTTCTCGCACCGCCTCCGGGATGCCGCCGACGCGGCTCGCGACGATGGGCACGCCGGCGGCAGACGCCTGCAACAGCGACACCCCCAGCCCCTCGCGGATGGCCGGATGCACCAGCAGGTCGATGCAGGGCAGCAGCCGTGGCAGGTCTTCTCGGTAGCCCATGAGGCGCACGTGTCCGGCCAGCCCATCGCGGTCGATGCGCTCCTGCAGCGGCCCCACCAACGGCCCCTTGCCGAAGAAGAGCACTTGCGCCTGGGGGACCTCGGCGAGGATGGCCGGCATCGCATCCAGCACAAAGCGATGGCCTTTGCGCTCGATGAGCTGGGCCACCACAGCGATCACGGGCGCCGGCCTGCGCTCAGTAGCCGCAACACCCAGACCGCGCGCGAGCGCTGCGCGGTCGCAGCCGCCGGCGAAGGGGCGCGGGTCCACGGCGCTGCGCACCACGCGCAGCTTTGCCGCCGGCAGGCCTCCCGCCAGCAGCACCTGGCCGATGCCCTCGGAGATGGCGATCACCCGATCGTGCAGCCGATATTTGGCTGCCGCTAGCCAGTGTGGCTCTGGATTGTCTACGCGACGCGTGTGCACCACCGGTACACCGGCAAGCCTGCCGGCGATGCCGCCCATCACGTCCGCCCCAATGCGGCTGTGCAGGTGGACCAAATCCGGGCGAACGGCGTCGATGACGCGGCCCACGCGGCGGACGATGCCAACATCGAGATCGCCCCGCAGGCGCAGCTCATGGACCCGGGCAAACCCACACGCGCGGGCGGCGAGCCCACACCCGCGACGACAGATGAGGTGGTTCTCGACGCCCCGGGCGGCGAGGCCCTCCAGCAAATACAGAACCTGCAGTGCGCCACCGTAGAGCTCCGCGCCGCCCTCCACGTGCAACACCCTCACACCGCCACCCCCGGCAACGCATGCAGTGCCGCCAGCACCTCGTCCACCGTAATGTCGCGCATGCACTCGAAGCGGCCATCACAGGTGGGCCGCCGCCGGCACGGCGAGCAGCTGCGCGGATGGTAGAGCACATGGGCATCAGGTCGCGTGGTATCCGTGTAGGGCAGGGTCGAGCCGAAGAGCAGCAGCGTCGGACGTCTGCGGGCGATGCCCATATGGCCGAGGCCCGTATCCACGGCCACCACGGCGCGGCTGCGGTCCATGACCGCAGCCGCCTCGAGCAACGAGGTACGACCGGCTAGGCTCACGGCAGCACCGGCGGACGCGGCGACGATGGCGCCGCTGGCCTGCACGTCGCCCGGCCCGCCCAGCAACGCCGCGCGCAGCCCCGTATGCGCCTGTAGGCGCGCGGCCAGCTGGGCCCATCGCTCCGCGAACCAGTGTTTCTGCGGCCGGGTGGTAAAGGGGCAAAAGGCGACGAAGCGCTGCTGCGGCAGCCCTGCCGCAGCCAACAACGCATCGGCGGCCATCGCATCGTCCGGCCCGAGCGGCACCGCCATGCGGAAATCGTCCAACGGCAGGCGGAGCTGCCGGGCCAGATGTTGGTACTCGGACCCGATCCGTGGGCGCTCGGCCGCTGGCTCCCGGGGCACCACCCGGGTCAACAGCATGCGGCTGCCCTCGCGGCTGCCGAGACCGATGCGCGTGGGCGCACCCGAAAGCCACACCGGTAGGGCGCTCTTCATGAGCCCTTGCAGATCCACCGCCAGGTCGAAGCGCCGCGCACGCAGCCCCCGATGCAAGCGCTGGAGCTCGCCGAACAAGCGCGACAGCCGCCGTTCCCGCCAGAGCCCCCGCAGCAGCGGGCCCGGCCATTCGATGACCTCATCCAGATCCGGATGATGGCGGAGCAGCGGCGCACACGTCGGCTCTGCGAGCCAAGCCAAGTGCGCGCTCGGGTAGGCGCGGCGGAAGGCCGCCACCAGCGGCGAGGCGAAGATCACGTCACCGATGGCGCTCAGGCGCACCAACAGCACGCGTCGGGGCGCGCTGCCGCGAGCCGATGCGGGGGTATCAGTCATCGCGTGCATGCCGCGCGCCGCTCGATGATCTCGTGAAAAAAATCTCGATATGCTCTGGCGGAGGCCGCGATGCCATAGGGCGCAGCTGCGCGCCGTAAGCGTTTTGGCGGCGTCGGATCGCGCAGCAGGCGCTCGATGGATGCCGCCAACGCCGGCGCGTCGCCCACCGGACTCAGGGTCCCCACCCGGCCATGTTGCAGCAGCTCAGCCACCCCGCCTGGGCAGGCCGTTGCGGCCACCGGCACGCCGACGGCCATGGCCTCCACCAGGACATTGTTGAGCCCCTCGCGGCGCGAGGATACAACCACTGCTGCCGCCCGCGCGAGGTAGGGAAAGGGGTCTGGGACGAATCCGGGCATCGCCACACGATCGGTGACACCCAGGCGTTGCGCGAGCCGGGTCAGCCTGTCGCGCTCGCGGCCTTCGCCGAGGATCATCAAGCGCGCACCGAAGTCAGCCGGCAGCAGTGCGAAGGCGCGGAGCAGGGTCGCGAAGTCCTTCACCTTGCGCAACCCGCCCGCCGGCGACAGTAGCGGCGGGGCGCCGGGCG